>CAZLGM010000049.1:0-17423 GCA_964558875.1 uncultured Desulfocapsaceae bacterium
TACCACGACCGAAGCAACCAGCAATAAAGATAAATAAAATCTACTGTGCATTGTTATACCTATGTAAGAATATTTTTCTATCCCCTCGTTCGATTCATCTTCAATTCATCAATGTATCGGCCACTGGCTTTGAGACCAGAAGAAATCCCAGTTGGGTCCGCGCAGCACTGTTCCGGTATATGTTAGAATGACATAAGTAACCAGCGTCATGGTGAACAGGGCTATAGCGCCCATACGGGTAGAACCTGTCCTCTTGATGATGAAGAGTGACCAGACCATTAAGAAACCGACCCACAGGTTACCGGGATTAACCAGAATAATAAGTATCTGTGGAATATCGGGCCACCAGTTCCTGAACCAACCAAAATTTACTACAAAGGCCAGCATGCCGACCAGACCTAATGCCGACAGGACAAAAGACTGAATGGCAACAGAACGGCCCTGGCCGTTGGTGAACCAGATGCCGACGTTATTATCTTCACGGTCAAGGTAAGGAATGAGCAACAAACCAAGGACCGCCATTGACGGCAGGACAATTCCGCCCATAAAGGCTGAATAGCCGACCAGCTCCTGGAGTCCGAGGAAGTACCAGGGCGCCTTGGCCGGATTTTCCGGAATGGCAGCATTGGCCAATTCTTTGAGCGGAGCATCAATGTAAAAGGCATAAGCTAAAACTCCTGCCAGGGTCAGCATAAACACGGCAATCTCGGCAACAAGAAGATTGGGGTAACTCATTACCGTATTTTCAACATCGTTGTCTACTGCCGGAGTCTTGCCCTTGGCCAGTTCCATCAGACCATATGTCTTGTACGTGGGGAAAATACCACCTTTTTTGTCGGCTGCCGGAGTGTAAGAAGCATCACCTTCCTTGGTCTCATAGGAATCCGGCCTGGTGAGACCACCGTCCTTTCTGATTCTCCAGAAATGAGCACCGAGGAACACAAGGATCAGCGACGGCAGTACCATGATATGGAACAGATAAACCCTGGTCAGCGACTCCTGACCTGGGTTAAGGCCACCCAGGAACAGTTCTTTTTGAAAGCCGCCGATATCGAAATATTGGGTCAGTCCCAAAATATCGGTCAGCTCTTTGGGTGAATTCATGATATTGGCAACAATGACCAGCGCCCAGTAGGAAAGCTGATCCCACGGCAGCATATACCCGGTCAGATTGAGAACAAAGGTTAGGATCAGCAGTACAATACCGATCACCCAGTTGAACTCTCTTCCCTTTCGGTAAGAACCAGTGAAGAACACCCTTGCCATATGAAGAATGACAAAGATGATCATCGCCTCTCCGGACCACTTATGGATATTTCGCATAAATCGTCCGCCGGTTACCACAAAATTGATATCCTTTACGGTATTAAAGGCATTTTCGATGGATGGGTTGTAATACACCATCAGGAAAATGCCTGAGATAAAGGCTATGATTAATAAAAAGAGTGAGATGAGACCAAAACCGACAGTGTAGGATGGCCTCAATGTGTTAATGTGGGTCTTGACTCCCTGAACATGGAGGAAGAAATTGTTAAACATCACGGCAGCCCGTGATTTGTCTGACGAAAGCTCCCCGCTTCGTAAATAAGATCCAGACATCGAATCTTTCAATGAGAGTAAATTATCCTTGAACTTTGTCAGTCCGGATTTATTCATTTCATTCATCGTTCGTATCCGCTTTTTCCTTAACGTTTATGCAAAGATGTACTTTGTCCCGATGGGTACTGCCTTTGCTGTATCAACAACCAATGTTCCATCCACCTCCTGACTGATTTCATGCCACTCAAGCGGTCGAGGTGCCGGTCCGGCGATTACCTTGCCATCCGGAGTATATTTTGATCCATGACAGGGACATTGAAATCCCCACTCGGTCAGGCTGACAAGGCAGCCAAGATGGGTACAGATGCTGGATATGGCATACAACCCATCCGCATCGGCAAAGATCATCACCTTTTTATCCGACAGGTTTTTAACTGTTCCCTGGGGGAACTGTTCTACCTTGCCGATCTTGAACTTTGTCGGCTCTTCATAGCGAACATTAGGCTTAATCAGTCTCAATGCGCCACCAACGACACCGGCCGTGGCAACAACGGCAGTAATAAAGGATGCTTTTTCTAAGAAATCACGCCTTGAACTACCCGGTTTATCTACAGTTTGACTACTCATTAACCAAGACCTCCTTCGATACAAATCTTTCCATAGTTATCGCGTCTACGGGACATCGTTTGGCACAAAGAGCGCACCTGATACACCGCTCTTCGTCCTTGATGATGGCAGCCCCTTTGCCTATCGGCTCGCTCCCGTATCTATTTTTATATAGTCGTGTGAGTTTCTCGTCTTTTGCTATGTTTTCCAGACTGACGAGGCGCAGGCAGTATTCTGGGCAGACATCGGCACATCCACCGCACAGGATACATCGATCGCCATTAAATATAGTATTGACTGCGCAATTGAGACATCTGGCACCCTGCTCCTGGGCCATTTCCTTAAGAAAACCTTTTTCAACCAGGGCTTCAATCGACTCAATACGCTGCTGAACAGGTATGGCCGGAACATGCTCACGCTGAATTTTCTCAAATTCCGGATAATGGGTTACTTTGTTGTCTTCAACTTCACCCATATACGTTTCGGTGTGATTTTCCAGCTTCTCCAGACCAATATGTTTTGCACTGAGATATTCGTGGATCGCCAGAGCTGCCTGTTTTCCACTGGCAATGGCATCGATAACCAGACGGGGCCCGTAGGCAAGATCGCCCGCCACATAGAGACCGGAGACCGATGTACAAACCTGGTCATGACCAACCTGAATCATTCCCCTGTCGCTCATCTCCACATCAAGCTCAACATTATCAAGCAATGAAAGATCGAAGGACTGACCAATAGAGAAAAAGATAGTATCAGCTTCAATGGTGATCAGATCCGATTCATCGTAACGGGGATTGAACTGCTGTTCGCTGTCAAAAATCGAGGTACAACGCTTAAAAGTAATGGAAACAACATTGCCGTTTTCATCACTGTTGATCCGGTGAGGTCCATACTCATTGACACGGCTTACGCCTTCCTCTTCCCCTTCTTCTATTTCAATATCATCGGCGAGCATATCTTCGAACTTCTCAATACAGACTAGTGAGACAGCTTCCACGCCTTTCTGTCTTACAGAGGTTCTGGCAACATCATAGGCAACATTACCACCACCGATAACAACTATTTTTTTACCGATATCAACCTCTTTGCCGGTAAAGACATCACGAAGGAAATCAACACCTCCGACCACACCTTTGGCATCACTGCCTTCCATAGGAATGATTCGTGAATTCTTCGCACCGACGGCTATCAGCACAGCGGCAGAATTGTCGTATAGTTCCTGAAGAGAGATATCTTTGCCGATCTGAACACCGAGCTTGATTTCAACTCCCAGTGCTTTGATCGCATCTATTTCGGCCTGGAGCAGTTCCCTGTCCAGACGATATGGTGGAATGCCAACGACACACATTCCGCCGGCAACCTCTTCCATCTCATAAATAACCGCCTTATATCCCATCAGAGCAAGCTCATGAGCACAGGCTAGTCCGGCGGGACCGGAACCGATAATGGATATCGGCCTCGATTCATCGACTGCGATGTCAATCAGACCATATCCGTTATCCTTGAGCTTCTGTTTCAGCTCTTCGGCGAATTTCTCACTGTCACCGACAAATTCGACACCGTGCTTCTCGGTAACGAAACGTTTCAGCGCCCTAATCGACACGGAATCATCAATCATTTTTCTGCGACATGCCATTTCACATGGTGCAGCACAAATCCGACCACAAATTGAAGCCAGCGGATTCGGCAGCCGGGCAATCCAGTAGGCTTCTTCATTATTTCCTTCTGCAATAGCCCGAACGTACCCCCTTGAATCAGTATCAACGGGACATCCGGTCTGGCATTTGATATTCTGTCTCCAATACTTGTAATCTGGAATGATTACATTAAATGATTTCTTGTCCATATCTCATCGTTGTAAAATATTGGTAACGGGCGCAACCCTGCCAGAACGGTTTCTGGCAGGCTATTTATATTATTTATTTCTTTGGTCTCTCAATCCCTTTGATATATGTACCCCTTCTCACTACAAGCTCCATTTTCGCTTCTTTCTGCAGTTTAAATGAGTAATCGAGTACATCTCCAAAAAACAGGCGGCTTCTTTCTTCTGTAGCCCTGTCATTGCCTTCCCGAGCAAGACCAATCAGTTTTTCAGTGACTGCTACTATTTCTTCAATCAAGTTTTCTTCTGGTGGTAATTGCATAACACCCACCTGATGCAATAACAATGCCGAAACAAAACATAGCAGCCACCATGGTTAAACCGAACCGATTTAATTCTATAATATTGGATGCTTAGATGAGGCTCTTCACTATATTTCAATTAATGTCAGTACTGTTATCTAAAACTTTCAAATTAAATGAGACAATATGATACACATTCAGAAGACTGACCATATTGAGGGAGATGACAACTAAAACCCCTTTATTTTATTACTTTTTTAAATCGATCCAACAACAAGGAGATAAAAAGAAAAGTGTCTCTCAAGAAGTGAGACACTTTTTGCAAAAGAGACACACGAGACAGCTGTAGGAGTCGCCTATGAGTGGTACAATTATTTAACGAGTCTATTTAGCGCTCAACCAGCTGTCGACTTTGAGTTATTTTCTGGGAAGGATTGGATTTCAGGAAAGTGATATCACCGTACCAACAGGTGGCAATCTCTTGTGTATCATCTGAATCGGTCATGATAGCAACACCCGTGATAAAAAAAGGGTCTTTGCCATAAATTTTTTTGTAATCCTCAAGAATATTACGTGTATAGCTGAACCAGCGACCAATTTTTGAGCTTCCGCTCTCCACAGCCACCATCATGCTTTCTTCCGCGTACGGACTTGGCAGGATCTGACCCGTTTTCAATTTGCTTGCCCAAATATAATTTATGGTAGCCAAAGGCGGGTATTGGCCATAAAGCGCTTTGATCAATTCCAATTTAGTTTTCTGCAAAATGGAAACCTGGGAAGGATCGTGCCCGAATGTAAAATAGATCCTCGCAGGATAATCGTCGCCCCCTTTTATCCTTCCATCACCCTTTTCATATACATTGGACACCTTCCAACTCCACCGGATGAATGGAAACTCTTTTGGGTTTATCTTTATTTTTTTAAACAGACCTGATGCTGATCCATCACTTACGGCTTGCAGGGCCATCCTGCCGGAGTCACTGACAAGGCGATAGCTGGTACGTTTTTTTATGTTATCAAATTTAAGCTCCTGCCAGCCAGAGGGAATTTGTTGGCCAGGCTGACCTTTGCTGAAGGATCCGACCTCCAAGACCTCAGGGGATGCTGCCAAATTCTGACTGAAAAACAAACCTAAGTATAACATCAGCAGTGTTACCCACTGAAAACGTAACAATATAGGTATTTTCTTACTCATCCCAATGAATACAATCCTCAGGGCAGTTTTTTATTGCTTCTTCAACATCTTCAACCGGATAATCATCTGACTCAACAACTTCAATCAAACCGGTATGTTCATTATACTGAAAAACCTCAGGGGCTATTTCAACACAGCCACCACACTCTGAGCATAAACCAATGTCCACCACAGGTACCGTCATCGCCCCTCCTGCTACAAACCTACTAAATCGTTACAAACCTCTTCAGGTCTTAAAACTCTACTGTTTCTACTTGACAACTTGCCAATTACTAGTAATAATAGTTTTCATATAATAACTATTATCAATTAGAGTCAACAAATTTTTTTGTTTTTATTCATTGGCTAAAAAGGTTAAAAAAGGAGCAGTTCTTGCTGGAGAAGTGTCAGATTACCAAAAGCCTTTTTTGATGAATAAAACAGGATCGCTCTATGTGGCATGTTGAAGTTAATGAAGAGAAGTGTACCGGATGCGGTGAATGCGTGGAAGGCTGCCCCGGTGATGTATACGAATTAGCTAATGGCAAATCGAATGTCATTGATGAAGGTGAGTGTCATGGGTGCTATACCTGTCAGGAACTCTGCGAAGCCGAAGCTATTCAGATAAGTGATGATTAAACCTGTCATCTCTTGAAAGATGATCAGGGCAAAAATATATAACGGAAGAAGTAAAAACAGTTTATAACAACACCAAGGAGTTTGTTATGTGCCAGGAAGTACGTCAAAAATGTGAATGTGGTCAAAGTGAAGTCCAATTTCATCTTCGCGATAATGTCATGGCCCCTGAGGTCATTGAGCATCTCTATTGCCCAAACTGTTCTAATAAAGCAAGCCAGGACGATGATGCCATTATCAATGATAATGGCTGGGTAATCTCATATGATATGGAAATTGCCAGGATGTTTGCTATCACTAAATTGAAGATAGATCCGGCTACTGTAAATCCGGAGTTCATTTTCGACAGGGGTTATGCAACCTGGAGGGAAATGTATCCCGGAGAAACAGAAGACATTACCCACGAAAGAAATGAGATCATTGCCACGAAAGACCAGGATCCCCAGAATTATCTGGAAAAAATCAGAAGCTGGAACATCGAGCGGGTTGAACGGCTTAAGAAAGCCGGCTGGAGAAAGGCTTTGTTAGCATAAACCCAGAAGTATCATCTGTTTTTACAGACTGCTGGGTTGGGCTTGTAAGACTATCTCGGCAGTCTGTTTTATTTCTGAGTCTATGAAGAAAAATATTACGTGTAGTGCCTGTATTATCAATTGATAATGGAATTGTTGCTCTTTTCCACCCTGCTTTTGTTCTTTATTTTCAAAATCAAGCAAAACCATATCACGATCAAACACTAACAAGACTCGGTTTACCTCCGGAAACATTGGACGAATTTGATCTACACAAAGAGCCTGACTACTCTTTCTCCCCCCTGCCGCCAGAAAAATATTGTGCACTATACGATATTGAAATGGCAAATTTCGAGGAAGATCTCCCCTTCTATCTCAAATATACTCCAACAAAAGGGACAGCCCTGGAATTAGGTTGCGGCACCGGGAGACTTGCTCGTAAACTTGCCCGGGCCGGCCGGCGAATGGTCGGCATTGATATCTCTAAGCCTATGCTGCAAAAGGCAAAAAGCCACTCCAGTCAGAATATCCGCTACCTTTGCGCCGACATATCTCAATTTCATCTAAGAGACACGTTTAACTCTATAATTATCCCCTACAATACACTCAATCTATTGTCCGATACCGGTTCTGTTAAGGACTGTCTGTCTTGCTGCCGTTCCCTGTTAAAAGACCAAGGGAAACTCCTGCTGGAGCTTTTTATCCCAAACAGTACACTTCGCAACTCGGCCGGGTATAAAATTTTCCAATTTCAGGTCTTTGAGAATAAAAACACCACAAAAATAATTAAAGAGACAATTAAATCCTACGAGCCTGAAAACGAAAAACTTATCTTGGAAGAAAGATATAGAATACGAACACAAGACAACTACAGGATAGAAAGAGAAGATTACAGACATAGCATGACACTCCAGATATTCACTGAAGAGAAGTGGCAAAGATTACTACATGAATCGGGATTTAATGTAGAACAAAAATACTCCCACTATGATTTAAGCAAACACAGCAGAGATCAAAGCACACGACTGCTGATTTCAGCGACTGTTCGATGAACAGAGCTTTTTTCACACAAAAAGCACCCTTTTGATCTAGATCAAGGTTTCTCATTCTCCATTCTCGTATATTCCCAATCATCAAACAACGCGATTAAATGTTGGTATATGCAATTCATGCTCGCGGAGCAACGGTTGCTGTGCCAACTTTTGTTTTTAAAGTTTATACTTCTTATCCATTTAAAACTTAGAGGAAATCAAAATGTTTTGTAACCAATGCGAACAAACTGCTAAAGGAACCGGATGCACCAAGATTGGTGTCTGCGGAAAAAACGAAGATGTATCCAATCTTCAGGATCTGTTGACCCATGCTGTCCAGGGTCTATCTCTTGTAGCTGCCGAAGGGAGAAAAGTCGGCGTTGTCGATGGCGGTGTAAATCGTTTTACGGCAGAGGCCATCTTCAGCTGTCTGACCAATGTCGACTTCGATGAAACACGCTTTGAAGAACTGATCAACAAGACCGTTCAGCTCCGTGAAGAGATGAAACAGAAGGTTGAAGGTGCCGGCGGCAATGTTGATTTTGCTGCTTCCTGTGCGTCATATACACCTGCCGACACCGTAGCAGGTCTTGCCGTTCAAGGCGCTGAGCTCGACTATATCAATACTCTTGATGAGAACAAAGATCTTCGTTCCCTGAAGCAGATCATTATCTACGGCATTCGCGGTCTCGGAGCTTATACCGATCACGCTGCAGTACTGAACAAGGAAGATGATTCCATTTACGAGTTTATCCATGAGACCATGGGGAAACTGACTGAGAGCTTAGGTCTTGAAGAACTTGTCGGCATGGCCATGCAATGCGGGACCATCAACATTAAAGCAATGGAACTTCTTGATGCCGGAAACACCGGAACCTATGGTCATCCGGAACCGACCAGCGTACCGCTGGGTCATAAAAAAGGCAAGGCTATCCTGGTCACCGGTCATGATCTGAAAGACCTGGATATGCTGCTGAAGCAGACGGAAGGTAAAGGGATCAACATCTACACTCATGGTGAAATGCTGCCCTGCCACGGTTACCCGGAATTAAAGAAATATGACCATTTCTATGGCCATTATGGTACCGCCTGGCAAAATCAGCAGAAAGAGATGCCTGAATTTCCCGGTTCCATCCTGTTTACCACAAACTGTATTCAGAAGCCGAAAGATACTTACAAAGACAATGTCTTTACCACCGGTCTTGTCGGTTGGCCTGATGTCGCGCACATTGGCGAGGACAAAGATTTCACACCTGTCATAGAACGTGCTCTTGAGCTTGAAGGATTCACCGAAGATTCCGATGCAGGATCTGTAATGACCGGTTTTGCCAGAAACACCGTCATGAGTGTTGCCGATAAGGTTATTGATGGTGTTAAGTCTGAAGCGATCAAACACTTCTTCCTTGTTGGCGGATGTGACGGAGCAAAACCCGGTCGTAACTATTACACTGACCTGGTAGAGCAAATCCCGAATGACTGCATGGTGTTGACTCTGGCCTGTGGCAAATTCCGATTCTTTGATAAACAGCTTGGGGATATCGACGGAATTCCACGTCTTTTGGATGTCGGTCAGTGCAATGATGCATATTCCGCAATCCAGATCGCAGTTGCCCTTGCAGGTGCGTTTGACTGTGGTGTAAATGATCTGCCACTATCCCTGGTCCTTTCCTGGTACGAACAAAAAGCAGTAGTCATTCTGCTCTCCCTGTTCAGCCTGGGCATTAAGGATATTCGTCTCGGACCCTCCCTGCCGGCTTTTATCACACCCAACGTACTCAATGTGCTGGTGGAGAACTTTGCCGTAAAACCGGTTGCTGAAACCGCAGCAGAGGACCTGCAGGCAATTCTTGGCTAATTAATCGCCACTGAATAAAGGTAAAGCGGGTTGCCAAATAGTATAACCCGCTTTACCTTCTTACTGAAACAAGCAGTTTATTCAGCAGACCTTAAAACAGATGCATAAAGAAAAGAGGAGTTACCGAGTACTGGTGGACTAAAAGACCAAGGCCTGTTTATTTTTCCAGCTAATTGTAAGTGCCATAAATGGATTCCAATCTCAAAACATACACAACTGTCCCAGGGTTGAACATGGCTCTTTTTACTCCCGAAGAGCTGGAACAGATTATTGGACTGATCAGAAAATACCAGGTGCCAATGGTCAAAGTAACTTCAGCACAACGGCTGGCCCTTCTCGGTATGGACGAAAAGCTGCTCGAACAGTTTAAAAAAGATATAGAACAGTTTATTCATGTTCCAGCCAAAAACGGTATCAGTTTTGTTCAGGCATGCCCCGGGAAGAAGTGGTGTAAGTATGGCGTTGAAGATACTCTGGAGATGAAAAAGAAGCTGGAACAGCTTTCATTTGAAGAGCCGCTTCGGGCGAAAGTGAAAGCGGCTGTTGCCGGTTGCCGGATGTGCTGCACATCTCCAAAAGTTCGGGATGTCGGGTTAATTGCTTCTAAAAAAGGCTGGAGCGTTATTTTTGGTGGCAATGGAGGCAACAACGCCCGGATTGGTGATGAAGTGATTTCTGGCTTGACAGAAGATGAGGCCGTGAGAATTGTTAAGAAATGCCTTTTCCACTATCAGGAAAATGCAAAATATAATACTCGCACCGCTCGCTTCATGGAGCGTTTTGGTGTTGAACAGCTTCGAGAGGCTGTTCTTGATTAAAACCTATTGAATAATGGTTTTTTCAATGATGCTTAAAACCAGTAAAAACAAAACAGGGTAATCGACATGCAATGTCCTGGACAAGATAATCGTTATTGGGCAGGTTCAGAAGTCTTTGATTCACCATGCCCGAAATGCGGTCATAAGATTGAATTTTTTAAGGACGATAGCCAAAGAGCCTGCAAGCATTGCGGCTATAAGGCACTGAATCCGAAAATCGATTTTGGCTGCGCCTCGTACTGTCAGTATGCCGAACAGTGTCTTGGCTCTATGCCGCCAGAAATCCTGGCCAAACAGGAAAATCTTTTCAAGGATCGTTTGACTATCGAAGTAAAACGGCAGATGATCAGCGATGACGAAGGGTTCAACCTTGTAAAGAAACGGGCGGATTATGGAGAGATTCTGTGTAAACAGGAAAACAGTGATATGGCGGTCATTCTCACTTCGGCTCTCCTGTCAAAGATCGAAAACCCCCAGGAAACGTTAGACAAGTTGAAGGCCAAAGAAGAGCTGGTCGACCAGGTCTCAACTCTTTTAAACCGTACTGGGCAGCAAAACAATGTGGACAAAGATCTTTCGGCTGTTTTCCATGATGCCTGTCTGTTGGCAGACATCGACAGTGGTAACCGCATAGGTGTTTCTCTTGAAGAATTTCAGACAACAGGTGGTGAAGAACAAGGAAAACAACTCCTTGCCGAACAAGAAACCACCAACTGATCTCTTACTATTAGGATAAAATATTATGAAAAATGAAAAAGGTGATACAGATAAAACTATGGCGTGCGGTTGCCCGTCAAACCTGATGCAATCGTTTACAGACTCAAGCCCATGTCAGTCTGCTAACAAACCGGTAAATGTGCAAATGGCAAATGCATCCGGCTCAGCTCTGACTCATTGGCCCATACAGATCAGGCTGATTCCCGCCCATGCACCATTTCTGCAGGATTGCGACCTTCTGGTGGTTGCCGACTGTACAGCTGCCGCCCACGCAGGTTTTCAGGAGAAATATCTGGCTGGGAAAGTAATGATGATGGGATGTCCCAAGTTTGATGACGCCAGCAGTTACGTTGAGAGGTTCAGTGAAATAATTGCCAATTGCAATCTTAAAAGTCTCACTATCCTGATTATGGAGGTCCCCTGCTGTTCGGCCATGAATGTTATAGTTAAACAGGCCATAGACAAAGCCGACAAAACAGTTCCTGTCGAACAGATCACCATCTCGACCAAAGGTGAAGAACTGGAACGGATCAGTTGGTAATAGTTAACAGAAAATAACCTCTTCCAAAAAGTCAATATTTAGAAGTGGGAACATTGGGATAGCTTTTTCAAATTATTTGCTTCGATTATCTGGTGTGGGATCAAATAGAAGTCTCACACCACCTTGTCTCTGGACAACAGAAAAGCCAAGCGGCCTGAGTTGCTGGAATAACGGACGACCAAATAGAAAAAGCTCATCATCCAGCCCAAGGGAGTAGTCAATAACCAGCTGGTTTCTAAAACTCAGGTCGTTATTGATTATCTTCTCCAGATCCTTACCATTATCCTGAAAATCACCCGCACTCCAGCCGGCCAGGGCTTTCATGTCTGGACAGGGGAATTTTTGTTCATACTCTTCCACAACCGCCAGCATCGGATCATCTGAATCCAGTAAATCAAATCGGGAGAGTGTGTCCCTTTCCACCAGTGCCAGCAGCTCTTCCGGCTCCCAACATTTCAGTACTGAACAGGCATAGGGCCGATGCTGATAGATGGTGCACCCGTTTGACGATTCATCTAAGAATAAACAACACCACTTACTACCCTTTCCTTTGACCTTGACAAGTTCGCATCCTGCCGGTCTGACACCATCATATAAGGGATGGTGCACCAACTCTCCTTTCCTTACCGTAATCAAGACCTGCCTTGTGAGCGTTCCATCCCGGTATAGATGCAAATCACGACTGTGAAGAGCGGGACCTCCCTGTCTGCAGCATTCACCGCAGCGAAGACAGTGGGTCTGATTTTGTCTTTTTGCCTTCATCTCACTTCTTAGTTTTAAAACAACAGACCTTCAAAAACATGAGTTCTGGTATCGGCCTATTCTCTACCATACTTTTACTTTGTGAACTTGTTATTTTTGTGTATTCTCGGTTCAAAGAAACTCATACTCTTTTCGAAACCGGTAGTTCCTCTGATGATTACCGATAAAAAACGCATAACCACCAAAGGTAAACGAATAATGGAAGTGACCTTCTATAAGCAGGCACTTTGCCCGCGCTGCCATTTGGCAGCAAAGCATCTTCAAGAACTGCTAAAACAAACCGATGGTTTTATACTGGAAGAGGTGGATATCGTGGCACAACCCCTGAGGAGTTGGCGGGATGGTATTCGGATGATACCAGCAATAAAAGTGGGGGATGATATCCTGTCGGGAATATACCTGACCAAGCCCTCTATCGAAAAATTTCTTAAGGATAAAGCGATTCTATGAAAGAAGATGCAAAATGAACAACTACTCCAGCATTTTTTTCTTCAGTTCCCTTAATCTTTTAGCGGCATGTTGATTACCCGGTTCAAGCAATAAAACCTGGTTGTATTCTTCTTCAGCACGGTAATAGATTTTTTTCTGCAGATAATAATCACCTAAGCGCAGATGGAACGGAATATGATTAGGTAAATGCTGAATACCTTTGTGTATGATTTCAACCGCCTTTCTATCTTCTTTCTGTCTCATATAAAGGTTGTAAAGATGGATAAAATAATTAGGGCTTATTTTTTCATTCTCGCCGAGAAATCTCAAAGCATTCCTTAAGTAATATTCTGCTTCCACAAGGTTATTAAATCTACCTTTCACGAATAAACCAAAAGTAATCCATGCCTGGGTCGATGGCGGGAGAATTCTGCCAATCTCTTCTCTGCTAAAAGAATTCCTTCCCAGCAATGGCGCAATGGTCTTGAGCAGGTCTAAATTAGTGGCCGTCCTCTTCCGCAAAACCTCTATTGCCTTCTGTCTTAGGTCTATAGCCAGATAATGCTCCACCAAAGCAAGCACATAATTATCTTTCAACAATTCCCGCTGATAACCTAGCTCTATAAACGTTCTGCCAAGTTGCTTATCTCTTGTTTCCAGTAAGAGACCAATTTGCTGAAGAAAAGAGCCTTTCAGTGGATTAAGCCCTGCGGCCTGGAGGAAATATTCATATGATTGTGTATAATTGTGTTGATAGAATTTGACTGCTCCCTGTAGGGCCGGATACAGACCATATAATCGGTCCCATCGCGCTGCTTTGGCAGCCGCTTCCTCTGCAATCTTTAAGTTTTTTGACCCGGTCTGACCATTTATATTGATCTTCTTAATAAGAGCATACTGATTCCTGCCAACGGCTTGACCGGTTTGGATAATCAAGGTTACTGCAAGTAACAGCAAAGCCCCTGCCAACACCAGTCGATTTGGTGCTGAGCCCATACTATCCAGTAGCGTCGACTTGGAACGATAATGTAATCTTGTATGTCCGGCTGAAACAACAAGGCCGCATAAAAAGAAGAAATAGAGTCCATCTGCGCCGTTATGCATATTAAAATCGGTTATTGAATGGATCAGCATTCCAACAAGACCGCATATTGCCCCGATGGTCACAAGAACAGAATAGAGATCCCTTCGTTTTTGCACCATTCTCCAACCTGTTCGGAGAATTGTAAAAACGAACCAGGCAACCAGCATGAAACCGATTATTCCACCATCTGAGATCAATTCAAGGTAATCGTTATGAGCATGGTGAAAGATTTTATCACTGAGTATGGTTTTATAACCCGGGAATATATGTAAATAGGTACCAAACCCACTACCGGTGACAAAGAAGTCACCGATTAATGCCATTGTATTTTGCCACAGCTCCAGTCTACCACTTTCTTGAAACTCCCCTGTTGCCGAAAAAATTGTGCCAAATCGGCTCAAAATCGGCTGCCAGCCAAACCAGGCAACGCCCATGAGCACACAACCGACAATAAAGGCTGCTATTGAAACCGATCTTTGCGTTTTTCCTGTCTGGCCCTGAAGAATGAAAAACATGGCAATGGCACCACATAGACTGATAATGCCACCACGGCTCAAACTCAAAAAAACCGAAACCACAGCTATAACAAAACCGACTCCCAAAATAATATGCATATGAGTTCCAGGCATGGTGAAAAAAGAGACAAACTTCTCCCGCCATGATTCTTCATAGTGCACCATGGGCCGATAGTAGAAAAAAAGTGCCAGGATGATCGGCACCAGCATTTCCATTAAACCGCAGTATTGTGAACGGGCAACCCATGGCCCGGTAACAGAAACGTTTTCCAAGGCCGGCCTGTACCAATAAATTTCGTTAGGTGAGGTCAACTTCTGGAGGATCATCAAAAAGGCAATTCCAATAGCCAGCCAGGCAACAACCTTCACCGTTAGCTGCAACTTTTCACCATTTCCTAGAAATTGGACTGTTAGAAAGAAAAAAAGTGTGTATGAGCCGATTCGCAGCAACTCATTCACCGTCCCTTTCAGATTGACTGTAAGGGGGATAAATTGTGAACCGGACAACTCAAGAACAGGCCTGTAAACCTCAAAAGAAGCAGGAGAAATGAATTTTACTAGAGGGACAGGAAGAGGGATAATTTGTATGACCATCCACAACAACAAAAAAACCATCGGTTTCATGCCAGGAACAATCAACAACGTTTTTTTCTCTATCTTTACAGCAAATAGAAACAGGACAGTCGAGCAGCAAACAAGCAATTCAACAACTGCCATTGACCACTTTTCGGTAGTACCGAACGCAAGAGGCGCAAAACAGAGTGTGAAGAGAAACAGGATATAGGAGAGTTTTTTCATAGAAACCCGTAAAAGAACTGTTGTCGAAACACGAACAAATCAGAAGACGGATCTGCCACCTGCCCTTTATAGTCCACTCAATAAAATCGGCAACTTATTGCAGTATTTTCATCAACCATCTGGCATAGATTAATCCACCAAATAGTTACGTGTCAAAGCAACAGGGCTATTCAAACCGAAGTATTTTTTTAGGATTATCCAGGACGAGTTTGTCGGCTTCCTTTTTGCCGATAATTCGGGAAGCGATATTGACTGCGTGCGAAAGAGCCGGACGTCTGAATCTTGGCGAGTGGGAATCGGTCGCAATAAAATCGACCCATCCCTTTTTCAGCAGGTAATCTGCACAGCGTTTATTATCCGGCCCCAAAAAACCGGTCACACTCTCCGCAGTAACCTGGGTTTTAGCACCAGCATTAATCAACTCAACCACTTTTTCGGGTTGGAAGGTAATGGCGCTGTTCCTCTCGATGTGGGCGACAATCACCTGATAGCCTTTTGAAATCAAAGACCTTATCAAGCTTTCGCTATCAGACGGTAAAAACGAATGAGGGAACTCAATGAGTACATAGTTGCTTGATGCCAGAGTATGGATGCCTGCTAAAGATTTGGCTTTGTGTGATTGTATCTCTCCACCCGGGTAAATTTTCAGATCGATATTGTTTTCGTCCAACGAGCTATTCAACAATGCTGTTTTTTCAATGATGGTGCCCCGTTGTAAATTATTATCTCCAACATGAGGAGTGGCAATGATAGCCTTGATACCGTCCTGGGCAGCTATTTGCGCCATTTTCAGTGAAATCTCCAAATTTGGAGAGCCATCATCAATTCCAGGTAAGATGTGACAATGAATATCAATCATTCAATCAGCATGAGGTTAAAAATTTCAAGCTTGAGGCCGATCTGTCAACCAGGATCTCTCAGCTGTTTTCCTCCTCTAACTTGTCATCTTCTGCATAATACTTTGAATAACTGTATCCATATCCATACCCATATCCGGAACCGTAATATCCCCTTACCGTATCACTTTTACGACGGGCATTTAGCACAAACCCTAATATATTGCCTTTTACGTCACGTAATTTCTTCAAACCGTTTTCAAGCATCTCATAAGTTGTTTTTCCTGCTCGAACTACAACGATAGTACCATCAACCATTGCACTCAAGGTTAATGCATCGGTAACACTATGGATAGGGGGAGAGTCGAGCAGTACGTGATCATAAACTTCCGACACCTTGGCCAGCAACAGTTCCATCTTGTTTGAAGTCAATAATTCTGCAGGATTTGGCGGTATTGTACCGGCAGTGATAACGGTAATGTCTCCTCCAGGAATTGTATGAAGAATATTTTCCTTTGTTGTTCCAGAAAGATAATTGCTCAGTCCGACATCATTGGGCATATCAAATAACGTATGCAACCTCGGCCTTCTCATATCACAGTCCATAACCAGGATTTTCATTTTATTCTGAGCTAAGATTCTTGCCAGGTTAAGAGTTGTGCTTGTTTTCCCTTCCCTGGGCCCCATAGATGTTGTGAGAATAGTTTTAGGAGGATGTTCTGCAGATGAAAGCAGAATGCCGGAACGGATCAACCTGTAGCTTTCTGAGATAGGTGACAAAGGCTTATGAACCATAAAGGTCTCGATATTATCTTCCCCTGTTACTTCATCCACTGTACCTAAAACCGTATAACGAAACCGCGTCTCGAGATCCTTTTCTCTTTTTACCGTATTATCAAGATATTCGACTAGAAAAGCAAGACCGACACCACTGACTAAACCCATCAATAAACCAAGAAGGGCGGCTTTTCTTTTATTTGGCTTTGCAGGGGCTCCCGGTAATACCGCCTCTTTTATAACCCATATATTTACGCTTTGAGTTTGCTCTGTAACACTCTCCTTGTTGATACTCGATGTCAATGCATCATAGAGGACCCGGTTAGTATCAACCTCTCTTTTCATTATCGAAAATTGGATGAATTTCTCGTTGAGATCCAGCAATTCACTTTTTGCTTTTGTCTGTAATTCCCTTAAGTCCTGCTCTTTTGACTTTTTTAATTCATATGCGCTTTTGGTCGATTCAATAATTCTACCAATCTCAAATCGTTTTTCATTCAACAGAACATTCAGCTCATCCCTTGCTTTCACCATTGTTGGGTGTTTGGGACCAAATTTTTTAGACAATTCCTTAATCTTCTGTCGCGATTTATATATCTGCTCCCTCAACTCCTTTAAGACAACACTATCGGCGAATACGGAGATGGACTCAATAGCTCTTGAATCCGG
>CAZLGM010000050.1:0-17403 GCA_964558875.1 uncultured Desulfocapsaceae bacterium
ACCGATTGCCCGGCTGGTGTCATAATGGAAGACCGAAAAAGTCCCCCCCAGACCACAGCATTTAGCTGCCCCCTCCATTTCGATATAGTCGACTTGAGGCAGTGATTGAAGCAGTTGGCGCGGTTCCTGGATGATATTCTGCAATTTCAGATGACAGGGATCATGGTAGGTGACATTTATTCTGTCTTTTCTCTTTTTTATTTGCTCCAATCGCTCAAACAAACCGATTCTTTGTAACAATACACTGAAATCTACTACTTTCTCATTGAAGTGAGTTTGATCTGTTTTCATGGAAGCATAATACTCACCGATAGTACCGTTGCAGGAGGCACAGGCAGTAACGATATAGTCTACCTTTCTGTCGTTGAAAGCCTTGATGTTGTTTGTTGCAAGTTTGGTCACCATTTCACCGTTGCCGGAGGTGAGTGTCGGCAGGCCGCAGCATTGCTGGACAGAAGGAGTATAGACAGAACAACCAAGGTTTTTAAGAATTGAGATCATTTGTTCACCGATCTTCGGGTAAAGATAGGTGATAGAGCAGCCGGCAAAAAAGCCTATGACCGGTTGTTCCACCTTTCCCTTGATATATTCCGGTACCCGCTCAAACAGATGCTTTCGGGCCGGTTTCGGCAGCGTTCGATTTTCCATGAACGTTGTCGGAATACGCAGACGAAGTCCACTCGACTGGGGAATTTGCTTGAGAACAAGAGGCGACAGCATGGAGCCCGTTCTGGCAAGACTGTTCATTATTTTTTTAGAGCCGAGTATGGTTGATATGGACTTTCCTGAAAAAGAGAGCCCTTTCTCGTCGGTTATCCTCCGTCGGACAGCGCCCACTATTTCCTGGGTCGGGACATTGATTGGACATTTGTGCGTACAGGAACCGCACATAAGGCACATATCAATATCATTTTCCAGTGCTCCTGCAAGTTTTGTGTCACCATCCAGAAGAGCGGCGGCCAAGGCTATTTTCCCTCTTGCTACCGCGCCCTCTTTTTTGGTCACCAGATAGGTGGGACAGTGGGCCTGACAGGCTCCGCATTTCACACATTGGCGGATAACCTCTTCGAAATCTTCTAAAATCTTATGCTGGCTCATTGGTGATTGGACGGACTAGCTTGTGCCTGTAAAGATTTTTCCCGGATTGAGAATATTATTCGGGTCAAATGCCTGTTTGACCCGTTGCATAATCCCAATGGTCTCATCGCTCAATTCAATGTTCAGATAAGGTGCCTTTGCCGTGCCGATACCATGTTCTCCCGAGATAGAACCGTCGAGTGAAATGACGGTTCGGAAGATCTCTTTGATAGCTGCGTCTACTTTTTCCTGCATTCCAGCTTCTTTTAGGTCCACCATAATGTTTACATGGATATTGCCGTCACCGGCATGACCGAAGCAGACAATAGGTATGTCAAAGCGGGTGGAAATAGTGTCAACCTTTCGAATCATCTCAGGTATCCTGGACCGTGGAACGACAATGTCTTCATTGAACTTGTTCGGGGCCAGCTTTTTCAAGCTGGGCGAGATAACACGGCGAACCTGCCAGATTGCTTCCGATTCTTCATCATTGTTACTTATACTGGTTTCAATAATTCCATGTTCTTTGATAGCAGCCAGAACCCGTTCTGCCTGGGAATCGAGTATCTCCGGGTCGCCGTCGATCTCGATGATCAGTATGGCCTGGCAACTCTTGTTAATTTCAATGGGGGATTTATTCCGAATGGTGTTGATTGTCGCGCTATCCATGAATTCAAGGGCCGTCGGGATAATTTTCGCTCTGATAATGGCTGAGACCGCTTCCGCTGCACCGTCAATTACACCAAACTGAACGAGTATCGTCTTTTTTGCGGCAGGTTTTGGCAGCAGTTTGAGAAAAATTCTGGTGACAATGCCAAGGGTGCCCTCAGAGCCAACCAGAAGTTTTGTCAGATCGTATCCCACCACGTTTTTCAGGGTTTTGCCACCGGTAACAATCACCTCACCTGTGGGCATTACCACTTCAAGTCCAAGGACATAATCTCCGGTAACACCGTACTTGACACAGCGGGGACCTCCGCTGTTCTCGGCCACGTTACCGCCAAGGGTGCAAAATTCTTTGGATGCAGGATCTGGAGGATAGAAAAGCCCAAGTTTTTCTACGGCACGCTGTAAAACAGCGGTAACCACACCTGGTTCAACTTCAGCAGTGAGGTTGTCTGTATCGATATCAAGGATTCTGTCCATACCAGTCAAGACCAGGACAATGCCGCCTTTGACCGGAAGGCTACCGCCGCTGAAACCACTGCCTGCGCCACGGGGCAGGATTGGAATTTTATTTCGGCCGGCCAGTTTGACAACACGTCGAACCTCCTCGGTGGAGTGGGCATATACTACAACTTCCGGTAGGTGTTTTTGTTGAGTGGCGTCGTATGAATGGGTAATTCTGTCCGCCTCTGCCGCTAACACATTGTCTTTACCAACTATTTCTATCAGACGGTTTACAACTCGATCATCCATGGCTGTTATTCTAAGTCCGGGGAAATATGTAGTGATAAAACATCACACTATTCTTCTGTCTCGAATACCTTTTTTCAAACAAACTGTTATCATTTCCTGCTTTAAAAGCAAGAGAACTATTTTGCCAGTTCATATAATCCACTTAAAAATTTGATTACAATTATATTTCTGTAAAATACGGTCGTCGTTTTTAGGGGCTTTTGCAATGTGTCAGAAAAATGTCTCTATGAGGTTATGTGCTACTCAAACGATATTAATTCTGTTGATGTTTTTAAGTAATTTGAAGTCCAGGTTCAAACCATATCTCCATAACATCGCAGTCTATAATCCTGGCAATCTATTTACATCATTATACTGTCAACTCCTTAAAAATCATTTAGAACGATTTGGGCGGAATTATCAGGGACAGTTTTGCAAAACAATATTAAAGTCAGCAATATCTCAAGTTATAATCCGAAACAGATTCCATCACCGACTTGGCAGGAGTGCACCTCAGGGACATTTGTTTCACGAGCATATCAAAAAGATCTGGGAAGTTGATTCGCTTGAGCATTCCATGTGCGGGCTGAGATGAAAATAATCAGTTTTTTTATCTAGAAACAGGTTATTCGAAAAATACTTGTGTATCTGGGACTCTGGGATGAGCTCGCCCGACAGCGACATCCTCTTGAAAAGCAGGTGGCAACAATTTGTCTGTCAAATTAAAAGATCTTTTCTGTGAACTTTTTGGTAACGTCTTGAGTCTTCTTACAGTCGCTTACCTGGTCCGAAAATGGAGAGTGAGGTGTCTGATATGATTAACTGTTCATGGCTGCGATGGAGTCGCTTGGCCACCATTCAACTTAAGTACAGAAATGTGTAAACTCTTTATATATACGGTTTTCCACATCGTATCACAAAATCACATTGACAGTAAAATGTAAGGATTGTATTTTTTTCTGACCTGCTAAGAGACGTATCACGTTCGATGATGTGAGAGGGAGTTCTCAGAGACGGATGGGTCAGTCAAAACAAGGAATAGGTTTAAAATCTCAATTCTACTCGCGTGCGGGAGGGGATGAAAAGCAAATTGTTATCACCCATGAGTAACAGGCATCAGCAGCCCGAACCCAACAAGACTTCCGTTCCAATTGTAATTGACCTGGATGGATCGTTACTGAAGTCCGACTCCCTTGTTGAATCGCTGATGATCTTTTTCAAATCAGATCCACTTAGCTTCTGGCGTGTTTTTGTCTGGCTTATAAAAGGCAAAGCCTATCTGAAACGCCAGGTTGCCAAGAGTGTGAGCCTGGATGTCAGCAGCCTGCCGTATAATATTGATATTCTCCATTACCTCCGTGATGAACACGACCGCGAGAGGACCCTGATCCTGGCAACCGGTGCGGATGAGCATATCGCTCAACCGATTGCCGACTACCTGCATATGTTTGATAGTGTAATAGCCAGCGACGGTACGACCAATCTGTCCGGTATTCATAAGAGAGATCGTCTGGTGGCGGAATTTGGAGAAGGTGGCTTTGATTACCTGGGTAACGAATTGAAAGATCTCTCAATCTGGCAGGTTGCCAATGAGTCGATGGTTGTTGGTTCGAAAAAATTTATCGGCTCTATCGAGGATCAGATATCAAATGTTAAACGGGTTTTTGAGCTTGAGCCTGTAGGTTTCTCGGAATGGACTCATGCTCTTCGCCTGTACCAATGGCTGAAGAATATCCTTGTCTTTGTGCCGTTGTTCGCCGCTCACAGGTTCTTTGATGTTGACTTAATTGTCTCATCGACCATTGCTTTTTTCTCCTTCGGTTTATGCGCTTCAAGCGTCTATCTGCTAAATGATCTGCTCGACCTGACTGAAGACAGGAGGCATCCACGGAAAAGATTCCGTCCCTTTGCTTCCGGCAGTCTTCCCCTGGTATACGGGCTTGTTGCGGCCCCGCTGCTCCTGATTGCAAGTATTCTCACAGCTCTGATTCTTCCGCTGACATTTCTTCTTATTCTGAGTATTTATTATGTGACAACCCTGTTGTATTCGCTGCGGTTGAAGAGGGTTGTTATCCTTGATGTTATCTTGCTGGCCATTCTCTTCACCGAGCGAATGATGGCAGGTTCGGCTGCTATCAATATTTGGCCCTCTTCATGGCTGCTGGCTCTGTCAATGTTTATTTTCACCAGCCTGGCCCTGGTAAAACGCTATGCCGAACTGGCAACCATGCGTAAAGAATATGGAGAGAACGCCAAAGCGCGAAACTATATTGTCAGCGACTCTGAGTTATTGATGGCTATCGGCGTTGCCAGCGCTTTTGTATCCATCCTGGTGCTTGTGCTGTACATCACCAGTGGAACGGCACAATTATTTTACGGACGGCATAATCTGATCTGGCTGGTCTGCCCGGTTTTGCTCTATTGGCTCTGTTATATATGGCTCATTGCCCACCGAGGCGATATGCATGACGATCCAATGATCTTTGCCTTAAAAGATCAGACCAGTCGTATCACCATGGCATCGATATTAATTATCATGATCTTCGCACTGTAAATCGTATGCATAAACGCTATCACTCTTGGGGGCACTACCCCCGGTTTGACCAGAAAGGCGTACGACTGCATTGGCGAACGGAACCGCTACCGCTTGAACCGGAATCCCCGACATCATATCTCCCTTTTGGCAACGGCCGCTCATATGGAGATGTCTGTCTCAACAGGGGAGGCGTTCTGCTTGATGCCCGTGGACTCAACCGCTTCATAGCATTTGACCGGATCAATGGCCTGCTGCGGTGTGAAAGCGGCGTGCTGCTGGATGAGGTTCTGGCTCTAACAATTGCCCATGGGTGGCTCCCCCGTGTGATGCCGGGAACCAGATTCGTCACAATTGGTGGAGCAATCGCCAACGATATTCATGGGAAAAACCACCACAGTGAAGGGACCTTCGGCCGCCATGTCAGACGTTTTGAATTGCTTCGTTCCGATGGTCACCGTCTGATCTGCTCTCCCACACAAAACGCCGACTGGTTCAGAGCCACCATAGGTGGGCTTGGCCTTACCGGTCTGATAGTCTGGGCTGAAATCGCCTTGAAAAAGATCAACAATCCCGTAATGGATGTTGAGACTATCCGTTATGACAATCTTAATGATTTCATTGAGTTGTCAGATGAATCGGACAAAGCCTTTGAGTATACGGTTGCCTGGGTAGACACCTCGGCAGAAGGAAAATACCTGGGACGTGGGCATTTCATCCGTGCAAACCATGCCGGCTCGGACGCTAAAACCATCGTCCCATCAAAAAGAAAAATAGGGTGGCCGTTTGAACTCCCTGTCTCCCTCGTTAACCGGACAACTTCGAAGATATTCAATGCGTTGTATTACCGAAAACTACGTGATAAACGAAACAGCCGGCAGGAACATTACCAGCAGTTCTTTTTCCCCCTGGATCATATCTTAGACTGGAATCGAGTTTACGGTTCCCGAGGATTTTTTCAGTATCAGTGTTTAGTGCCGAGTACTCCTTATGGTCAGGCAGCGCTCAAGGAGATTCTGGAAAGAGGTAATAAGGGAGGGATGGATTGCTTTCTCAGTGTGTTGAAAGTTTTTGGCGGCCACCAATCTCCAGGCATGTTATCCTTTCCCAGACATGGGATGACCATCACCCTGGATCTTGGTTACAGGGGAGAGAAGACCCTTCAACTTCTGGATGCTTTTGATCGGGTGGTCCAGTCCGTTGATGGGGCTGTATATCCAGCCAAAGATGCCCGCATGTCCGCTTCTTTTTTCTGCAGATGCTTCCCACGATTCAGAGAGCTGGAACGGTTTCGGGACCCTGCATTCAGCTCCAGTTTCTGGAGACGTGTTACGGAGGGAAAATGACGTGCAAGATCTTTATTTTTGGAGCCACTTCCGCCATCGCGGAAGCCACGGCACGATTATTCGCTGAAGATGGTGCCAGCCTTTTTCTGGCGGCGCGCGATCAAGGAAAGCTTGAGAGTATCGCAGAGGATCTGCGCGTTCGTGGAGCGACCAGAGTGGTCACGGCTACCTGTGACGCACGGGACTTCCAGCAGCATCAAGCGCTTGTTGATCAGGTGTTTGGGGAGTTGGGCGGCCTGGATATTTTTCTTATTGCTCATGGCACCCTGCCCGATCAGAAAGGTTGTGAGCGGTCTTTTAACAGTTTGCGGCGGGAATTTGAAATTAACGCTCTGGGGGTCATGTCGCTGCTCACCCATACGGCGAATAGGTTTGAGGAGCAAGGCTTTGGTTCACTATGTGTGATCAGTTCGGTGGCCGGTGACCGTGGCCGCCAGTCCAACTATGTCTATGGCGCGGCCAAAGGCGCGGTCTCGATTTTCCTTAGCGGTCTTCGTAATCGTCTCAGCTCAAAAGGTATTCATGTGATGACCATTAAACCGGGCTTTGTCGACACCCCGATGACCAGGGAGTTTGACAAGGGCCTACTATGGGCCACTCCCGGACAGATAGCGCGAGGTATCTACTCCGGCATAAAGAAGAAAAAGGATGTCCTTTATCTGCCATGGTTCTGGTCTTCTATTATGACGATAATACGATCGATCCCGGAAGCTGTATTTAAACGACTCAAACTCTAAGAAAGCTCATTACAGAATTTCCCATGATTTACAACTATCATCAGAAAACAGGTTCAAGCTGGAAATCAACTTGGCCGGGACACATCTATCAGTTCTCCACCCAGCGATTACGGTGGATAGCATGGGGAGGAGTTGTCGTGGTGGCACTTCTTCTGTTTGTCGCTGATTTCTCACCTGCAGATACCGCCGGCGCCTCAGGGCAGGACGGAGTCCGCACCAAGAAAAAAGTGGAAACGATTATCGACCTTCAACGGTTACGTGATGAACATTCAGTTGATATTGAACTTACGGACAACGGTCACGGCAAGGTCACTCTTATTAATTTGAACCCGAAGGTGAACCGGTGGTATGTCCTTCGGCTCAGCCGCCCTGAGGTTAAAATTGTTGCTGAATTTCACCTTGAGAACCCGTATCCTAAGCAGCAACGCCTTATCCTTGATGAGACAGCCCCTGATGCGCTGGTGCTGACCCGGAACCAAGAGGTTGTCCAATGCCCGCCCTGGAATTTTTTTGGGGGAAAAGACAGCGTAATTCAGGTTGCTAAAAAGTCCCGCCAGGTATTTTCACCGGTCTGCAATGGTAATCTCTATCTTCGCAACCCAACCAGAGGGCACCGAACGGCCATCGAATCGGTAACTGAATTTCTCCGGGACAGAATGCCGGGAGGAGAGGCGGTGGTTGGTTTTGTCAAAAAAGCACTGCTCAAGGATGCCCATCGGGAAAATGCCCGAACAGAAGAGGCTGCTGATGGTTGGGCCGCCGACCGAATGCCAGGTTTTCCAGTGGAGGCGGCAGTAGATTCGGCCTATGTCGACAAGCTCATCGTTCCAGCGGGACTGGGTATAGAGATTGAGAACAAGAGTCCGGGTCTGCTGGCCGGCCGATGGTACGCCGTGAAGAATAATCCCGGTATCTTTATCAGTCTTATTCAACCAAAAGCAGTATCCACCGATATTTTGAAAAGCTATCCAAAGTTGGCCAGAAAACTTGACAGGGTTGAGTCGGGAGCGCTGGTTTATCTGGTGGCCTATGATCTTGAACATTTTGAGCTTGGGTTCGCAGTCGGCACTGATCATCCCCGGGTTGGATGGTCATCCAGGGCGACTGCTAAAATACGGGTTCCGGGAACTCCAGGGCCGGACGGTATTGGGACGATATCCCCTCTGGTTGCCAACGGCATGATAAACCCCATCACAGCCGCAAGGACAGTGTCAACGTTCACCGGCGGTTTCAAGCGGTCCCATGGCGCGTTCAAATATGGGAAGCTGGCCCACCGCAACAAAGGCTCCCATTATGGGTTTGTCCAAAACGGGGTCGTACTCAGTACGCTTCAGCCTGAACTGGCTACACTTGTTGTCGGGCGCGGAGGAGAGGTGGAGATGAAAACATGGTCCAAAGAGGATGAGGGCCGGGCAGGGCAGATTCTCCATGCCCGGCAGAATGGTGTACCCATCGTTGAGTGGGATGCTGCCAGCCGACAATCAAAACCCGGCTCATTGGTTCCCCGCTGGGGACCGGGCAACTGGTCGGGATCGGTCAACAGTAAGCTGCGGACCTTACGGGCAGCGATGGCTCTACAACAGGCTGGTAATAAACGGTTCCTGATTTACGGCTACTTTTCAACGGCCACACCTTCGGCAATGGCCCGCGTGTTTCAGGCCTATGGGTGCCTCTATGCCATGCATCTGGATATGAATGCTCTGGAGCATACCTATCTGGCGCTCTATCATAAGGAGAACCAACACCTGCAGGTTCAACATCTTATCAAGGGGATGAGTGTTTTGGATAAAACAAAAAAACAGCGCTATATTCCGCGTTTTCTTGGTTATGCCGATAATCGCGACTTTTTCTATGTCATGAGACGCACATCTCTATAGGAAAAGGTGCAGAATTGAACCGGAGAAGTGGATCGGAAAGCGACAACAGCTGAACAGCGTATGGCTGTCCAGACATGCCGGACGGAAAAAACTGTCAAACATAGCAGCCCAGGAGGAAAACCAGTGAAAACAATAGTATTTCTGTTGTTTATTACAGCTGCCATTTTCATGGCACCTCAAAGTGGAGTCGCACAGACATTGAATGAGCAGAGAAGCCGGCTGCTGGAGCTGTTAGGTGATACGCATCAGCTCACCAGTGATCAATCGGCTGAGGTGGGTAAGATTTTCTCCAAAGGAACGTTCATCGGCCAGGGCAACCCGAAAATTTCCAGACATCCGGCGTCTTCAGAAGAGTGCCGGGAAATGCTCAACCAGCGTCAGATCAACTATGACAATCTCCGCTTCGAGCAGATATGCGGAGCTAAATATATGGCCCCGCTTTTTGATCCTGAGAAGGAGACGGCGGAAGATGCCAGGGTCTGTATCGACAAGTTTGAATTTCCCAATATTCCCTGCGAATATCCGGTTGTATGGGTGCGTACCAGAGAGGCGGCTGAAATCTGCCTGGCTATGGGCAAACGGATTTGTGACGCCCATGAGTGGGAAGGTGGATGCGCCGGGCAACTGCGTCCCCCCGATTATCGATTTGACCTGACCGCCGGCATTAGCCCAGGGGCAGCAGTAAAAAAATCGCGCAAAGTCCATAACAGCAAAATGAGCAAAGGTAAAACCTGGAGCTATGGCCCTCAGTATCGCAAAGGAATCTGCGGGGCAAACAGTTCAAAGAGTCCCGGCTGCCAGGGTGGTGGCTGGAACAAGTGCGGTTCCAACACCTATCCGTCCGGCTTCTTTCCCGACTGCCGTAGTCCGTTAGGTGTTTACGATATCAACGGCAACGCCGCAGAGCACATGAACCTGCCCCTGGATAAAAGTCAGATGGCAAGCCGGGGAAGCACCAAGCTCGGCTACACAGAGATGAAAGGCAGCTGGTTTATCTTTGATAAATACAGGGCTCACCAGGACTGGTGCCGTTGGCGAGCGCCTTACTGGCATGGAAGCCGGGTGATGTCACCTAAGAGTCACCACAACTATCATCTTGGTTTTCGCTGCTGTAAAACGGTGCAGGGGAACAGGAATGTGAGCGAGATCAAACAGCGACTCGGTAGAATGGTCTCAAAAGGGGTGCAATAGCAGCCAGATCAGAACTGCAGGTTGGCTGACAGGGCGATTCGCTTCTGGCTGGATTTTATCCCCTTGAGAGCGCCTTCATCACTGAGCAGGAAAGCCAGTTCAGGGTCTTTATAAATCTCATAGATTGAACGGAACTTGCCGTCAATCAGCACCTGTTCACTGACCAGCCGGACGCCATGACTGTAGTCGGCATAGCCCGCGCCATGTACGGTGCTGAGCGGCTGGATCGGTGTTCCACAGGGCTTGTGCCAGCCGTAAATAGCTATACGGCCAGGCTTTTTTATCAACCTGTTGGTCAGAACCACGTCTTTTTTATGACCAGCCACCAGGTCTCCCAGTACAATGCCGCGCAAGTGCTGCTGGCGCATGATTGTCCGGTTATGTCGATCGTAATAGTCGGTGGAGCACATCCGGGGGCCCGGAGGTAATGGCTGGGGGGTGAAACGGCCTTTGGACTGTTTGTAAATGGCGTCTACTATCCGCCTGGTCGGCAGGATAAAGCCGAACCGCTTTGCCACTAAGCTGGCTGTGTGAAAATCCATAGGCATACGGATGAAATCGGCCTGGGAACCGATGGCCAGGTAGTCGGGCAGAACAAAAATAACACCTTTTACCAGTTGGCCGTTGTTCTTTTTATACTGAAGGCGGACCGGTTTCAGCTCTCTTAGAAACTGGGGGATGTTCCCTTCAAGCAGCTGTTCACCGATCAGCCGCTCACGGTGTCGCACTCCTGTTTTTGAAAGCATCTGGATAAACTGCGACCCAGTCAGGGCGCTGGAAGAACGCTCCGGGATATATTTGGTGAGTTTTTCAATTCCTGAAAGTTCGTTTTTTGAAGCGTTAGCCGGAACCCACAGACACACCAACAATAATGCAATCAGGCCGTTAAACCACCACTTGGTCATTGACATCCATCTCATCTGTTCTGCTGCTTCTATTGAAAATATTTTCATGGTCAATCAGCTTGTTATCGGAGAATAGTGCTCACAGGTTCTTATCAGATGATTGACAACAAATAGAGAGGTTAACTTGATATCGCAAGCTGCGCTTGACGAAGTATTGGAGTGTAAAATATCTACATAGAGTTTTTCATTGAACAAATATCACACCGCCGTGCAGTATATACATTGTGGCATAACATGTCAAGATGCGGCTACTTGGAACTGTTCGGATGTTGATACACATCTATATCAAGGACTGTGGAATCGATAATCAGGCCATGGGCAGGTAATCTATCAGCTCTATCGGCGAAGAGACAGCTTTGCTGTTATTCAGCAGCAGGTTGTATTGATCATAAAATGATAATGATTACTATTAATATATAGTGATGCAGCTTGAAATTCAGGAGGTGAGTGATGACACCTATTGATACCATGCAACAGGAACAGAAATACTTCATTGATGGTGATTTACTTGCTTTCATTAAAGCTTTTCCACAGCACTTGAGGAAAAGTTTGAGCCCTGGAGTCTGGTACTCTCTGAAGAAGAGCTAAAGCGAATGAAAAATTTTCATTTACCGGGTGAAGTCGCCGGTTACAAACATCTATGACAATTACAAACAAACCCTCTAACTCAACGAGGTCAAGATAACAAAATCGGTTGAGACTGCAAACAAACACAAGGAGGGAACCAAATGGAAAAGAATAATCAAGTTATTGAGAATCCTGTTTGCTTCCTACCCAATATTGATCATCTGTCGGGAGTAAATCAGGTGGAGCTGTATATGAATGGGCGGTTGAAAGATTATGTTGAAGCCATGGAGCTTGCCAGAAAGGAAGCCACCAGACGGTTGGGCGGCTGCACACTCACGTCGTGGTATGACCGGGACCGTGATTTTGAATCGCCACAGCATGTGACTGAGTCGGAAAGCGAACTGGGAATCCAGGGTTATGTTTATTATGGCCTGAATCACGGGGCGACCCTGCGGATAGACATTGAGCGGGGCCGGTTCGTTTTTTTCTTCGCTCCTGTGAAGTGAGGCTGATGTGGCACCGGTCCCGGAAAGAATCCGCTCCTGCTTTTCCACGGTCTTGGAAACCTGTTTTTTGGGATCCGGGATGAGGATGCCATTGAACATGGTAAAAAACCGAGGCAATCCATGAAAAAGACAAAGAGCCTTCTTCATAAACTGTCAGTTACGATTCTTGCATCAATCATTTTCATGTTGCCGGGGTGCGCTGGCAGGCCATGGACAAGCAAGGTTGATGATACAAAATCTAAATCTGTAACAGACGTTTATCAGCAGATGCAGGAAAGAGACAGTATGCTACCCTGCTTTCTGGAGACCGATATCGTGATCTCCTGGGATACACCCATAGCCAAACAGGCGATAGGCGGTTATCTGCAACTTATAGATCCTTTTAACGTCAAGTACGTTGTATCCAACCCTCTTGGCCAGCCACATTATATGGTCGTAACCGACGGCAAGTCCTTTCAATCGGTCAACACCAGTCAACGTAAGTCTATGTCCGGCACTCTTGATTCACTTCTCAGACATCACAATGTGCCAACGTCCATGTTCTTTTCAAATTGGGGGGCAAACCTGACAGGCAGACTGCAGCGGGAGTCCTGGATAATCGAAAAGATACGACATGATCGTGAAAATCGAGGTATATGGTTCACCGTCAGATACATGTCCGGGAATAAAAAACGGAAAAACCACCTTCTGGTCAATCTAGAGGAAAAAAAATTACTCACCAGAGTCATTGTGGATGAGCAGCTAAGCCTTGAACGGATTGAGGGAGAGGGCGCAGAGAACATTGGGCGGGAACAGATGGTTGATAACACCGTTGCCACGATTCATTACGGAGACTGGATTAAAAAAAAGGGCTGTCTGCTGCCGACCCGGTTAATCATTCAAGGATTTGCCTTCAATTCCGAACTGGTTATCCAACTGGATAATATAGCCGCCAGATCGAGGCAGAAACCGGAGAATTTCAAAATCACGTCACCTCCAGGTTTTTTGCATCAATCTCTCCCCTGATTGTGGCCAATGCCGACAACTGGATGTGTGATAGCAATATTTTCCTGGTTGGTCAGTTGGACAACTCGCTGAATCTTCTCGGTGGGGTGGGCATAGACCACAACTTCCGGCAAATGCTTCTGTTGAGTGGCGTCGTATGAGTGGGTAATTCTGTCTGTGTTTGCCGCCAACACCTTATCTTTGCCAACGATTTCTGCAACCAACATAGTAGAGAACAAGTTTCGTGAGTCAGCTGAGAGTGAGCACGATCAGAAAAATGAAGTCAGACTTGAATGATAATTGGAAATTGTTTTGACCTCTTTCTCCCGTGGATGATATATTACCACGGTCAATACCACTATGTAGTATAATTCTGCGATAAACGGGTGAAAAATATGTCAATTGTTCTATACGAAAATAACAACCATAAATGGATTAAATTCAGTGACTTAACTGATGACGGGGAAGTGCAGTCCAACCAGTTCCTTATCATTAACCATAAAAGCGGTATGCTGATTGACTGCGGAGGTTACCGAATTTTCAAAGGACTTCTGGCGGCCGTATCCAAGCACTTTCCACCACCGGCTCTTGAATATATCTTCCTTTCTCATCAGGATCCGGATATCGGCTCAGGTATAAATCTGTGGTTGCCAACCGGAAAGGCCACTGTTTTAATTTCAGAACTCTGGTTGCGCTTTATCTCGGCTTTTTGTGTTCAGGGACTCTCGGATAAACGAACAAAAACAATTCCTGATAACGGTATGAAAATCCGTCTTGGAGAAGCTGAATTGCTAGCCATTCCCGGTCATTTCTTACATTCACCCGGCAATTTCCATCTCTACGATCCCATGGCGAAAATACTTTTTACCGGTGACCTTGGTGCATCCATACGTCCTGAAGATACAGTGATCGATTCGGTGGAAAAGCTGGATACACACATTCAATTCATGGCACCGTTTCATAACCGGTATATGGCAAGCAATATTGCGTGTCAGAAGTGGGCTGAAATGATTAGCGTTCTCGATATAGAGATGATTGTTCCCCAGCATGGATCACATATAGTTGGAGCCGATGCTGTTCAAGGGTTTATTGAATGGGTAAAAACAGAGAAAACGGCATTGGACGATTATTCGGATTCACTGTATCGCCTGCCCGATTAAAAACACACGATGGAGATCGGAAAACAGAAGTTTCTGATCCAATCTGCATCGTTCAGCCGTAAAGTCTCTGGCTGTATTATTCCGAGCGAACATGCTGAAAATGCTTAAAAATGTAGGGTCATTAAAGAAGTTTTTATCAAGATTATCATGAAGTGGCGTCATACTTTGGGTTTCAGTGTGGATAATTCCGTGCGGTTAAAAAAGGCGATTCCAGTGGCCTGACGGCACTTGCCCAATACATCATTAGAAGCCCTTTTTCACTCTCTAAGCTGTGTTACCATCAAAACAGCGGTATGGTCACATACCGTTACAAGATGTCAGGGAGATCGCAGGAAACAGGAACAAACTTTTGTTGAACACAAAAAGCAGGACGATATTGAAGTCATAGATATCTCAAGTTATAAGCCGAAACGGATTCCATCATCGACATGGCGGGAAGAGAAAACTTTCAGGGTCGGATGAGTCAGTCAAAACAAGGATTATTGTTCCCACTTTTAGTTCATTAGGCGGCAATTTTCGGTTTCAAAATCTAATTCTGCTCGCGTGAAGAAGGGTGAAAAAAGCAAATTCCTTACACCATACCCACATTTCAAATATTCGCTCATATCCTCATTCAGACTTATTTATTTGAGAAATATTGATAACCTTTTGAAACGGAATCACTATATCGAATCTTTTCAATATAGTGAGCCCTCCTTGTCGAGTTGCCCTTATTCGACAATCCCTGATATTTTTTCATCTCTTTCTGGTAGGCCCTGTAAGGCTTGTACCGTTTGTACAGCTCATCAATGAGGCCTCCCATTTTCGAATAGACACTCTTTTTCTTTGCAGTCGAAAGTCTATCAAAATCTCCGGGAAGCTGATCTTTAAGCCTGGATTCCACACTCTTCAATATGCTCTTAACCTGTGACTTCACATCAGCCCCGGGTCTCAAGCCTTGAATCAATACCATCGATGGTACAACCTTTTCATAAGCGGAACGGGCTTTTTTGTCCAAATCCTCCATTGTTTCATAATTAACTGTTGTACCACGAAGCTGTTTGGCCAGACGTTCAACATCACCTAGTTCTTTACTTGCCTGTTTCAACATCGCTACAGCCATGGCCCGCAGGTAACTATCCGGGTCTTTGATCATACTTGTAATCGTGTCCTTCATGGCACTTTTAGCAGCCTTTTTCAGAGTCGATTTGGCCACCTGTTTAGTGAACTGGCTTGGATCACCTGTCATATATGCTATCCCCACATCAACCATCATTTTGGCAGCCGTGTCTCTGAAAAACAGAGCTACCTGAGCCACCCCTTCAATTCGAATAAAATCTCGAATTTGGTTCTGATATTTTCTGTACTCACTAAGCTCATAATCGCTAGACCACTGACGATTGATCATGGCGGCAAAGGCGGCTCGGTTCTGAAGGGATGAATCACACACGATTTTGCCATCAGGCCTGGTGATGATCAGCATGGAACCGCCATCAAAAACGTGCAGTAACTGCCCTTTGGCTTTTACTTTCAAACGAAGAACATAATCTTTATCGACACGGGTCTTGTTATCCTCTGTTGAAAACTTCTTATTCGGTGTCCCGCTGATATTTGACAGGCGATCTCCTTTTTCTCTTCCTTTTTTGCCAAGCCAATCATGTCCAACAACTATTCCGTAAGCATCTGAATAATAAAATTCTTCTTTGTGTGTATATGGTTTTCCCTTTCTGGTCTTTGCGTCGATTCTTCTCTCAATTACATATATTTTACCGGGTAAGGATGGTTCAAAACTCTTTCCACTCAAGACACGAACCACTTGAAAAGTATATTTCTTCCTATAATAACGTGTTTTGGATGGTTTTGATTTAGGTTGTTTTTGTTTACTGTAATATCTTTTTTCTATTTTAAAAGAGAGCTGATTCCCAACTGCTAAAGGAAAAAGTTTCCCTGATATATTAGACAATGAGGTGATAGTTCTCTTTCTAATCTTTCTTTTTGTTGGTTCTCCCTTTTTTCGTCTTACATATGTAGAAGAATCTTCAATGACAAACAATCCCCCTAAAATTAGTTCTCTTGTTCCTTTTGTTTGCGAACGGGATTTTTTACCTTTTTTGGATCGGTATCTGTAATCGTTAATATATTGCTCTTGGATAACTGTTCCGTTGAAGCTTTGGAGAGTGTATGTCCATTCACTCGTTGATCGTGTACCTCTATTTTTTATCTGATAATTCGTATAGGTCGGCTCTGGTGCTCCCTTAAAGGCGGGATGGGTTTTAATAATATCTGGAATTTTTGCAGATGCAGGATGGCAAAGAAAAAGCACTCCAGCCATGAGGCCGAGAAGAATATGAATTGATTTCCAATTATTCTTCATCAATCCACCTCTTATCAGTGGACTAGCAACAGAGTCATATAGAAGACTATTGTCGGGATGTTTTGGTTTTTTACCGGATTGTTCTGTATATCTGCAGATAAAACTTGATAGAGGTCAGTGCGTTTTCTTATGGGAAAAACTTTAAAGACCATGGTAAGCTCCTTGGCCTGAAAACCGGGCTTGAATCCGTGATATTATTAACTTACTATAGCCATATTTTAACAATAAATCAATGAATTAACCCTCTTCTCAACGCCCTCTCCCCAAAACCCCTTTGTAGAATGCTAAACTGGTTGCATACGCCTGTAGCTTTGCCATAATCGCCAGCTGTTCTTTCTTGTCCAGCGGAGCCGGTTGTTCCATTGCTGCCACCATGCTTTTCACCTCCTCAGGGCTTGAGCAGCCTATGACTGGTAATGTAATATCAGAAGAGGCCGCATATCTGATTAAAATCTCAGGTGTCAAACCGAATTTAGGCAGAATATAGTGAGATCCACCCAGCACCTTCATGGCGATGACCGCACACCCTTTGTTTTTTGCTGCAGCCATGGTTGAAGTCAGAAACCCACCAATAATTTCCAAACTCTTGTTGAACACAAAAAGCAAGACGATATTAAAGTCATAGATATCTCAAGTTATAAGCCGAAGCGGATTCCATCACCAACATGGCGGGAATGTATCAAAAAGATATGGGAAGCTGATCCACTCGAGCGTCCCAAGTGCCAGGCTGAGATGAAGATCATCAGTTTTAGTATCAAGAAAAAGGTTG
>CAZLGM010000051.1:0-17261 GCA_964558875.1 uncultured Desulfocapsaceae bacterium
GAAAAGATGGAAAAGTCTGTTGGTGCCTTTAAAAATGAATTATCGAAAATACGGACGGGCCGGGCTTCACTGGCGCTGCTGGATGGTATTTCCGTTGATGCATATGGTTCCAGTATGCCGCTGAATCAGGTGGCGACCTTGACAATCCCTGAAAGCAGATTGATTGCTATTCAGCCGTGGGATGTCCAGATGCTCGGAGAGATTGAAAAGGCGATTCTCAAGTCCAGTATAGGTCTTACCCCGGTGAATGATGGTAAGATTATTCGTCTGTCGATTCCGCAACTGACCGAAGAAAGAAGAAAAGAGCTTGTTAAGCAGGTCAAGAAAGTTGCTGAAGAGTTTCGGGTCGCCGTTCGGAATTGCCGCCGTGAAGCGATTGACGTTTTAAAGAAGCAGAAGAAAGATAAGGAAATTTCCGAGGATGATCTGTTTAAGCTTCAAGGCGATGCCCAGACGGAAACAGACAGCTATATCAAACAGATTGACGAAGCAACAGCCTCCAAGGAAAAGGAAGTAATGGAAGTTTGATGTATTCAACCGTCTGTCTTGGCGTTGGGTATCCGCCTTATTGCATCAGGGCAGACCGGACCACCTGATGTTGTTCACCGATGTTTCTGTGGATAACGGTTTAAGGTTAGGATTACTGTTTTTATATATACCGCTTCTTTTAGAAATATTGATATGACTTTTTCTCTGGATCCTTCCCGCCTTCCCCGTCACGTTGCAATTGTTATGGATGGTAATGGGCGATGGGCGCAGAGCCGGAACAAACCCCGCCTGTACGGCCATAAGATTGGTGCCGAATCCGTCCGTGATATTGTAGAGACTGCCCGAGAGCTGGAGATAGAAGTCCTGACGCTCTATGCGTTCTCATCTGAGAACTGGAAAAGGCCAAACGGTGAGGTCAAAGGACTGATGACCATCCTTAAATCCTTTCTTGTTTCCGAGTTGTCAAGGATGTTGAAAAACAGTATCCGCCTCTGTTGTATCGGTGAGATAAATAAGATTCCCGGAGATGTCCGGGAAGTTCTGCAGGACTCCATTGCCAAAACAGTCCATAACGACAAAATGATCTTGAATCTTGCCTTGAGCTATGGCGGGCGGGATGAAATAACCAGAGCGGTTCGCCGGTTGGCGACAAAATGTGTAGACGGTTCGCTCACACCGGAACAGATCACGGAACAGATGGTCGGTGACTCTCTTTATACGGCTGGCCAGGCAGACCCGGATCTGCTTATCCGTACGGGTGGTGAAAATCGATTATCCAATTTTCTTCTCTGGCAGACATCCTATTCGGAACTCTATTTCACCACGACAATGTGGCCGGATTTTAGAAAACCGGATTTTCTGAAGGCGCTTGAAGACTATCAGCAACGGGAGAGGCGTTTTGGTAAAACCGGAGCTCAGGTTCAAGAAAAGTAAGCATAATGAATAATGGGTTTATCATCGCTTAGGAGCTGTTACGGAATAAGTTGAGCAATTTTGCGATCAGATTTAGGTTAGATTGGAATGATCTTATCGCCGCAAAACCGCAGGAATAGCAGCGCTCTTTTGAGGATTTTGCGGCGATAAGATCGTTACAAGATGGCCTGATGGTGAGATGCGAAATGTTCAAGTTATTTCGTGAGAGCTCCTTAACGGTGATGTAAAATTGAAGCTTCAGGAGGACTGGATAGGATGAAACGGGTTATTCCCGGTTTAGCATTGGCCGGTTGCTGGCTTCTACTCCTGCTCAAAGGGTCGTTTTTCCTTTTTTTTCCTGTTGTTCTGTTCATAGGGCTTGTGGGTGGATTTGAATACATCAGAATGGCCTTGCCGATACTCGGTAAACGGATTGAACAGTTTTTCTTTGCTGCCATAATTTCCCTGCCCATTCTTTTGGGTGGGATGAAAAGCGGACTTGGAGTTAACACCGGACTGATCATCTCATTCTTTCTGGTCGCCGGTTATATTCTTGTTCGTTATAACGTTATCAAAGATCCGCACACACTCTTTGTTCGATCCGTGTTCGGGATTGTCTACGTAGGATTTCTTTCAGCGCATCTCCTGCTGCTCTATCAGCTTGAACATGGAAACCTGTGGATTATCTATCTGTCGGCCGTAACAGCCGGTTCGGATACAGGTGCCTATTATGTGGGCAGATTATTTGGTAAACACAAGCTCTGTCCACAGATCAGCCCCAAAAAAACAATCGAAGGAGCTATCGGCGGGATTGTCGGAGGAGTGTTGTGCTCCCTTGTTTTCGGCTGGTTGCTGCTGCCGGCCGAGAACCTGGTGCTGCTGGCCTGTGTTGCTGCTGTCCTGGTTGTTGTCGGTATAGGCGGTGACTTGACCGAATCGATATTGAAACGATACCATGGGATAAAAGATTCGGGGACAATACTGGCAGGACATGGCGGTATACTGGATCGTGCCGACTCTATCCTTTTTGCCGCTCCGCTTCTCTATTATTTTTTGTTGTTGTAAGGAGTAAACGGTGAAAACTATTTCACTTCTCGGCTCGACCGGATCCATAGGTGTCAATGTTCTTAATGTCGTCAGGCAATTTCCCGAATTATATCGGATTGCCGGTCTGGCAGCCGGGCGGAACATTGAACTTTTATGTCAACAGATTCTGGATTTTCGACCGGAACTGGTCTCTGTATTGAACAGGGAACTGGCAGACGAGCTCGCCACCGCATTACCAAACCCAAATAACATAAAGATCGTCTGGGGCGAACAGGGCAACAGTGAAGTGGCGGCTATCGCGTCAGCCGATATCACTGTATCGGCCATTGTCGGGGCTGCCGGCCTGGTTCCTACCCTGGCAGCAATCAAAGCGGGAAAAGATATCGGCCTGGCCAACAAGGAAACACTGGTCATGGCCGGCAAGTTGGTGATGGAACAGGTGACAACCCATGGTGTTCATCTTATTCCCATCGATTCCGAACATAGCGCCATTTTTCAGGCCCTGGAAGCGGGCCGCCGGCAGGATGTGGCAAAGATCATCCTGACCGCCTCAGGAGGGCCCTTTTTGAGAAAGGATGCCAGTGAGCTGGCCGGAGTAACGCCTGAGCAGGCCCTTGCCCATCCCAACTGGGATATGGGCAGAAAGATATCAATTGATTCCGCCACTCTGATGAACAAAGGCTTGGAGGTCATTGAGGCAAAATGGCTCTTTGAAGTGGATGTGGATACTATTGATGTGGTTGTGCATCCCCAGTCCATTGTCCACTCACTGGTGGAGTTTCAGGACGGGTCAGTGCTGGCCCAGCTGGGTATTCCGGATATGCGTATACCCATCGGTTACGCACTGTCGTATCCAAAGCGGCTCAATATGGGTTTAAAACCCTTACAATTATCCCAGTGCGCCAACCTGGAATTTCTCGAACCCGATTACAAACGATTTCCTGCCCTGCAATTGGCTTTTGACGCAATTCGCCAGGGAGGTGTGGCTCCGGCTGTCTTAAATGGAGCCAACGAAATCGCCGTTGACGGTTTTTTAAGCGGACGGATTGGTTTTCCACAGATAGCCGAGATCGTTGCCGCCACCATGGACCGGGTACACCAGGGAAGTGATGATAATCTTGAGGACATTTTGGCCGCTGATGGTTTTGCCCGCACATATGCGCAGCAACTCATAGAGAAGTGCTGAGTCTGTGTGGCATTTTTCGTCAGGATACCTATAGTACCCTCAGGCCTTTGATTAGTGGAATTCGACCTGAGTCAGAAAGTCATCCTGCCGGGCTTGGTTCAGCCAGACGTTCAAGTGCAGCGGGGTTGGTAGTCACTTCCGAGGGAATTGCTGCCACTATACCGAGTATTAAAGAAAAGGTGCTGCCAACAGCACCTGCAGGAATGGTTGCCACTGTTTGATAATGAGTAAAAGAGTTGTTGAGGTGTAAATGAATACGGTTATTTCGTTTATTGTTGTTCTTGGTCTGCTCATCTTTGTTCATGAGCTGGGTCATTTTCTTTTCGCCAAACTGTTTCATGTGCGGGTCCTGAAATTCTCTTTGGGCTTTGGCCCGAAATTGATTTCAAAAAAAATTGGTGATACCGAATACCTGATTTCCGCTTTTCCATTAGGCGGCTATGTGAAAATGTTCGGTGAGAATCCCGACGAACAGCAGGTGGTGGAGGGTGAAAAAGATGTGGCTTTTGCCCATAAGCCGGTGTGGCAACGTTTTTTTATTGTTCTTGCCGGGCCAGTCTTTAATCTTGTTTTTCCGATTGTTCTTTTCTTTATTATTTTTTTGGCAATGGGTGTTCCCCAGACAGTTGACAATACCCGCATCGGTCAGGTGAATGCTGATACGCCTGCCCACAAGGCCGGATTGCTTGCCGGAGACACAATTATTGAAATAGACGGAAAACCGACAACAGGATGGTTGGACGTATTGGAAAGCGTAAAGGTCAGCGGCGGTGAACAGATGAGTATTGTCATAGAAAGAGATCGGGAAAAGATGACGATGAGCATCAAACCGGAGGTCAGTGATGCTAAAAACATCTTTGGTGAGGTTGTTGACCGACGATATATGATTGGTATCGTCAAAGATCAGTCGCTGGTCCACACTCCAGTTCCCTTGGGAGAAACATTTGTGTTTGCCTGTAATCAGACGTGGTCGTTCATCTATCTTACCGGGCTTGGTTTCATCAAAATCATTCAAAGGGTCATCCCTGCAACGGAAATCGGTGGGCCGATCCTTATAGCCCAGATGGCGGGAGAACAGTTGAAAGCCGGATGGCTTAATCTTTTCTATTTTATGGGACTGCTGTCTGTGAACCTGGGTATTCTGAATCTGTTGCCGATTCCGGTGCTCGACGGCGGTCATCTTGTTTTTCTGACGGTTGAAAGTCTACGGCGAAAACCATTAACCGAACGGGCACAGATCATTGCCCAGCAATTGGGATTCGCTGTTCTGGGCACCCTGATGGTGTTCGTTTTTTATAATGATATTGCCAGACTTCTCAGGTGATGAACAATAAGGAACCACTATTGTTGTCTATGGACACAGCGACAGTGTGTTCGACTGTCGCTGTGACCAGGGGAACGATGAATGGTGGCCGGGTGGTGGCATCCGTCTCTCTTGCTTCTCAGGTTACCCATTCCCGTCGATTAATCACTACCATCGACTGGCTGCTGAAAGGATCCCAGATTGATTGGCAGCAGATCGATGGTATAGGTGTCGGTCTTGGCCCGGGTTCGTTTACTGGACTGCGAATTGGTATGGCAACGGCAAAAGGATTGGCAACAGCAGCGGGTAAACCGCTTATCGGCATCGGGACTTTGGACAGTATTGGCATGAACTGCCAAAGCGCAAGGTTGATCTGTGTCGTTCTTGATGCCAGAAAAAAGCAAGTATACAGCGGCTTTTACAGGAGCGACCAAAATGGAACTATCCACAGAGTCGGTGATGTGGCGGCACTATCGCCTGAAGGACTGGCAGAGCAAATCAAGGAACCGACCCTGGTTGTTGGAGACGGAATGACCGTCTATAAAGAGTTGTGGCAGGATCAATTGGGAGATTTAATCCGATTTGGTCCATCCACTCTGCTGTACCCGGCAGCCTCGGTTATCGGCCATTTGGCCTGTGAGAAACTGCTTGAAGGAAATATAGACGACAGTAGCGGATTGGTACCTCTCTATGTGCGGTCGTCGGATGCCGAGTTAAGCTTAAAAAAGAAACCCTGAAACCGTGGGCATCTGCTAGCACTGTATCTTTGGACGATTTGACCATACGATATAGGCTCTACTATAATCGCATGGTCAAATCGTCCAAAGCTACAGCACTATCAAATGCCCACAGATTCAGGGAAGCAGATGAAAAAATGATCCTACGGCGACAGACCAGACAGATACATATTGGAAATGTTCCCATCGGCGACAACAGTCCGATAAGTGTACAGTCGATGACCAACACGGACACCAGTGATCTTGCGGCCACGGTGGCCCAGATCCATGAACTGGAAAAAGCGGGTTGTGAGTTGATACGGGTGGCGGTTCCAGATATGGAGTCGGCTGGGACCATTGGCGCCATCAGGGAACGTATAACAATTCCACTGATAGCTGATATTCATTTTGACAGCCGGTTGGCAACGGCTGCCATGGAAAACGGCGCTCAAGGCATCCGAATCAATCCGGGTAATCTGGGCGGCCCCGAAAAACTTGCCCGTGTGGTTGACAGTGCTAAAATGCATCGGGTTCCTATTCGGGTAGGGGTGAACTCCGGTTCCATTGAAAAGGATCTGCTGGGACAACACGGGTATCCCACTGCTGATAAGCCGGACGCCCTGATCGAAAGCGCCATTCGCAATGTACGTTTACTCGAAGACTTTGGTTTTCACGAGATAAAGATATCGATCAAATCATCCGACACCTTAACCACCATAAGCGGTTATCAGAAGTTGTCGCGTCTCACCGATTATCCGCTGCATATCGGAGTTACTGAGGCGGGTGGTCTGATTGCCGGGACAGTCAAATCATCGGTGGCACTGGGTATTCTTCTGTATCAGGGTATTGGTGATACCTTTCGCATTTCATTGACCCGTGATCCTGTGGAGGAGGTCAGAGTCGGTTTTGAGCTGCTCCGCGCTCTACAGATCAGGGAACGGGGGCCGGAGCTGATTTCATGTCCTACCTGTGGCCGCACAAAGATCGATCTGTTCGGGCTGGCTGAAAAGGTGGAAAAAGTTGTCCAGGAGATGGAGTCGCCGATCAAGGTTGCGGTCATGGGGTGCGTGGTGAACGGACCCGGTGAAGCCAAGGAGGCCGATATCGGTCTTGCCGGAGGTCGCGGTGTCGGTATCATCTTCAAAAAAGGAAAGCTGTACAAGAAGGTGGCCGAAGATGAACTCTTTGATACTTTTTTAATTGAACTCAAAAAACTCGAAGAGCTGCACAGGAAACAGGAAAAGAAATAGAAACCGAATCGAATGAGGTTCACAGAGAGGAAAGCAATATTATCCTTAATTGAACCTGGAATAGAGGTTAGACCATGCGTTACTCACAGATTCTCATACCCACATTAAAAGAGACACCGGCCGAAGCCGAAGTGATCAGCCATAAACTGCTTCTGCGTGGCGGCTTTATCAGAAAACTTACTTCCGGTGTTTACAACTACCTTCCCTTGGGGCTTATGGCCATCCGCAGAGTTGAACAGATTGTCCGTGAGGAGATGAACAGGGCTGGTGGTCAGGAACTGATGATGCCTATGGTCCAACCGCTTGATCTGTGGCGGGAAACGGGACGTCATGAGAAATATGGTCCGGAGCTGCTCCGGTTTGCGGACCGCCATCTGCGAGATTCCTGTCTCGGACCGACCCACGAGGAAGTCATTACCGATCTGGCCCGTCGTGAATTGCATTCATACAGAGACCTGCCCGTCAACCTCTATCAGATTCAGACCAAGTTCAGGGATGAGATCAGGCCCCGTTTCGGACTGATGCGGGGGCGCGAATTCATTATGAAAGATGCCTACTCGTTTGATGTTGATGACCGGGCGGCCGAAGCCAGCTATGGAACCATGCGGGAGTGTTATCAAAAGATTTTTACACGCTGTGGACTCAAATTCAGGGCCGTTGAAGCCGACTCGGGAACCATCGGCGGTTCTTTTTCCCATGAATTCATGGTATTGGCCGAAACTGGTGAAGATACCATCGTTGTCTGTAACAATTGTGATTATGCCGCAAATATGGAAAAAGCTATGATTAAGGTGGAGCAGACCGGGAAAACAGTCGAAAAAGCTGAACTGGAAGAGGTTGAGACTCCGGGCAAGAGAAAGGTCCATATCGTCTGTGAATTCCTGCAGATTGATCCCAGTGAGCTGGTCAAGACCATGGTGTATCTGGCAGACGGTGAGCCGGTGGCGGTGCTTGTGCGTGGCGATCGGGAAGTTGAAGAGGTGAAGCTGAAAAACCTGCTTGGAGCCGCTGATATTGAAGTGTGTGACGACAAAAAGCTGTTTGATGCTACCGGTGTTCCCAGCGGCTATCTGGGGCCGGTCGGACTGTCTATTAAGATGGTTGCCGACCGGGAAGTGGCAAACATGAGCAATTTCATCACCGGTGGCAATAAAAAGAACTATCATATGAAAAACGTCAATATGGGCCGGGATTTTCAGGTTGCGGCCATGGGCGATATTCGCAGGATTACCGAAAACGATCCGTGTCCGGCATGTGGCAAGGACATATACCTGACCGAAGGAATCGAAATCGGTCATATCTTTAAGCTTGGAACAGGTTATTCCGAGTCGATGAAGGCTGTCTTTCAGGACAGTGACGGTCAGGAAAAACCATTTGTCATGGGCTGTTACGGTATCGGTGTCAGCCGGATCGTTGCCGCGGCCATTGAACAGAACCATGACAAGGACGGTATTATCTTTCCCGTTCCGCTGGCTCCCTTCCAGGTGATCATCCTGAATTTGGGGGTAAATGATCCGGAAATCACTCGTTGCGCCGAGACCCTTTATAAGGAGTTGCAATCCAGGGGTATTGATGTATTGCTTGATGACCGGGATGAGCGACCCGGTTCGAAATTCAAAGACAGTGATCTGCTGGGCTTTCCATTCAGGGTAACGGTGGGCAAGCGGCTACAGAAAGATGGTGTGGTCGAACTGCGTCGCCGGAGCGACGGTTTTACCGAGGATGTGGGTCTTGAACAGTTGGCCGAACTGGTCGACACAAGGATTTCAGAAGAGCTGAACAGCCTGTAGAGAGACAGGGAGCATGTCCAACAGCACCGTATACGATATCAATGACCTGAAAGTTCTGGTCGGTTCTTATCTTTCCGAGAAAGATTTGAGTGTGATCGACCGGGCCTGGGAGCTTGTTGAGGAGGTTCACCGGGGGAAGAACCACTTCTCGGGAGAGTCTTACCCCGAGCACGCCTTTGAGGTGGCCACCACACTGGCTTCCATGCATCTCGACCTGGACACCATCATAGCCGGCCTGCTGCATGGGACACTCAAGGAGAATGTGTCGATCAAGAAACTCACCAAAAATTTCGGTGAGGATGTCGCCGCCATCGTCGACGGTTCAACACGAATTACCAATGTCCGCTACAATAATAAACTGGCCAATCAGGCAGGTAATATTCGAAAGCTGCTGCTGGCCATTGCTGCCGACGTTCGGGTCCTGCTGGTCAGGCTGGCCGACCGGCTGCATGACATGTTTCTGCTCGATAAGGCCGACCCTGTTATCCAGCAGGAAGTTGCCAGGGAGACCATGGACCTCTATGCTCCTCTGGCTTCACGGCTTGGTATTGACTGGCTCAAGAGAGAACTCGAAGACTATTCTTTTAAATACCTCTATCCTGAGGATTATGAGGAATTGAACAGTGAGATGGAAAGCTCCTATGAGGAACGGGAGCAGTATGTCGAAGATATGATTTCCATCATCAGGCAGGCCCTGGCCGGTCACGATATCATTCCGTTGGCCATCTTCGGCCGACCGAAACATCTCTATTCGATCTACAAAAAACTGGTTATCCAGAAGATTCCGCTTGAACGTGTGTATGATAAGGTGGCGTTCCGCATTATCTTCGACTCGGTGAAAGAGTGCTATGAAGCTCTTGGCGTCATCCATGGGAGCTGGGCTCCGGTACCCGGACGGATAAAGGACTTTATTTCGGTACCCAAGGCGAATAACTATCAGTCGATCCATACGACGGTAGCGGGTCCTAAAGGGCATTTTATCGAGATCCAGATCAGAACCGAAGAGATGGATAAAGTTGCTCAGGAAGGTGTTGCTGCACACTGGGCTTACAAAGAGGGTCAGAAGATCAGTGAGGGCGATGCCCGGCTGTTCAAAGAATTGAAGAAGCTGGTCAAGTCTCTGCAGGAAGTTGAAGATCCCGGTGAATTTTTAGATAGTGTCAGAGGGGAACTGTATAAACCGGAGGTGTATGCCTTAACTCCAGGTGGGGAGGTTAAGGAATTTCCCCGTGAAAGCTGCCCAATCGATTTTGCCTATGCCATTCATACCGAGATTGGCAACCGTTGCGTTGGCGCAAAGGTTAACGACAAGCTGGTTCCGCTGAAATACCATATCGAAAATGGCGATATTATTGAAATCATTACCTCGAAAAACCAGCGCCCGAGAAGGGGCTGGCTCGATTTTGTCAAGACCGGACGGGCCAGGGCCAGGATCAGGTCCTGGTTGAGAAAAGAGGAAAATGAAAAAGCACTCGGTCTGGGAAGGGAGATCTGCGAAAAAATTTTCAAGGCCGCTGATTGCTCGTTGAAGAAGATGGTAAGATCCGGTCAGATTAATACGATTCTCAAAGAGCTTCGCTGTAATTCGGTCGATGACATGCTGGTCAAGGTCGGCCTGGGAAATATCAATGTTGAATCGCTGAAAAAGGTTCTGCTTCCACATCAATCCCCTGTGGGTTCCGATGATGATGATATTTCAACGATTACCGAAGAAAAGGCCTGGACGGATAAAAAGGCGACTGTCTCTACAAGTGACTCCAGCTCGGCAATACTGATCGACGGCGTCGATAATATGCTGATAAAAATCTCTCAGTGCTGCCGACCGGTTCCCGGAGACCGTATTGTTGGATTCATCACAATGGGCCACGGTGTTTCGATACACAAGGCGGAATGCGCCAACCTTCTGGCCACCGACCCCGGGCGCTGGCTTGATGTGTCCTGGTCACATAACAAACAGGAAAGTCATTTGGTTGAGATTCAGGTTGTCGCCGAGAACAGGAAAGGGTTGTTGACTGAGATCAGCGGTACCATCAGTGAAGATGATGCCGATATTGCCGAGATGAAGGCCCATACCACACCGATGGATACGGCTGAGTTGAAAATCATTTTAAAAGTGTCTGACAAAAATCATCTCAATAGGATCGTCCAGCATCTCCGTCAGATGGAGCAGGTCATCTCCGTTTTAAGGAAGTAAAATTAAAAGTGAACAACGTGTTGCGGGAAACACCGGTTTGCGAAGTGTGCGGAAACGAATTGGGCTCAACCCTGGCCAACTGTCCGTTTTGCGGTGCACATCAGAAGAGCACTGGTTCATGCGTTCGTCCCGGGTATCGTCATAAATTGATTAACCTCAAGGACGGCAGGCCCAATGTCGATGCGGCCATGGATAAGCTGGTGAAGGCTGTTGATGCCGCAAGAATCGAGAGCGTTACTGTGTTGACGGTGATTCATGGATATGGATCCAGCGGCAAAGGCGGAGCCATACGGGTGGCGTGCCGCGAGCTGCTGAAGCATCTAAAGGATCAGAAAAAAATACAACAGTCTATTCCCGGAGAACAGTTCGATCGTAGAGCAACCCGTGTAAAGGATATCATTCGTCGTTTTCCAGCCCTTGGAACTCATTCCGATCTGGGGAAAAAGAACCCCGGTATTACAATCGTCATTGTTTGAGCATAGATGATTATGCTCCTTTTTTATTTTGGTTGCCCCTTAAATGCACCTGTCAACCAACCGACTTCCTGTTGCCAGTTTGCTGAGTTTTGGTATTAATCAGGTTTTATTTTAAATACGGTTTGGGTTGTTTTCTTTTGCTATTCGAGCGTGATTGGGTATAAAGGGTGTCTGTGGGTTCTCTGTCCGTTGTAACTGGTCAATGGACTGCATGGCACCATAGGTTGTAACAACGCTTAAATCGATTGGGCAGACAATTGATGAAACACAGGAAACTGAATCAACGGAAGGTTTTGGTAATTTGATCTGCAAGAGCCCAAAGCCATCAATTTCTATATGAGGATAATATTGATGAAGAACGTATCGGCTGTGATAGCCATTTTTCTAATGATAACAGTAGGATCAGCTGTTGCCTATGGGCAGGATAACAAGGCAGCGGAACTTGGTAGCTTCAAAGAGAAACTCAGCTACAGCATGGGGTTGGATGTCGGCACTTATTTCAAGTCGATCAGTACCGAAGTTGACTTTCAGACGTTGCTCAAGGGGATTGAGGATGGGTTCCACGAGAAAAAACCGCTGCTGAGTGTCGAGGAAGTTTCCGCTGTCCAGAAAGAGTTTACTGAGAAAATGAGAGCACGCCAGGAAAAGGCCTTAGCTGAGATGAAGGACAAGAATAAAAAGGCTGGCGATGCGTATCTTGAAAAGAATAAAAAGAAAAAAGGGGTTACCGTTACTAAGAGCGGTCTTCAGCTTGAAGTTATAAAAGAAGGCAAAGGTCCGAAACCGGCGGCAACCGACAAGGTAAAGGTAGATTATGTCGGTACCCTGATTGATGGAACAGAGTTTGATAATTCAATCAAGCGTGGTGAACCGGCTGTTTTTGGCGTCGACCAGGTGATTCCTGGCTGGAGCGAAGCGCTGCAGTTGATGGATGTCGGCTCTAAAGTCAGACTGGTTGTTCCTTCGGAACTGGCTTATGGCGAGCGGGGTGCACCGCCGGTCATTGAGCCTAATTCTGTCCTTGTGTTTGAGGTCGAGCTGCACTCGATAGAAAAATAATATCGCTATACTCTAGTTGTTTGTTGAGTATTTGTATATGGGGGAGATTTTATTCGGTAGTTCTGGCACATTGCCGGAGTGCCGGCGCTAACTTCACACCATTATCTGGAGGCAAAACAAATGGCTAAAAAGAAAGATAAGAAAGAAAAGAAGAAAAAAGCTAAAAAAGAAAAAAAGAAAGCGCTAAAGAAGAAGGACAAAAAGAAGAAGGACAAAAAGTGTAACAAAAAGAAATGCCGGAATAAGAAGAAGGATAAAAAGAAGGACACCAAGAAGAAAAAGAAGAAAAAGAAGAAATAACAATCCTGGATATAGCCAGTGACCTGAACAGGTTGATGTGTTGTATTCCGGTTGGATAAAAAGAGAAACCGGCTGTGAGACGTCTCACAGCCGGTTTTTTGTTCCTGCTAACCATTCGGGAGTTTGTTTATGGTTCAGTTTCACTTAAGGAATTGCTGTTTGTACCAGTACGTTGTGTCATTTGGGGCTCCTCATATGTAACTTCCAGAGGCCGGGCAATCTCAGCCTGTCCCAGCAGTCCATCAGCAAGACGAATGTGTTCGACTGTCCTCCAGTCTTTGCCGAGCAGCGCGGCCCCATAGCTGTCAATGGCGACTGGGTCCCAGGAGGCAGCCAGTCGATTGATCGGCGGATCGCAGCTTGGCCCCCAGAGATGTGACTGGCTCATGCCGATGGTGGCGTCAAGAAGGGTGAAATCGGGTGTTCGATAGCGGTTGAGGTCGAAAATAGATTCATGCATTCTCGTATGAAACGATGCCTTTCCCCATGGGCCGCCACCGTTATAATGGGCAGGTGGAGCACATCCCATCATGTTTTTCATAGTCAAGGTCACTTTTGCCAGCGTGTGGGCCTTCAGAATGGGTACGGAGAGCAGGAACACTTCATCCAGCAGTTTGGGCAGATACATCTCGGGCCACCGGTTACAGTCGCTGTCTTGCTTGTGGGTTAATTCTTCCACATTCAGATCGATCAACTCCAACCCTCGATCCTGAGCCAGCCGAGTGTAGCCGAGGACATCAAAGCAGTGATAGGTGTCTCTGGACAGCGAACCTGTACCTTCTCCGATAATCAATCGCTGTTCCGGCAGGTGTTCCTGCAGGTAATCGATTAGGACTTCAATAAGCCCGACATGGGTGGTGATAGGCGGATTCTGTGGTTCGACAAGATTGGGCTTAATCAGGATCGGTCGTTTCGAGTCGATCCCTTCAAGCAGTCCGGCGCTGTCCAGCAGTGGAGGCAGAACCTCCTGCCAGCTTGTGATGACAGTGGTGTAAACAATGCCTTGCTGTTTTCCTGGCAGCTGTTGAATGATTTGGGTCATAGAAGGGTGGTTGTCATGAAAATGTGAACTGGTGATACTTCTATCAGAGTACCACAGATGATGACTTCCGGCAGGACCAATTTAAAAATTACCTGAAGCTGGAAGGTCTGATAGTGCTTTCACTTCCTCCATATTGTTACTCTGCATGAGGAGAGAGGTACTTCTTTAGTCCTTCCAGAAGCACATATCGGCCAAGGGGAACGAGCTCACAGGGAAATGAAGCGACAAATAACGGATTGTCACACAGGCCGCCTGAGAGATAGAGCTTTTTCGGTTTGCCGGCAAAATTATAGGCGTTCAAGGCAATCCCCTTAACAAATCTGGCCACTGCCTCTGTTTCACTGTTACCACCCACTACCGCATCAAAAATATGACTCATACCCAGAACGCCGCAGGTGATCGAGAATGATTTTGATGGCACATCCAAGGATGAAAAGTCGATATTATAATACCGCTCCAGCAGTTCAATGGTAAAGCCCATGGACGCACCGCATTCGGCATTCCAGCCCATATCGTCGAGTTTCCCGTTAACATATTTAATGTATTTGATATCCCGGCTGCCGCAGTCTAGCAGGGTGAAGTCAGAATCATTGATCAGTTGCTCGCCGCCTTTTGCCAGAGCTGTCAGTTCATTGATATATGTTGTCGAGTAGCGTTTGCCATTATGGCCGGTACCGATATCGACATGCATGGTTTTTCTGTCGATTTCACGGGTGGCGATCAACCGATATCCCTCATCACCATCGGTGTCGAGGAATTTACAGTAGGAGGTGCCAAAATCAGCCAGCAGCATCGGATACTCCGGATAACTCCAAGAATGCCTGGATTTTCGCCTTGGCGCTCGATCCGGCCGTCACATCGCAGTCGAGATAAAGTGCGTGGGGATGACAATTGGCGAGGTGTTTGGCCAGGGCACTTTTTGCACAGAAAGATTGGGCATAAAAGACAGTTGGAATATCCATGTTGATTCGCTCTTCCAATCCCCTGTTGTCAGGTGTTTTATTCTCCATACAACGGGTCCAGCCATAGAAATGGGTGGTGTCGGGAAAGAGCGATAGAATGGAGAAATCCCTGGGCGGAACGCCCCAGAAACCTACTGTAGGCACGCATGGTGGCAACTCATCGTATTGGTCTGCTGACTGCACGCTCAGGGTGATTTTCTGCATTTTTGTCAGGCTGTCCATTTTCGTCCTGCATAGCGGTGTTCCATAGCCGACCCGGTCTTGATTGCGGGTTTCGATCACAGTGGTTTGAGGCAATATCCCTTTGAGCACCGTGGCAGTATGCAGGGCGCAATCGCATTTGCCGGGCCCTACGTCGATATAGATTGTTTCCGGGAGCATGGTGAGGCTGTTAACGATTACCGTTCTTAAGATGGCGCAATAGACCCGCGGAAGATGGGGAGAGGCCAGTTCGATATCTTTTTTCACATGGGGTTCGTCAAGATCGACAATCGGCAGACCTGAGTGGTTGATTTCTTTGATAATGTCAACAGGCGGCATGCCGACAATGCCGATGCATCTGCTGTTTTCCGGCTTATTCATACATCCTGAATCCGTGACGGAGTATGTTGTTTGTTTGATAACACTTTAATATTTCATAAAATTATTGGATTATGCACTTTTAACCCTAAGAATAATCCGCCCTTCAGGGCATCCGCTAGCACTGCATCTTTGCTTAATTTAACCGTCCGATATAGTTCACTATTATTGGACGGTTAAATCAAGCAAAGCTACAGCACTATCGAATGCTCACGGATTCAGGATACATCACTTGTCCTGCTTATACAGGAGAAAAAAACCGGCGGAGCCGAAAACAATGTGGATGATGACGGCCCCGAACATCGGATGGATGTATCCTGTTTTAGCGAGTGATTGCAAAGCCCCCCAGAATCCCCAAGCGAGAAAGGCCAGGCCGCAACTTGCCGGGATAGCAATGGAGAGATCCCGTCCCCATTTTTGATACGAAATGGTCAATATAGGCAGGCCAAGCAGAAGCAACGGCAGTCCCAGAAAAAGATAGGAGAGCCGGCTGCTGAAATTGGTCCAGGCTATTCGTTGTTCCCGGGTACTCTTCTGTTTGAACGGTTCAAACAGAAGCTGCAGCAAAGAGAGTTCCGCTGCCTGGTTGCGCGGTACGAAGAAGTGATCAGGTGTTTCCGGTAAATTATGGTCATAAAACCGCTTATGCCGAATTTTGAATTGTCCATCTTTTTTCCGTTTTTGAATGGTAACCAATTTGAAGCGCCACTGTCCGTTTTTCCAATCAGCCCATTTTGCTGTCAGCATTGCTTCGAGATTGTGGTCATCATTCCAGCGGGAATAGGAGAAATCCTTGAAAACAAATTTCTCGGGATTCGGCCATTGAAACGAATAGAATCCTTTGTCACCCTTATAGTAATAGCGGCCGTTCCGGTAAATCCCAAGGGGCAGCATCCCACCGACCTCCTCGTTCCATATCTCATTGATTCGTGAAACCGCCGGCGGTATAGCCCATTGGGCCATGGCCAGGAAAAACAGGGTAGAAACAAGAGCCCCAACACCGATTGGTTTGATGATCTTTTTAAGTGGAATTCCTCCTGCCTTTAACGCTGTTAATTCATTGGAGTGGCTCAGGATACCCAGGGTGATGACTCCTGCAAGGAGGATGAGTACAGGGCTGAGCTGGTCCAGGATATAGGGAATGTTCAGCAGAAAGAACTCCATTGCCAGTGAAAACGGCTTACCTGCCTTGGAGAAGTTGTCGATTTTCTCAAAGAAATCAACAAGCAGATAAATGGAAATAAAACCACCGGCAACCGTGGCAAAATGCTTGACGTATTGAGAAAGAATATATCGCTGGAGCAGCATTACCGGACTCTCTTATTCAAAATAAAGTGTTCGTTGAGCAAGATAAAAACCGGCGCCGACCATGGCAAGCCCAACAACATTGGATAGAAGGATATAGGAAAGAGCATGATACGGTTCACCTGCTTTGAAAAATTGCATGCTTTCCCGGGTAAACGCGGAAAAAGTGGTGAAACCACCTAAAAAACCGGTAAAGAGGAAGAGGCGAAATTCATTACCGATGTGCATCCTGTCAAAATAACTCCAGAAAAAGCCGATCAGCAGTGAGCCTATCATGTTTGCCGTCAGAGTCCCCAGGGGAAAATTAGCGGAGCTCAGCCTTTCCGCCATCAGGGCGATTGTGTACCTGCCCAGAGAACCAATTGCTCCACCGGCGGCTACTGCGATTATTTTACCCATTCCAATTTATCCTGAATCTGCGCAAGTCCACTAACATAGCTCAAAACAGAAGTTTCTGACAATTTCAAATATTTCATATTATTACATGAGTCCGTGAGCATTCGATAGTGCTGTAGCTTTACTTGATTTAGCTGATCAATAATAGTGAACTATATCGGTCAGCTAAATCAAGTAAAGATGCAGTGCTAGCGGATGTTCACGGATTCAGGATTGTGAAAAAGTTTTAATACGGTATGTTGGGGTTCACCGGGA
>CAZLGM010000052.1:0-17250 GCA_964558875.1 uncultured Desulfocapsaceae bacterium
CAAGGGCAATGAGCACTTTGCATTTTTTGCGCATTTCAAGCAATACTTCAAGGTGTTCCTCGTTGGTCACACCCCCGGTGACAATGCCGACAACAGCTTCGGGAATTTGCAGTTCTTCTCCTTCGTCGCCGCATTGTCCATAATATTTATGGTCCATGATGACCGGAGCATGGACAATGTCCAGATGTTCGGTCAGGATGGGTACCAGGTCTTCACCAATATTTAATATGGCAATCTCACATCCTGAACATGAGCTCAGCCATTCTAACGCAGTTGTTACTCCCATCGTTTCCTCCTTAAGCAGCTTGGGCCTGGTTGTCTATTGGGCCCAATTGCCTGACGCGTTCCGTCATCTCGGTAACTGCCTTGACGAATTTGTCAGGTTCAGCGGAAGAGACCCAGGAAATGGAAAATCGTTCGTTGTCGAAACCAAAGTCTTCTAAAAGTTCATCTATCATGTTTGATCGGGCCAGGGCTTTATGATTACCGTCCAGGTAATGGCATTCTCCCAGGTGTCAGCCCATAACCATGACACCATCAGCCCCCTGGCGGAAGGCATCGACGATGAATTCCGGATGAACCATGCCCGAACACATGACTCGTATGATTCTGATGTTGGCTGGGTATTGCATTCTGGCAGTACCGGCAAGGTCGGCTGCCGCATATGAGCACCAGTTGCAACAAAAGGTGATAATTTTTGGTTCAAAATTCATTGTAAACTCCCTTATTCAGGCCTTTTGTCTCTGTCAGATGGCAAGAGCCGCTTCGATCTGGCTGCTGATCTGTTCCATAGTGAAACCTTGAATATCAACGCCCCGTTTTGGACATGTTCCCTGACAAAGACCACATCCTTTACAGTTTGCCTTGTTAACAGTTATATATTTTGTGATTTCATCATGCTCGTTTTCCGGTTGGCGCTCAACAAGAGTGATGGCATTGAAGGGGCAGACATCCAGGCAGAGGGCGCAGCCATCACACTTGTCGAGGTCCGGTTCAGCTTTAACAGCATCGAGGCTCACATGACTTCTTGAAAGCAGCGTGGTGGCTCGAGCTGAAGCTGCCAGGGCCTGGGCTACTGATTCTTCCATAGGCTTCGGATACTGAGCCAAACCCGCAACAAACAGGCCATCGGTGGCAAAATCGACAGGCCGCAGTTTGACATGGGCCTCCTGGAAGAAACCGTCATTATCAAGAGAAACTTTATAGAGCTTGTACAGCTTTTCCGCATCCGGGTTGGCAACAATGGCTGAGGCCAGAATGACCATGTCTGCTTGAATGCGCAAAGGACGGTGGAGCACATGATCCCACACTTCGATGTTGATCTGCTTCTTCTTGTACTCGACCTTCGGTTTCTCGTGTAATTCATAGTTTATGAAGATAATGCCGATGGCTCTTGCTTTTTTATAAAGAGCTTCACGCTGGCCGTAGGTTCGTATATCACGATAAAGAATATAGATATTACGGCTGGGATCTTCTTCTTTCAGCTTGATGGCTGTCTGAATCGAATGGGTGCAGCAGACCTTTGAACAGTACATCCTTCCATCCTCACGGGAACCGACACACTGAATGAAAACAAAGGACGTGCCTTTGGCAACATGCTGTTCTTTGAGTTCGAATAACCGGTCAAACTCAAGCCCGGTGACCACAAAAGGAATTGTTTCGTAACCGTATTCTGCAGGCCGGTGTTCCCTGGCGCCTGTGGCCACGATACCGATACCGTGGTGAATGGTCTGTGTTATGCTTTTTCTCGTGGTAATGGTAGAAGAAAAATTACCGATAAAGCCTTCTGCCTGGGTAACTTCAGACTCTTTATGGATGATGATTCTATCGTTAATGGATACCTCGCTGATCAATTGTTCAGTCCTGTCCTGGATTGATTCTCCAGACCAGGTGTGGCCAAGGTAGAGTGCGTTGCCTCCGAGAATGTCGTTTTTTTCAACAACATGAACGGTGAACCCCTGTTTTGCCATATTTAAGGCCGCCGTCAGTCCTGCAACACCGCCGCCGACAACAAGGCCAACCTGGTCGATCGGTACAGAAATTCTTTGTAGAGATACCTGCTTGTCTACTTTGGCAACCGCCATCCGAATCAGATCTTTTGCCTTGGTCGTGGCAACGGCAGGATCGGCAGCGTGAACCCAGGAGTTTTGGTTCCTGATATTGGCCATTTCGATCAGATACTCGTTTAATCCTGAAGCCTTAAGCGTCTCACGAAACAACGGCTCATGTGTCCTCGGTGTGCAGGCGGCCACCACTACCCGATTCAGTCCTTTTTCCTTGATAGTGGCCGTCAAGTGCTCCTGGGTGTCCTGTGAACAGCTGAACAGGTTTCGTTCGACATGGCTGACATTTGGTAATGTCTTGGCATAATCAGCTACCTTTTCAACATCGACAATACCAGCAATATTGGAGCCGCAGTGACAGACAAAGACACCGATATTGGCATCTTCTTCGCTTACATTTCGTTCCTGTGGAAAAGTTTTTTCTTTGGTGAGTGTACCCCGGGCAGGCGCTAATCTGTCGGCAACTGCTGCTGCGGCAGCCGAACCTTCCATTACAGACTGCGGAATATCTTTGGGGCCGGCAAAAACACCACAGGCATATATACCTTCCTTGGACGTCGAGATCGGTGTGAAGTCTGAAGTGGAGGCGAATCCGTCGTGGGTCAGCCTTACTCCGGCCATGTCGCTAAGCTTTTTGACATGCTCCGGTATCTGCATTCCCACAGACAGGACCACCATGTCATAAAAATCTTCAATCTGGCGGCCTTCATCATTAATGTAATGGATTCTCAGGTCTCCGTTTTTACTGTGTTGCTCAACTTCACCAATACGACAGCGAACAAAACGAACTCCTGCTTTTTCACGGGCCTCCTGGTAATACCGGTCAAAATTTTTGCCATGGGTCCGCATATCCATCATAAAGATAGTTGTCCCAAGACCCGGAACATGCTCTTTTGCCATTACCGCTTCTTTAATGGCGTACATACAGCAGACCGAAGAGCAATATCCGTTGCCGCATTTGTTTTCATCCCGTGAACCGACACACTGCAGAAAGGCAACCTTGGTGATCTCTTTGCCGTCGGATGGCCTGATCAGGTGCCCACCAGTCGGCCCGGAAGCCGACAATAGACGTTCAAACTGCAGTGAAGTTAAAACGTTGGGATACTTGCCGTGACCCCAGCCATTTATACCTGATGGGTCATACGGTTCAAAACCTGGGGCCAGAACAACGGCTCCGACCTCAAGGTTATGGTGTTTTTCGGCTTGGTCAAAATCGATAGCGTCGGCAGGGCACACTTTCTCACAAAAACCGCAGGCTCCTGCCTTTTTAAAGCGAATGCAGCTGTTGGCATCAATTTGATATTTCAGCGGAACCGCTTGGGCATACTTGACATAGATGGCCTTGCGTTTCCCTGTGGATGCATCATATTCACTATCAACTTTTTTGGGACATTTTGCTGCGCATTCGCCACAGGCAATGCACTTGTCCATATCCACATAACGTGGATGTTCTTTGATTTGGACTTGAAAATTACCGGCTTCACCGGTTATCCCGGTTACTTCGCTCAGCGTCATCAGCTTGATATTTAAGTGCCGACCGCACTCAACCAGTTTTGGCGCAATAATTCACATCGAGCAGTCGTTGGTTGGAAAGGTCTTGTCCAACTGGGCCATTGCACCGCCTATGGCTCCGGACCTTTCAACCAGGTAGACATAATATCCGGAATCCGCCAGGTCCAGAGCTGTCTGCATACCTGTAATTCCGCCGCCTACAATCATTACTGATCCAATGTTTTTGGTGTCCGACATTATAACTGTCTCCTTCTTCTCTCTTTCCAGTCAACCGCATTATAATCAGATAGCTGCGGATGACTGGTTTATCAATCCTATTTGTTATGCTTTTGGGGGCTCTTCACTCGAGCTGTCAGTAACAACAAGACTGTCGGCTACAAGCTCCCATAAGTATTTGACATCAATGCCTAAATCGTATTCTTTATTTAACGATTTCATCAGTTGATCACGACAGTTGTGGCAAGGTGCGATGACGAGCTCCGCTCCGCTATCCTGAATCTGTCTGGCTTTTCGTCGTCCATAAAAGACTCTCTCAGGAGCAAAGGGCATAGCCCAGGCACCGCCACCGGCACCACAGCAATAATTTGTTTCCCCCCCTGGGGTCATGTCTTGATAATCTGAACAGACAGCCTGAGTTATGGTTCTTCCTTCCTCATAGTAAGCCTGGCCGAAAGCCTTCTCTGACTTGCGCCCATAATTGCAGGGGTCGTGATAGGTCGCGCGTTTTGTGTGGATTGTGTTGTCGAGCTGGATTCGTCCTTCATTTATATATTCCATCAGCAGATCGAAAACCGACATGATCTTGAACTCTTGCAGGGCTTCTGGAAACCATCTGTTCAACCCGGACCGGGTTGCAAAGTAAGCATGGCCTCACTCGGGTAGGAGGAGAGCTTGGCAATTCAACCTCCTCATATTGTCGACAATCCTGCCGACAATGGTTTTCATAGCTTCATCATCTCCTGAGAATAATCCCCAGTTGACTCCCTCCCAGTTTTTGGACGAGATGGTCCATGATTCACCGGCAGCATGAAAAATTCGCCACCAGTGTTTCATGTCATCAGGTTCGGCAAACGGTTCTTTTGAGTTGACGGTAACCAGCAGCTTGGCCCCGACAACATCAATGGGTGTTTTGAAACCGGTTAATCCTTCATCCGCAAGCTCTTGACCCAGTTCCTCACAGAGGTAGACAAAATCATCTTTGGGTATCCCCAAATTATTGCCTCTCTCTAGACAGGTAGTCACACCTTTGTGGATCGGCCCAGGAACCTGTTCGCGACTACGTGCACTACGCAACCGTCGAATAAGCGACATGATTTCAATTGAAGCCGGACATACGTTCTCACATTTTGCACACATGGTACATTTCCAGGGCCAGTTAGTCTCAAGCAGCTCTGTTTCCATGCCGAAAACGGCCATCCTTACAATTTTTCGAGGATCCAGGCCATCCACCCCGGAGATAGGACAGGCGGCTGCACAGGTTCCGCAAGTGAGGCAGACATCGGCCCATTGAGGGTCTGTATAGATTGTTTTGTCCATATGTCCAATGTCAAGCGGCTCTGGTTGATGTTTGTGCTCTTCTATTTGCTGCACAGTTTCTATGTCGATATTACTGGTTGGTCTGATATGCGGCTCTCGACCAAACTTCTCGCACAGTGCATAGTAATCATCGAATTTCATTATGTATTTCCTGCCAGGCCCGGCCTTGGCAGGAAGGGTGCCGGCATTGATCCAGTTCCTGATGGTATTCCGGTGAACGCCAAATTCATCCGCCATCTCACTGATTCTAAATTCATACATCATGGGACGTTACCTCGTGTAAACTCATTTCATTGAGAAGATCCAGAACCATCTCGCACGCCTTTGAAACGGCTTTTGTCATAGGGGTGGAGAGGCCCGGTTCGATTTCAGTTGGGATATATGCAGCCTGTGCCGCAATAATGGTGACACCAATGCCGGTATATTCTTCAAGCTCCTGCAGGAGGTTGACTGTGGGGAATTGATGAAGAGAGAAGTCGTGGATTTTTTTGCATGGAATTGATGATGAGTCAATGGTGAACACATCGCCTGGGAAACGATCGGCAAAATCGACTGCGTCGAGAATGATTATGTGTGCCGGCCTGCACTCTTCGCACAGGAGGTAGTCGAAGAGATATTCCCGGATACCGGTCATCGCATCAATGGCCGCAACATTTTCAGGAAGCAGGTAGCTGGAGCTCAGCTCTTTGATGACTGCCGGCCCAAAACCATCATCGCCCATAATTGGATTGCCGCATCCAAATATTGTAATTGAGTTCATGATTTCACTTTGCCCTTGTGCGAAATTGAACAACACGCACAATAAATGCGATTGAGGTTGCCATGTCAAGAGATTTTTGAAAGATAAATTAAGAAATCTATTATCAATGTCTCCGGGTTGCCCATAGGTCGGATTGCCAAGAAATCAGAAAAAAAGTAAACTGTCCCACAATTTAACCAATTCCACTGATAGAGCTGAAAATATGAAATGGAAGGTGGTTGATGATCCAAAAAGGGGATACCAATGAGCCGTATTGTGTTGGGCAGATTATCGTTTCTTATTTGTCTCTGCCTGGGTGTGTTTTTATGTTTTGAAGCCGGGCTTGCTGCGGAAAGCATCCAGGATTTCAAAAGTGCTATCCAGATAAACAGGGATGCCACTATTACCATTACCGAAACCATCACTGTACGGGCCGAGGGTGCAAACATTAAGCGTGGTATCTATCGTGATCTGCCCTTGTTGCAGACCAATGCTTATGGCACTGATTATGCAGTAACAGTTGATGTTAAAACTGTTCGCCGTAACGGTCATCCCGAACCACACTTCACAGAAATCGGTACTCAATACTTACGATTATATATCGGGAAAAAAGATGTTTTTATTGAATCAGGTATACATATCTACGAAATTACCTACGTCGTCGGCCAGCAGATAGCCTTTTTGCAACAGTATGACGAGCTTGCCTGGAATGTGACAGGCAATGAGTGGAGTTTTACTGTTGATTCAGTGCAGGCAGAAATAAAACTTCCGTCAGGAATTTCACCTCTTCAGCAGCACGCATACACAGGTAGGCGGGGGGAGGCAGGGAGTGCTTATACTGTCAGCACCAACCGGCTGGGCAACATTGTCTTTGCCACAACGCGTCAATTGGCAACAGGCGAAGGCTTGACCATAGCAGTTGCCTGGCCTAAAGGAATTGTGGAAAAACCCGATTATCTGCCACAGCATGAACCACCCAAAGAGCGTATTCTGAACTATGATTCCCATGTGTCGGTGATGGAAGATGGGCGTCTGAATGTAACAGAGACTATTCGGGTGATTTGCGGTGCGGAAGGAATATATGGAGGACTCTGGCGTCACTTCACCAAGTTTCGTGAATCACCTTACACCGGCAATCGTGGTCGATCTGTAAAGAGGATTATTAAAGTGGTCAAGACAGGTATGGATGGCAATCCGGTACCTTTTAAAATAACGCAATCATCATATACGCTGTATGTGCATTGGGGACCACAAACCAGATATATCGAACCAGGCATTCATCTATTTACTCTTAGTTATACGGTGGAGAGGCAAATTGACAGGCAGTCCGAAGGGGAATTTCTCTATTGGGAGGCTCAGGGGTATGGTTGGTCTTTTCCGGTTGAAAAAGCTCAGGTCACCTTCGAATTTCCTTTCGGAGCACGTATCATCAAACCAACCGGCACCAAGGGAAAGGCTGCTTCACATGAGGATAAGCAGATTATTGATTGTCTTTCTGACGAAAAGATCCAGATTCGTTCCGCATCAATACTAACACCCGGAAAGAGCCTGGTTGCCCGACTTGCCTGGCCACCGGCAACGTTTGCAGAGCCTTCTTTATTCCGGAAGTTGCACTACTCCATTTTAGATTATGTTTACACCTACCTTGGGGGGCTCTTCCTGTTGGTTACATTGGCATATTTTTTCATTGTCTGGCACCTGAAAGGACGAGATCCCGAAAAAGGCACAATTTTTCCTCTTTTTAAACCACCTGAAAAACTATCACCTGCAGCAGTACGTTATATTGATCAGCGGGGAGAGGACAACACACTGCTGTCTATATCGATTTTGAATATGGCTGTGAATGGGTGGCTGCGTATCAAAGAAGAGAAGGAAGGAGAATATATTCTTGAACGTCTTGATAACCCAAATAACCTTCTGGCTCCAGAGGAGGAGGCAGCATTTGAACAACTGTTTAAAAATAAAACCACTCTTGAGATGCAATCAAAGAATTACAGCAGATTCAAGGCGGCAAGAAGAGTGCTGAATAAAGGTCTGAAAGAGAACTATGGAGGAGCAAATTACTTCTCCAACAACTACCTGTTGATATTTTATGGAGCCGTACTCTCACTGATACCACAGGGACTGGTGACCATGGATGCTTCCAGGCTGGAGTTCGGTATATTTTTAGCAGTTGCCCTGGCGATTTGCTCAGGTGCTGCCAGTATCATTGGATATTTTACAATCCAGGCATGGTCTCAGCTGTTGGCTGGGCACGCCCGTCTCTTTGGTGTTCTCATATTGACCTTTCTTTTAGCTCTTCCAATTCTGGGCCTGGAGTTTGTACTTATTAAAACTTATGCAGGGCTCATGCCTCTGGCAGGGTTGATTATTTTTCTTTTATCTCCGATTCTTGTGGCCATTTTCTTTCAGCTTCTGCGGACCTATACAGTAAAAGGCAGAAAGATCATGGATGGTATCAAAGGGTTTGCTTTGTATCTCAAGACCACGGAAGAAGGCAGGCTCCAATCCATACACCCGCCGGAAAAAACACCTGAGTTGTTCGAAAAATATCTTCCCTATGCCCAGGCCCTGGAACTGGAGCAGGCCTGGTGTAATCAATTTACCAGTATACTCAAGGCTGCTTCTCAAGCTCCTGGTGCTGGTAATACACCAGGGTGGTACCGGGGAACACAATGGCATCCGGAGAAAAGCACTTTTTTTATGGAGGACTTTTCAGGCCAGTTCAGACGTTCATTATCGTCTGCTGCCAGCGCACCAAGATCAAGATCCCGGTCACGGGGGAGTAGTTCCCGTTTTTCAGGTGGAGGATTTTCCAGTGGTGGTGGGTCCTCCGGCGGTGGCGGTGGCGGAGGTGGTGGCGGTGGTTGGTAGTTGAGATGGTTGTGAGACGGGTCAGTATTGTACTGTGATACTTATTCGATAATCCTTGAGGTTGGCGGTACAATTTCCGAGTATGGTAACAGCGACATGTGGAATCTCCAGACTATGTTACCGAAGTATATGAAATCGGAAAAACACTAAACTGCCTTTAATTAGCGGAATTTCAAATACCCAAGCTTATGAAAACAAATCTAACACTTATCGGTATGCCTGGTGCAGGCAAGAGTACAATTGGTATTATATTGGCAAAAGTTTTAGCATGTGGGTTTATTGATACCGATGTCCTGATCCAAATCAATCGACAGAGATCACTGCAGCAGATCATTGATGACAGTGACTATCTCAATTTGCGGAAGATTGAAGAGGAGGAGATTCTGAAACTCAATGTTGTTAATCACATTATTGCTACTGGCGGGAGTGCCGTTTACAGTGAAAAGGCAATGCGTCATCTGCAAAACATCTCGACCATAATTTTCTTAAAAGTAGGATATGAAGAGATTATCGCAAGAATACATAATTATGAAACACGAGGTATAGCAGGCCCTAAACAGCAGACATTTAGAGAGCTTTACGATGAGCGTCAGGCGTTGTATAAGAAATTCGCGGAACAAATAATTGAGTGTGGCAAGCATGATCAAGATGAAATTGCCCTGGAAATTGCTAAAAAAAATCATCTTAAAGGGACAATAATGGCTAAGAGCAAAAAACGTATAATTGTAACAGTGATTGGTAATGATGAAATTGGCATAGTCGCCAAAGTAGCGACAGTACTTGCTGAGAACCAGATTAATATCATTGATATTAACCAGAAGATCATGGGGGATGAAATTTTTGCCATGACCCTGTTGGCCGACAGAGTGAGCTCCGAACTGTCGTTGACCGAGATTACAGCAAAATTGAATGAGGCCACCAGTAATATGTCTGTGGAGGTTACAGTGCAGGATTCTGAAGTATTCCAATATATGCATAGAGTGTAGGGGGCGTTGATGAAATTCAGCCACGATGAAATACTCGAAACAGTCGGGATGATCGCTGAGGATAAACTGGATATCAGAACCGTTACCTTGGGAGTTTCACTGCTTGACTGCTCAGACCCGGATCCTGCGGCCTGTGGTGCCAAGATCCAGGAAAAAATCCTGGCAAAGGGCAATATGCTCAGTGAAAAGGCTGATTATATTTCCGACCAATTTGGTCTTCCCATTGTCAATAAACGGATCAGCCTTACCCCCATCTCGCAGGTTGTCCCTGTTGCTGACCCTTCTGCTTTTGTGCAGGTAGCTAAAGCGGTCGATCAAGTCGCTGCCGAGATTGGAGTTGATTTTGTAGGCGGTTATACCGCCATGATCCAGAAAGGTGAAACAGCCATAGACAAATCGTTGATCGAGGCCATGCCCGAAGTGTTGTCCACAACAGAGCGCTTTTGCGCTTCGGTGATTCTTGCCACAACCAAGGCTGGTATCAACGTCGACGGCTGTTATGCCATGAGCCAGGTCATGAAAGAGGCCGCAGAGCGTACCGCTGACAGAGACGGCATCGGTTGTGCTAAACTTGTCCTCTTTGCCAACCCTGTCGAGGATAACCCCTTTATGGCCGGGGCGTACTATGGGGCCGGAGAGAGTGAAAGCTCCATTCTGGTTGGAGTAAGTGGCCCCGGAGCAGTTCGACGGGCTTTGCAGAAACTTGGTCCAGGTGCCGATCTGGGGGAGGTAGCTGAAGCAATTAAAAAGAGCGCTTTTAAGATTACCAGGGCAGGCGAACTGGTCGGTAACAAGATTGCCAAAGAACTGGGCGCCTCTTTTAGCAACCTTGATCTTTCCCTTGCGCCAACACCTGCTGAAGGAGATTCGGTTGGACAGATCCTGGAGGTCATGGGGCTTGACAGGCCTGGGGCACCCGGATCGACAGCTGCGCTGATGATGCTCAATGACGCAGTAAAAAAGGGGGGGCTTTTTGCATCGTCTTCGGTTGGTGGCCTTTCCGGTGCCTTCATACCGGTGAGTGAAGATGCCTCAATGATCGAAGCGGCAAAAGTCGGTGCCTTATCCTTAGAAAAACTGGAAGCAATGACAAGTGTCTGCTCCGTTGGTCTTGATATGATCGCCATACCAGGTGAGACAAGCACTGAGACTCTGGCAGCAATAATTACCGATGAGATGGCTATTGGCTGCGCCAACAGTAAAACAACTGCAGTTAGAATAATTCCAGCCCCTGGTAAAAAAGTAGGTGATTATGTTCACTTTGGCGGACTTCTGGGAGAGGCCCCGGTCATGGCGGTGAACCAGGTGTCGGCGGATATTTTTATTCAGCGGGGTGGCCGTATCCCTGCACCTCTGCAATCTTTGAAGAATTGAGTCGCCATATGACCGCAAGGGTTTGACCAGATTTTCGGCTTTATCTAGGATCTTTCCATTGATGTGGATTTTTAATTAAAGGAATCTGGCAATGGCTACCTCCTCGCAAAAGGAGAATAAAGAGCTGGGACGTGTGAAAGCCAAAGGGCTCGACCAGGAAACCGGTTGAGCCTTTCTTATAATTAAATTCGGCGACACCTTATCCTCCCACCCAGCTTACCATGCAGTACCACCGGTATTGATCTCAATTCTATTTATTTGGGGAGGGAAGTGAAAATAGTTTAATCAACCAGTCATAGTCTGAAGGTTGCAGATATTGAGGAGCATAATCCTTGATATTTTTGACTGATTCAATTTACTATCCCAATATGATCAAGAATTACCTTAAAATTATTGCTTCTATTTTAGGAGCTCTAACCATCTTACTGGTCCTGAACGGTTGTTATGAAGATGAACAGGTGGTACATGTCGATTTTGATAAAAGGATCGACATTTCCCTGGCTCAGCCTGACAAGGCAATCACCTATGCCTATCTTCCCCAATACTCTCATTCTGTGAGCTATGAACGGCACTGGCGTTTGGTGGAAAAACTAATGCAACAGTCCGGGCTCCATGTCCGCCAAGTTTTCCCCGACACCTTTGATGCCCACATCAACATGGTTGATCTGGGAGAAATCGATATTTCCTTCTCGAACCCCTTTATTTATATCAAACTGGCAGAGAAAGGTGCCAAGGCCTTTGCCAGAACTATTGAGTCCGACGGGAAAACGGATTTCAATGGTCAGATCATTAGCCGGTTGGACAATAAACAGATAAACACTATTGAGGATTGTCGCGGCAAGAGCTGGATCGCCGTCGATTCTTCATCTGCCGGTGGTTACCTGTTTCCCCTCGGTCATTTTGTCGAGCACGGGGTTTCCCTGAATGATTTCAGTGTAATTGCCTTCGCCCCAGGCCCTGGTGGCAAACAGGAGAAAGTAGTACTTTCGGTTTATGCTGGTCAGTATGACGTCGGCTCCATCCGAACGGGAACCTTGAATATCTTAAAAGATCGGATTGACTTAGACCAGATCAGGATTCTCGCTGAGACCAGGCCTTATCCCGGCTGGGTCTATGCCGCTCGTAAAGGACTGGATCCAGAAATAATTGAGAAAATGAAAAGGGTAATGTTTGGGCTATCGATGGATAATAAGGAGGATGCTGTCATCCTGGAGGCGGCAAAGATACAAGGAATTATTCCTGCTACCGATTCAGACTATGACTCTATCCGTGAGCTGGCTGAAAGGCTGCAGTTGCGATAATCTTCTTAAGGCTATCTTGAAGCCTGTATAAAGAAATGAACTTTTTTTTAAGGCTAAAATTCCGGACCAAGATAATCCTTGGTATTTCAGCACTAATGGTGTTGATGGCCATTGTGCTGACTCCTTCGGTGAGTCGGATGGCTGCCTCTGCATTGGTTGAGGAGAGTAAAAAGAGAGGCAATGCCCTGGCTGAAGGGTTGGCAATTCGTGCTGTTGATCCAATGCTCACAATGGACCTCTTGCGCCTTAAGAATATTGTTGATGATGTGCAAAATAGTGGCGGCTCCATAAACTACGCCTTTATCCTTGATGCCAAGCAACAGGTGCTGGCCCATACCTTTCAAAAGGGTTTTCCTGTAGAGCTCATTACTGTCAATGAAGTTGAGCGTCAGCAAAAGCCGGGTGTGCAGCTGTTGGACACCGGCACGGAACTTATTTATGATTTTGCCGCCCCGGTAGTTATCGGCGGAGGCCAGGTGGGAACCGGCAGAGTAGGTCTCTCCAGGAAGCCGATTCAGCAAGCTATTAACCGTCTCATACTGATTATCGCCTCCATATCCTGCGCTATACTGCTCTTGGCCATTTTCCTCGGTGCCTTTTTCGGCCGCTGGGTTACCACCAGGCTTGCCATTTTAAAAGAACATGCCGAACAGATGGTTCTGGGCAACCTTGATCATCAGACCGGTCCTATGCTGAAGCGCAACTGCTGGGAGATAATGAACTGTGATTTGGAAGGTAAATGTCCGGCTCATGGAGATTCTCGACGCAGGTGCTGGTATGTGGCGGGCACTATGTGCCTGCATTGCGACCAGATCAATTTCCCGGACAAACTGAAATCATGCCAATTTTGTCCTATCTACCGTGAAAATGTTGGAGATGAAATCCAGGATCTGGCTGAAACTTTTGATGTTATGGCCCTGAATCTAAAGACACATATTGAAGAGATTAAAAATTATCAACAACAGCTCATCCAATCTCAAAAAATGGAATCCATCGGCAAAATGGCCGGTGGGGTTGCCCATGAGATTAATACTCCCCTGGGTATTATTTTAGGTTATGCTCAGTTGTTGCAGGATGATGTGGAGCCGGATAGCAGTATGGAGAAGGAGTTGCAGATTGTCGAAAAGCAGGTCAAGGTTTGTCGCAAGATCGTGGCTGACTTATTGAAATTTTCCAGACAGACCGGTACGGATAAACTGGAGATGTCAATTAACAACTCGCTCCTCGAAGCAACTGCCCTGGTGAGCCACACCTTCAGTCTGGATAACGTAGAAATTCTCACCGATCTGGAGGAGGAGGAAAGAAATATTGTCGGAGATCCTGACAAATTGAAACAGGTATGGCTTAACTTTCTCAATAATGCCAAGGATGCCATGCCGGATGGTGGTATGATTCTGGTAAAGTCAAGGATAGATCACCATGATAATAATGTTATTATCTCGGTAACAGACACCGGCTCAGGGATCAATGAAGAGGATATGAAAAAGATATTTGACCCATTCTTTACCACCAAAGCCACCGGCGAAGGAACCGGCCTTGGTCTCTCAGTATCCTTTGGCATAATTGAGGATCATGGAGGGAAAATAGTTGTCTACAGTCCTCCACCGGCTGATTTATTAATCTCACACGAAAGTGAGATTAATAAAGGCCCAGGTTCTGTTTTTATTGTGGAACTGCCCATGTCTTTATAAGCATATCGTCACGACTTTCTGCTCTCCCATACAGCTTCCCATGCAGTACCATCGGCGCAGAAGAGCTTAACTCCCGGGTTCGGGAATGGAAAAGGGTGGAGCCTTCTTGTTTATGTCACCGAAAAACGTAATTGAAAGTCCTTTAGTACACCATCTCAGTCCAATCAGGCTTACTCAGATTGGCCGAAAAGTCGCTATTCAGTGACAGTTTTAAATAGAATTGTCCTTGTCCGTATTATATCATCATTTTTTTCAAGCTCGGTTAGCACATGGTCATCAATCGGTTTTTCAAGGTCAATGATATTATAACCAATGGTACCGTTTGATTCATTCAGATAACTGGAAATATTAATATCATGTTGCCCGAGAATATTGGTTGCAAAAGCAATCATACCCGGAACATCTCTGTTGATGATAATAAGCCGAGTATGAACAGCGGCAGAGGGAACTGATTCGATAGTTGGAAAATTCACACTGTGAGTGATATTCCCGTATTTGAGGTAACCGATCATTTCTTTGGATGCTCTACGAGAGCAGTTTTCCTCTGATTCTTCTGTTGATGCACCCAGGTGAGGTGTAACCAGAACTTTGGGATGTCCAATGACTGACGGACTTGGGAAGTCACAGATAAAGGCCTCAAGGTGACCGGAGTCAAGAGCTTGAAGTACTGCCTGTTCGTCAACAATCGGCCCCCGGGAATAATTGACCAGGATGGCCCCTTGTTTCATTGAAGCCAAAAAGTCTTTATCCACCAGATTGCGGGTTTTGTTATTCAAAGGCAGATGTAGACTGACCATATCTGCTTTTGCCAGGGTGTCGGACATGGTTCGGTTGATGACAACTTCCGGCAGAAGATTGTGAATATTTTCAATAGTAGGGGAAGGATCAAAGCCGAATACATTCATATTTCTATGAATACCGCCATTTGCCAGTCTCATGCCTATCTGACCAAGACCGATAACTCCAAGTGTTCTTCCTGCAATCTCAACACCTTTGAAGGCAGCCTTCTGCTGTTCAACATGCTCTGAAACCTTCTCATCCGGAACATCGATAAGAGAATTACAAAAAGAGACTCCTTTATAAATATTTCGCAGCCACATAGCAATCATTGGGAAGACAAGATCAACAACAGCATTGGCATTTGCGCCGGGAGTATTGAAGACGCAAATTCCTCTGTTGCTTGCCTCCTCAACCGGAATGTTGTTCACACCGGCTCCAGCACGGGCAACAGCCAGTAGCGAGGGATATTTTTCAATGGGAACAGGAGAACTGCGGACTAAAATCCCATGAGGATCTTCTGTTTCAGCTGACAGATCATACCCGGATCCAAAAAGACTAAGTCCTTCTGGGGCGATTTTGTTCATAATCTTAACTTGATAGTTACTCATCATGATAGAACCTCGTCTAAGTTGTACTGCTTACAGGCCCAAAGGATTAACAGTTAAGGTCAAACCTTGTTGTGCTCACCAGGTACGAAAACCATTAAGGTCGAGTCACATTACCTGTAATCAATTCACTTCATTATTGTTTGACGTAGATAAACAGCGATTTCCAAATAAGACGGCACTATAGAGCTTATTACGGTGTGCTGTCAATTAAGTAAAGTAAATCTTTTTTATAAAAAGGAATGGATATCTGTTTAATATGGCAATAGCTGACAATATTGATGTATTGACTGACAAAGTTGAGAACCATGATACGATCGAAAGTACTCAAGAAGGTAAAGATAAATGAAATCGGCGATGTCCAAATCTCCCACGCAGCTTTCCATGCAAAACATAGATGAGAATAACTTCCGCGTTTGGCAATATGAACAGTTGGAGCCTTTTGGCTACAGCTCTAATTTGATACGAATAATGACGTGTGATAGAAAGGCCAAAGGAAGCCAGAACTCTTTAAGCGAAACCTTTCGCATTATCCTCGAAATAGGTGAGTAGTTACCAGGTTTGGTGCTGGCTTCGTTGGTACATCCTGTTGTGACCCACGACGAGGAAGTCAAACAGTGGGAAATCCGGCTACGAGGGGAAACTTCAGGCGGAGTTGGCTACCGGCGTAGCTCATCAGGCGAAGACAGAACCCTGTCGTAGATCCCACGTTTTTCCGCCGGCAACCAAAATCCTATTTTAGAGACATCCTTTATATCGCCGCAGACAGTTTTTCGCCGATGGATTTAATCTTGTCCATATCCCCAGGGACCAGTTCCCACTCGGTCATGTTAAACTTCGGCCCATTCGCCGCTTTCGGGATCAGGTGCATGTGGTAGTGCATAACAACCTGGTTGACGACTTTTCCGTTCAGTTGGAGTACTGCAATCCCAACCGGCCCGAAAACTTCCTTCATGGCCGCAGCTATCTTTTTGGAAACCTGCACGACGGCGGTGATGTTCTCATCGGACATCTCCCAGAGATTTTCAGCATGGGCCTTGGGAATGATCAGGGTATGGCCGTCACTGATAGGATTGATGTCTGCAAACGCATATACACGTTCATCTTCATACACCTTGATGCTGGGGATCTCCCCTTTCACGATCTTGCAAAAAACACAATTTTCCATGGTTGACCTCCATTAATTGATAAGTATTTAAAGCTGGAGCAATAGTTCTTCGATGGACGCTTTCAGCTCCGCTTTGGAAATCTCTTCGATTTTACACCTGCCAATGGCGTCAGGGAGCGTAAAGTGTATCACGGCCTTTTCCAATTTTTAAACTTTAACCGGAGCCGCTACGATCTCTGCAATGACCGCATCGACACTTGTCGGCAACCTGGTTTCTGCAGTAGCCGATGCTGCCATTAATCGTTGTCTTACTATAGAAGACTCACAGGCCTCAGGCGGCTATGTTGCAGAAAAACTTGGGTAAACTTAAATTTATACTGGATGGATCAAAATACACAACCCAAATTATCCCTGCGCTCCGGCAAGATACTCACAGGCATCTAAAGTCAGGTCTTGAAAAAAGATGTTTATTATTTTACCTAGTTCTATCGATTTTTCGTTCGGAATGGCAATGGTATCTGAAGCTAGAATGGTCAGCTACTACCCAGAAGAATAAGAAAGAGTAGGGGAGACAAACAAAAACCCCGATACGAACCAAGTCGTATCGGGGTTTTCTATAAAAAGAATCGGCGACGTCCTACTCTCCCACACAGCTTCCCATGCAGTACCATCGGCGCAGAA
>CAZLGM010000053.1:0-17219 GCA_964558875.1 uncultured Desulfocapsaceae bacterium
GCTCATGGAGAACTTTTGCCTTATCCGACTTCATCCTTGTGCCTTTTCCAGCACCGAGTATGATGACAGCTAAAGGACTGTGTTCTGGCATATGTTTGATATTGTGTGTTTTTATGATTTTTTAAAATATTTAAGCTAATCTGATACGATATAAAAATAAAGTGAAAATGAAAAGGAAAAACCTCCCTGTTCTTTCAATGCTCTACAAAGTGGATGGTGGATCTATGGTGAACAATCTACCGTCTTGGAGCCGATAAACAGTATCTGCCAGGGCCAGACTGGCTGGTCGGTGACTGATGATGATCACTATCTTCTGCTGCAACAGTTGCTTACATTCCTCAATAAATGCCGTCTCACCGGCTGGGTCAAACATGGCGGTTGCTTCGTCAAGTATCAGTACCGCCGGATCTTTCAACAACACCCGGGCAAGAGCCAGCCGCTGTTTCTGACCTCCTGAGAGTTTAACTCCCTGGTCGCCGATAACAGTATCGTAACCATACGGCAGCTTCCTGATAAAGTCTGAGGCATGCGCCTGCCTGGCTGCCAGTTCAATTTCCTCAAACGAAGCATTGGCTTTGCCAAAGAGAATATTGTCGACAACTGTAGTATTTTGTAGCAACACCTGCTGCTGAACCAGGCCGATCTGTTGCCTGAGGCTGGATAGTGACAGTTCCTGAATGTTTCTGGCATCAAACCGTATGACACCCTGCTGCGGCTCAATAAAACGAATGAGCAGGTGGATCAGGGTGGATTTTCCGGCTCCGTTTTTTCCTGTTATGGCTACTGTTTCTCCCGCCTCGATCTTGAGATTGAGTTGGGTCAATGTGTTGTCGCAACCCGGATAACCAAAAGTGATATCGGTACATTCTATTTCTCCACGCCCTTGCGAAAGCACTACACCAGTTTTTGTTTGTTCAGTGATGTTTGAAAAGAGTTGATTCAATCGTTCAGTTGCACCGATTGTGTGCTGAACTTGACCATACAGGTCAGCCAGACCGCTTATGGGTTGGGTAATCAGCGTGCCGTACAGGATCAATGAGACCATATCCGCTGCCCCCAATTCTCCAGAGGCCAACTGATTTGAAAGAAACCAGAGAATGATAAAAATAATCAGTGTTGCCAGGAATCGGGTAAGTGGGCCCAGAAAGGACTGAATTTTTAAATAGTCGGTTGTCAGTTCAAGAAGCCGGTTACTGCTGTCTCTGAATTTCCTGGATTCGTTTTCTTCTCTGGAAAAAGATTTGATCAGGGGCAGGGTGGCCAGGTTCTCATCGGCAATGGCAAGGGTCTTTGAATATTGCTCAATCATTGATCTGGATAATCCTCGTATGGAACGACCGAGAAGTTTGCTGATGATAAAAAAGATGGGTATTAGCAATGCTGCCAGGATAGCGGCTATCGGATTGATAAAATAGATACAGACAAGGGCGCCGCAGATTATGATGAGGATCGGGATCAGTCGAACCAGGGTGGAAGTGACAAAGGTGCTGATGATGGCCGCGTCATTAGTCAGAAAGGCTAAAATTTTACCGTGCTTCTTGTCATGGTAGTAGCTGATCGGCAACATTTGCAGGTGATCATATAGTTTCACCCTCATTTTGGTCAGCATTTTTTGGGATGTTTTTCCAGTGAAGTAGCTGTTAAAAAAACTCAAAATTCCCTTTACTGCTAAAACCAATAACCAGATGACAAGAAGCTGTTTGGACGACAACTTTAAAGCAGGAGATGGTGACAACAGGGAATCGGTAAAACGGCCCGCAAGCCAGGGAGAGGTGAGTGAAATAGCTGTTTCCAGAACCATGAGCAGAACGATGATCATCAAAACGCCCGCCGAGGGCGTCACATCACTGAATAGTTTTTTATACGTATGCCAGGAATTTCTGGAAAACATGAAATCGGAAACTGTGTAAATTTGTAACTATCTAAAATAACAATGAATATAGCCGAGTGCTTGGGTGGTCCAACAAATTGACATCACCTGATGAAAATACAGGCCAATGCTTGTTAATCTGAATCAAGAATTACCATATCGCACCATATAAAAATAGAAAGAAATGATTTAACCACTACGGCTGCCGGCAAAACGTTTATAACCTGGACTGCAAAAGGGTTGCCGGAGTTTGTTGAAAGTTGGATTGCCCCCAAAAAAACTCGAATATTTACTTTTCTGAGAATCATTCTTCTTTTTTACTTGCAATGTTACCACAATGTGGTACTCTGTAACTGCAGTTAGACTCCTTCTATCTGTAAACGGTGGAACAGCCATATGGCCATTTCTATTCTCAATGCGTTTTTCATACTGTCTTCTTTTCATATTCTCCTTTGCCCTAACATGTGGTTGTTCCGCCACCTTCCCAACAGGGCTTCTCATTCGCGATAATAACACTTTTGTTGATACCGACCAGAATCTCATCTGGCAGCGTCAGAAAAGCGGGTTGATCAGAAAACCTGAGGAAGCGCAGAGATATGTGAACGACCTGAATGCATCCGGAGAAAAAGGGTGGCGATTGCCGACAACTGCCGAGTTTCACAATCTTTATTTTTCCTTTGATTTTGGCAAAAAGAACAGTTCAAAGGCCAGTTTTGGATTGACAGGCAAGTTCTGGGTGAAAAACGAGCAGGGAAATCTGGTTACCGGGGCCTGGGAAGACGGCGGCGGCGGTTGCTGTATCATCAGAAGGTTTCTTCCCGCAGAATACGGTTCTGTAAAAGCGGTACGAAACTCTTCTGCCAACTAGGTTTTATCTCTCACTGAAATTTCATAACAGCTGGAGATGGATTTTTAGTCCAACTTGAAGCAGTAGGGGTCGACATCGGTGAACACATCTTTCCCCATTCCATAAGCAACGGCCATACATCCCCGACAGGCTGCGTTAATATCACAGTTATTGCATGCTGAAGGGCCATTGCGATATCTCTCTCCTTGACTACCGTGATAGATTTCCGACAGACTCTTGTCAAAGATATTTCCCATAGGTGAATCAAATTTCCGGCAGGCGTCGATCCGACCGTCGGGAAGCAGAGAGACGAAGTTAAAGGCGGCTCCGCAGCCATGACCGGCGCAGCCACCATAAAACTCTGTTTTATTGTTTTGATGTTGAATCAGATTGAAAAAGTTGTCTTTGAGTCCCATGATCGGGTTATTTTTTGCCGCCTGCAGGTACTCTTCAAGAAAGTCACGATAGGTTTCGATATCCACAGAGACCAGGGCAGCCCCTTCGCCAACCATTGATAGCCGGTTGAAGTTGAATCGGTCGACTTTATCACGGAGAAAATCAGCCAGTTCCAGAACCTGGTTCTGATTTTCCCGGGTTAATGTCAGCATGACCATGGAGTAGATATTCAGTTCTTTGAGCAATTGCAGAAAGAATACGACTCTGTCAAAGTGCTTTTTACCCCGGATATAATCATTATGGGCTCGCATGCCTTCCAGACTGACCTGATAGAATTGAGGTTTACGTATATTAAGTATTTCCTCTATTTGGGCACGCGGAGCAGGGTTGCCAAGTATGGCGGTCAGAAACCCCCTGTTAGCGGCTTCTTTATAGAGTTCCAAGAAGTCAGGATAAAGTAGCGGGTTGCCGCCTGTGAAGGTCACCTGGCCGTAAACAAATTTCTCGCGGCAGAACGCATAAAGATCATCAAGTACCTTTATTCCTTCTTCCAGGCGCATTTCCCGCCTCCGGCTTCTGTCATAACAGTGACGACAGTGTAAATCGCACTTCTGGGTGATATGCCATTGGAGGGTAAACACCTTCGATGAAAAGAAGCCGGGATTTTTGACGAAGCCACCTTCAAATTGTTTTCCCCTCTGAATTCCGGAAGGCGGACTGATCAGAAGACCTTTTTGGGTTCCCGCGTAGACAATATCATCGACCTGTCCAAGGGTCGTGCCGGCCTCCCGGGCAACCTCACGATAATCGAGTCCTTCGGTAATGATTTTCAGACAGAGCAGATCGTGAGAATGGGTCTCTGTTACTTTAATTTCATGTGTGTCCGGATGACGATAGACACATAAAAAACTCTGCTTCTTTACAGGAGAAAAATTCTGATTATTGAATAGATCTTCCAGGCCGCTGTACCCAACAGAGAGAAGTTCAAGTTCAGGATTGACAATAATTTGAGACGTGGGAGTTGCGGAACTTTGAGGTTTTGATTTGAGTTCGAGGAGCGTTTGTTCGATTTTGATCAGATCGGGAAGAAATGGATATTGGCGAAGAAGGGCAGAGTCTGTACAACAGTAATGGATATATTCTTCCTTTCTCTCAAAAAAAACGGTTTCGTCTTCATCGGCCTGATTGATAAAGGTGCTGCTGACGGGAAAACCGTCTACCGGATTAAACGGCATCGATTTGGGAACGGCTGGAGACATATATCAAAGCAAAATAGAAAGAAAAAGCCGGTGATCTGATCATCACCGGCTTTTAAATTGTATTTAATATCGTGCAAACTGCACGGCGGTATCAGCTTCAGCCGCTTTTCCCGGACATATCTTTTTCGGCCTGGTCTTCTTTCTTTTCTGAGTCGGTGCTACCTGCACCGGTTCCACCACCTCAGCCGCTTTTCCCGGGATCTTTTTTAGGTTCTTCTTCAGAAGCTTGCTGTCCTTCGCCTGTTGTCGGTTGATCGGTGCCACCTGCACCGGTTCCACCACCTCAGCCACTGCTTGAAGCTTCTTTTTTCTTGTCGGCACCACCTGTGCCGGTTTTATCGCCTCAACCGCTCGATCCGGTTGCTTGGGCGTTGTGCAGACCAACTCCGCCAACGCTGAGCAGGCCGGCAACGCTCAGTCCGGCAAGAAATTTTTTCAACTCTTTACTTGTCATTATTGCCTCCGTAGGATGTAGACAGTTGAAAGAAAGACTACTTGGTTAGACCTCTACCACACTTTATTCATATGCCATTATCAACAGGTGTGTCAAGGAAAATGAGGTGAGGTAATTCTCTGTTATTAAATAGTGATATTATTCGGTTGAAATGATCTGATGCAAGAGCGGTCTATTCATGAAAACAGCAGCAGGCTTGTAGTGAAACGAACCAGAAAAGGTAGCGTGTTTGTCGGTCTGATCATGTTTCTGATCAGCAGTGATACCATATCGGTAATTGGTGGTGAGTGCGTTTGTTCACTTTTTATTCCGTCTTTAAATGATTCATTATTGGTTAAGCATGAAAGGATAACTCAGGAACTCGAAGGGTTAGAAGACCTGTTCCCTGATACCAATAGAAAAAAACTCATTGTTACAATTTATGACGATCAGATCGATATTGAGCAGCTTATAGCCATTTTTAAAAGAAATGGCAGAGTTGCACAATCGGTTCGTTTACTGCAGGAACCCCATGGAGATGTTGTGTGAAAGGCAGATTTGGTTTGAAGGGAGTAATTCCCCAGAGTGGGATTAATACGCATAGGGAAACAATGGTTCTTCTACATATTCTATGGTTTCTGCAGCCAATGATGGTATGTGGTGTCCGGCATAAGGAAAACTGCCTAATATACCTTTTGCCTTAATCCACTTATCGTGTTCGAATGTCATATTATCAGGCGGTTGGAGAAGGATAAAAACCGTCCTGGCATCAGCAGCACAACAGCTGATCATAAAGCGATAGCACATGATCCTTTTTTCCGGCAGCCGATTACTGAGATAGGTTCTGCAGATAACTTCAACCTCTTTCCCCTCATATTTCTTAAAATTAAAATTCAACTGTGTAAGTGAGGTATCATTCTCGGTCTGTTCAACAGAGCTATCTGGCGCTGTCAGCTCTGGTGCGGTTTTTAAGGGAAGAATTTGGTCATTGGCTATAAGGCTTCTTTTTTCAAAACTGGCCGAATCCAGCTGAGATGTTTTTACCGGGATATAAAAAAGAATCGGCAGAAGAAGGATCAGGTGCGCCGGAATTTGAAGAAGCGATGTCTGTTGACTTTTAGGAGTATTTTCCCGTTTGTACTGACTGAGGATATACAGGAGGAGGACAACAACGGCACCGCTCAAAAGCCACCAGAGGTTGGGATGAAGAAGCTTAGCAAGCTGTTTCTGTCCTATCGACAATAACCAGATCAGAAAGACAGTCCAGCTTACTAAGGTAATGATTTGAAATGTTTTTTTTACCATGTCTCATCCTCCTGCCATAGTCACTGTCAGGAAAGGTAGAAGTTTTTCCAGGAGAAGAGAACAGATAAACACAGCCGAAAAAACAAGCACTATCAGTGAGAAAATAACTTTTTTAGAAAAAACCGAAAAGTACATCAGGATCAGTTTCATATCCAGCATGGGGCCCAGCACCATGAATGATATCTGGCTCGACAGCGGCAACAGATCCCGAAAACTCGCGGCAATAAAAGCGTCGGCTTCACTGCAAAGATTGAGTAGAAGGGCTAGCAGCATCATTAGGATAATAGCCAGCCACGGTGCATTCATCAAATCCGTAAAGGTCTGCATGCTGATGCTGCTCCGCATTATTGCTGCAATGAGTGCGCCGATAACCAGATATTTCCCTACCTCAAAAAAATCATCACAACCATGTTCAATACAATGCTTGAGCTTCTGCAGGCGGGATAGGGGCATGACCGAGGAGCAACAACCGCAGTTTTCATCAGCTTTTTTACGCAACTGCTCAACCAGACCATTTGACCTGCCGAAATACCGCCCCATCAGAAGACCGACCCCTACTGCAATGAAGTAACCCAATAAGAGCCGGGTAAAAACTACAGTCCAATTAAATGAGTAGGCGATAGCTGTCGAGGTGGCAACAATGGGATTGACCAGAGGTCCGGCAAGCAGAAAGGCAATGGCTGCTCCAAACCCCATTCCCTTGCCAAGCAAACGTCTCACCACAGGAATAATGGCACATTCACAGACAGGAAAAAAAAGACCGAGTCCTCCTCCGATAAAAACAGCTCTTTGTCGATGGCTGCCAAACAGAGAGTCAATACGTTCAACCGGTACAAATACCTCAATAATACCACCGACAAGAGAGCCGATCAGCATAAACGGCAGGGCTTCGACAATGATAGCAAGGAAATTGAGCGCTACCTGTCCAGTGTACTCTTCCCATACAGGCGTCATGCCCTGGAAAAACAGAAGCAGAGCTGCCAGCAGGAAAAAAAGTTCCAGGCCAAAGCCTATTTCATCCGATAGTTTGGGTGGCGTCGGCTGGGCAGTTTTTTTATAAAGGGGTAAATCTGTAAGGTGTTTCGGTTGCATACCGGAAGGTTGATATCTACCTGTTCAAGGCCTCTGCAATTTTATCTGCGATCATCAGAAGATTAGAATCGACGTCTTCAGCAAGAGGGTCAAGGGGAACAACCTGACCGTTAATAGCCGCGGCAATAGCCGTTCCACTTTGGGGGTCAAATTGCGGTTGAACGAAAATAATTTTAGCTCCTTCATCCCTTGCCTTTTTGATAAGAGATTGCAGTTGCCTGGGGGTGGGACTTTTTCCCCCCATCTCAATTGCTTCCTGTTTCAAACGATATGTTTTGGCAAAATAGCCAAATGATGGATGAAAGACATAAAAGGATGAGCCCGCAAAAGGAGAAAGCCTCTTTTTAATAGTTGCGTGCAGGTTGTCAAGTTTTTTGCTGAGTTTGTCAAAGTTGTTTTGATACTGTTTACGGTTCGCAGGGTCTTCTTTCATTAAAATATCAGTGATTGTATCTGCCATCTGTTTGAGCAGGTCGGGTGAGAGCCAGATATGGGGATCAAGTGTCTGGGTTGCTTCCTGTTCATGGTGGTCTTCTTTCTGATGAAGATCATGGTCTTGATGATCCCCTTTCTGATTGTGATCTGAATGGGATTCTCCATGTTCATGATGCTCTTCTGTCTGGTGGTATCCATGTTCATGATCGTAGTCACTCATGGGGGACTTGTGAATATTTTGCGAAATATCAAGGACTTTTAGTCCTGTTTTCAAGTGACCGACTTTTTTTGCAATGACTTTTTCAAAAGGCATATCGATGGTGAAATAAAGACGGGCATTAGACAGATCTGCGATCTGTTTCGGTCTGGGTTGGAATGAGTGGGGATCTTGGCCTTTCCCAATGAGAATAGAAGTAGAAACCAGGTTACCGCCAATTTGTTCGACCAGCCATTTCTGGGGTGCAATTGAGACCACAACATCAATTGGACTGGCGGAAACATGACTGGCAACAAAGAGAATAAAAATCATCTGTAGGGAGAAAAAAGAGAATTTCTTTTTCATGGCTACCTCATAATATGCTGAAATTATAGGTTTATTGTTTTGGTAATACATATTAATACCTTGAGAGTTGTAACGCAATACCCAATTGCTTTTCAGCGAAAATACGTATACCATTCCCCAGATGTTCACCAATTCCTAACAATCCAACAAGGAGAGGCTGAGTGATGCGATCAAAAAACGGGGCGATTATTCTAATAGTGCTGGGAGTCATTTTTCTTCTGTCAAACCTGGATATTCTGCCTCTTGGTGATATCAAATCACTGTTGAGACAGTGGTGGCCCCTGATATTAATTATCGTTGGAGTGATCCATTTAAGGAAATGATTAACTTATAGGAAAGAAATAATTCTTATGCCGATTTATGAGTATTACTGTCAGGACTGCCATACCATCTACTCGTTCCTCTCTCGGCGGGTAGATTCGGCGGCAAGCCCTGATTGTCCTGTTTGTGGAAAAGCCGAATTGCCGAAAATGATGTCTGTTTTTACCACTATCGATAAAAACAGAAAGGAGGGTGGTGATGATCCTATGGCAGGTCTGGATGAAGCAAGGATGGAGCAGGCATTTGAAGGGCTGATGCAGGAGGCGGAAAACTTCAATGAAGACGATCCGAAGCAGATGGCCTCGCTGATGCGCAAATTTACAGATAAAGCGGGAATTGGTATGGGAGAGAAGATGGAAGCGGCATTATCCAGGCTTGAAGCGGGGGAAGACCCGAATCAGGTTGAGAAGGATATGGGAGACCTGCTTGATGGTGATGACATGTTCTCGTTGAAAAGGGGGAAGAACAAGGGAACAATACGTCACCAGAAGCCCAAGAAAGATGAAAAACTCTACTTCCTCAAGTAAGGGCTTGTAAGATAAGCAGGATCTCCTGCTGAGGTTTTATAAATCTCTTACAACATCAGCGAGTATTTCCAGGCCCTGGCGAACATCATCCTCATTTTGGGAGTAAGTCAGGCGAAGACACTCATCTGTGTGTTTCCAGCCAGGCTCCAGTCCAGGAAAGAAATAGTGCCCCGAAACGACAAGCACGCCCCTTTCTTTCAATCGTCTATAGAGCTCTTCGGAGCTGATGGGCAGTTCTTTTAACCACAGCCAGAGAAACATGGCGCCTTCAGGTGTATGAATCATATAGTCCAGACCGGAAAATGAATCATGCAGAGCATCTACCGCTTTTTCCATGCGCCGACGGTAAAAGGGACGTATTACGTCACGGCTCAGCCTTAGAATTTCACCACTCTCTACGATATCGGTGGCAAGCATGGCCCCAAAGCTCACAGGAGCCAGGTTGCAGATAGAGTTAATAGAGGAAAGTGCTGTGATGATTTCCCTGTTGGCGATCACGATGCCGGTACGGGCTGCCGGCAATCCGAATTTTGAGAGGCTCATGCAGACAACAAGGTTGTCGTTCCAAACCGGAGTTGCCTCTGTATAAATGATTCCGGGGAACGGCACGCCATAGGCATTGTCGATTATCAGCGGTATATTGTTTTCTGCGGCCAGCTTGCCAAGGCGATCCAGTTCTTTATCGGTTAGAACATTTCCTGTGGGATTGGTAGGCCGGGAGACACAGATTGCCCCGATATCAGGGGTGATCTCAATGGATTCGAAGTCGACCCGGTACTTGAAGGTATGTTGATCAAGGTGCTCTATTCGGGGTTTAACAGTGATGAAAAAATCGTCGCACAGTCCCAGATCACCGTAGCCGATATACTCGGGAGCCATAGGTAGCAGGATCTTTTTGCGTATTCCGTTGCCAAAGTGACCGCCGAACATATTGAAAAGGAAAAAGAACGAACCCTGGGAACCGGTTGTCAGGCAGATATTTTCAGGCCCAAGCTGCCAGCCGTACTCATTGTGGAGCAAATTTGCCAGCGCCCGGAGAAAGTGTTTATCACCCCGGGGTGGATCGTAAATACCGATTAGTTTTTGAAAGGCAGCAGGATCAGCCGCCAGTTGCTGCAGCCTGTTTCGCAGTACATCCTGGACCTCAGGTACATGACCCGGGTTGCCGCCACCCATCATGATCATATTGCCTTCGGCAAGAGCGTTTCCGAGATCATCCATGAGTGAGAGGATGCCGCAGCCTCCACTGAAACGAGTTCCAAATTCGGAAAGTTTCATAGTTAAACCCGGTGAACGAGGTCCTGAGGACCAGCCTGAGTGGTTGTGATTGCTAAGTGTTTCAGGAATTGATGATACGGTATTTCAATTGTTTTTGCATTCTTTTCACTCAACGAACGGTGTGTAACTTCAAACTCTCTGGAGTCAGTACTGTTCGATCAATGGTTGCAATGACTGCCACCTTTGCAGGCCTGGTCGTCGCGGATACGAGGGAAAGAACCGGCGAGCATACCTCTGACCACTGCCTCAACGGTCGGCGCCGATGATACCTTGGCAAAGTAAACAGCAATGTTGGCCAGATTGAATCCCTGAAGCGGTTTCGCTCCAATTCCTCCGACAACGACCGCATTCACACCGTTATCCCTTAAATGCTGTACCGGTACCATGCAGCCGTCTGAACCGTGACTTGGATTGTCCATAATCGCAACCTCGGCCACACTGCTATCGATTATTTCCACCAATGTAAAAAGATCGCAATGACCAAAATGGTCCGATCTGGCTGCATCCATTCCACCCGGTTGAACTGTCGGAATAGCAAGGCGTAATGTGTTGCTCATGTGTAATCCTCCGTGAATAATAGTCGTTTGGTGATTTGAGCATATGCACACAAATAACCGCAAATGGTAATACTGTCAAGTTTAAAAATTGTTTATTGGATCAAATAGATGTTGTCGTCACGGAGTTCGACGACATTTTCCTCCAGGAGTTTCTGCAGGATTTCATCACCAATAATCTGATGATTTTTCTTTCCTGAACGGACAAGTGACTGGATAAATACAAAGTAGCTGCCAATCGAGACCACGCCATTGTTTTTTCGAATAAATTTCAGTGTGGATAGAGTGAAGAAGATTACAGAAAATCTACGACCGATCAGAAATGTTGTCAGGTAAAGGAGGATGCACAATACCGCAATAATGAGGTATTTTTTTTCATTTAAAAAATAGACGATGCCAAGCGTAAAGGCGGCCAGCAGAAGCAGGGTAAGAAAAAGGAGGGTTGCATATCGGATTTTGAGAGACATGTTGACGGTCCTTTTTTAACATTCGATGAACACTCTTTGGTTTATGTACAGAAATGATATGGCTGTATTAATCGACCCCTGGCCATTGTCGTTTTTCCACACCGACCTGGTAGCAGAATCGATTCCAGCTGAATTCTCTTTTACTTATAGGGCATTGCAAGGTCACTTTTTTGTCGTCGCAATGCAGGACCAGCCAGTCACCCTTTCGAGGACCAGTGCTGATATAGATTTTCTGACCGGGTTTAAAATCAAATGGTGTAAAGACCGTTACTTCTTCTTGCATAATCTGCCTCGTTCAATTGATTATTTATTGTCAACATTTGTCATTATACAGTTCAGTTATTTTTTGAAAATACTCAATTGCGAAATGAACCCATTAATTACAAGGTACAAAAGATCAGGACCTAACCGAACGTTTTCTATGGTGGAGATAAGAAAATAGATACGGCCAGGTTTTGTTTTGAACTTTTTCACATTTATCAGAACTAAGAAACAAGATGGGTGCTTTTACAGTTTTTCGCTAGTATATAACAGGACTGGCTGGATGGTATTCTTTTCAGCTCAATAATTAAACACCATCGACTTGAATACATGGCATCGAATTCTTGTTTCCGGGAGAGAGAACTATGCTGAGATTAAAAGTTAATAATCCGATTGTTTATATAGCTGTTGCCTCATTTTTTCTTATATTCAGTTGTATGAACAGTGAAAATGTATATGGGGATAACCTGTCGAAGCTTAAATTAAGCCAGAAATTTAAAATGGATATCGATCCGGCCAAACTCATTAAGGTGCCGATTATTACCATGCATGTGCCGTTTGATATCAAGAACTGGCCGGTTGGCTGGCGGCATCTGCCGGTTGATATTTATTCCATTGCCTTTGGTGGTGGTTTTGCTTTCGGAAAAATCACGAGGCCGGGTTTATTGAAGACAGGGAACTTTACAGGAGTTGTGGAAGTTATTCTGGATAAAGGATATGGCGCTCTGATTTCCGGCTATCTTGAAGGAATGGCCTTTGCCGTTATGGAGAAGGGTGACCAATGTATGCTTGTCGGTTTAGGGACCACGGCGGGGCTCGATATTGAAATCGGATCAGGGCTGCAAATGGACTGTGAACAGCTCTATTCTGAGTTGTATTATATTGAGGACATTCAACAATATACAGCTCAATGAGGATGGCAATAGATGACAAAGCGCTTTTTTTCCGGTTTCATACTTGTTGTCCTAACTTTTTCTTCTCATAGCCTTGGCTTATCTTCTCCACCCGGCATCGAACCGGGGGAACAGAAAAATATCCCTGAAGTTCACCAGGTCCCGGTGAAACAGCCGAAGGAGATCAAAGTCTCGACTATTAAGTTTACAGGCCTTCCTGAAGGGACGGAATTGACTGTTTCAACGATTGAATTTGATGGGCTTGAACCGGGCGCGGAGCTAACGGTATCAACCATCGAATACAGCGGGAAAACGATTATTCCTGAAAGTGAGCCGGGGTCGCAGTTTTCTGTCCTACCAGCACCTTCCCAATCCGTTTCATTGTCACAGACATTGGGGATGGAGCCACCGGAATGCGGGAGTCCCCGGATTCAGATTCTCTCCCCGAAAGACAAACAGGTTATTGAGGGTGATCTGGTTCTTCAACTCGGGCTTTTCTGCACATCGGGATCGCCTCAGGTACACCTGGATTGGATCTGGTATCCGGAAAGCGTTCCGGGACAGTGGCCGGATACCTCACTGCAGCAGTCTATTCTACTCATTCCAGTGCTATCGGGTCAATATGAGGTCACGATCCCCCATTCACAGTTTCCACAAGAGGGTAACTATCATATTCGGGCTACCATGAAAACCGGACCGAACCAACAGAACAGCGATAAGAAACGATTTGTTGTTTTAGCAAACAAGATCAAGAGTCATGCCGAAACCCAGAAAAACCGACTGGAACAAAGAAATAAACCGAAACATGAAATAATTAACTATTCTCCACCCCGTATCATTCAACCAACCGAAAATAAGAGGATAACTAAGATTCAAAGAGTTAGAGTTCACGCCGATGTTCCACCCGGGCTTGATAAAATCACCCACCAGCTTGAGTGGAAGAGCTTCAACTCAAGGTTGTTCCATCGGGCAAAAGGCAGCAGTTTTACTTACAAGCCGCAAAAAGGTGGGCAAACCATTGTTGGATTTATCCATGTGAGGCAAAAAGGGGTGTACAGGATACGGTTAAAATCGGGTCAAACAGGTTCAATCTGGAGTCCTTGGCGAACCTTTTCTGTTGGATCTGAACAAAAATCAACTTTGAAAATGATGAGAACAAGAATTACAGAGTCGGAAAAAAAGCAGAGAACTATCAGAAAACCAAAGACAAAAGCTAAAAAACTCTCAACAACATCTGCAAACAGGAATAATCTGAAACAGAAGAAAAAAATAATCCCATCTCCTCCGTCAGTATTCAAAACACAGTAAGGACAGGTATCTGAAGACGCGTGTCAACAGTTATACTATTGTTTCAGATAAGTTCTTTGTCAGTGAGGCTGCACCAAGGGCGTTGCCAACTTCACAGTGAGGAGGAAAAGTTACAGTAGTTCCCAGTCGTTTGGCCACTCCTGGAAGAAAAGAGTTTGCTGCTGCCCCGATACCGATAATGGGTATTTTAAGGGAGAATCGTACACCAAGTTCCGGGTGATTATTCCGCTGAGTAATAAACGTAGTGAGGGATTTGCCCCAGTTTCTGGAGATAATATAATCAATAATGAGACCTTCTATCTTCTCTTCTGTCTGCTGAACCACGTGAAGACAAAATTGTTCCACATCCATGCCCAGTAATTTTGCCAGCACTCGGGCACCGGCTGCTGCCTTGGATGTATCCCCAAAGCTGATTCGCTCCAACACATGAAGCGCATCGGTTGGGGTGAAGCCGATCTCCTCAATCTTCTGTTTTCGTGATAGTTTCTCCAAAGGGAACGTACTGAGTCCTGTTCCCTGCAGCAGCATTTCAAAGGTAGCTGGACCGTGTTTCTGTAAATAGCGCAGAATCGGGTCGTCGGTTTCACCATCCAGATTGAGATCAGCAGAAAGAATGATGGCTTTTGCCCCATTGTCGGCCCCTAACCATTCTCCGGCCTCAAAAACACCATTGCTCATTGCCAGAGGCAACACTCTGCCCGGTCCAATTTCCATTTTTCCATCGGTATAAAGACGGACAAGGCTGTCACCGCCAATTCCTCCGGTCATCATGTTGATTGACTCAATATGGGTTTGCCAATCTCCAATCCGGCAACCGTCAAGGGACATCTCAGGTTGAGAGTCCTTGACCATAGCAAGGTCCGTTGTTGTGCCACCGACATCGACGACCAGCGCGTCTGTCTCCGCCTGCATACTCCCAAAATGGGCGGTACAGGCCGGACCACTGGCAACGGTTATTCCGGCGTGATCAATGGCCTCATGTATGGAAACAGGTTTGGTGCTGCCGCTGATGATGGAGACCGGACAGGCTAGTCCTTCCTGAACCATGGCTGTCTGAATACCAACAATAAAGTCCTGCATGAGTGGCATCAACTTGGCATGCAGGCCTGCTGTTGCCGCCCTTCCCTGCATCCCGGCATGAATAGAAACCCGGTGTGTGCAAAACACCGGTTTCGGGTCGAGCATGGCTATGGCCTTTTCAGCCACCAGTTCATGGCTGGGGTTTTCCATGGACATTGCTCCGCAGACGGCGTAGGCATCGACATCGTCTTTCAGGCCATTAATGGTATCGATGATACTTTCAATATCCAGTGGTTCTTCTTCCTCTCCCGTAATTGTATGGCCACCTTTAATGAAAACGTTGGCAACAACCGGCAAACGAAAGTGTTTAACATAACCGATGACAAACAGACCGACTCTGGCCCCTTTTTTTTCAACAACAGCATTGGTCGCAAGAGTAGTGGAAACAGCCAGGTGATATATCTGATTCCGGTCGACCGATTTCCTGCCAACAAGGCTTTGCAGGACCTCTACTGTACCTAGAGCCAGGTTATGATGGGTGGTCGGCTTCTTGACAGCATCAATGACCTCACCGTGTTCCATGTCGATGATTACCCCATCGGTGTAGGTTCCCCCTGTGTCGATGCCAAGGATATATTTACTCATAATGTTGTGTGAATTGCGCTCTTTTTATGCTCTTGCCAGAGTGTTGTGGGAAAAAATATGGATACGGGATACAGACAACTCAACCGTCCCATCTCAGGAGAAATTCGGGATAGAGTTGTAACATGACCATACTGAAATGACAACGGCAGGCATCTGGCATGGTTCTATTAATTTGCAGAATTGTCAGGGTAAGGACTTGAGTTTGTAGGAAAAAATGACAGGTGCGACAATATGCCGCACCTGTTTTTACTAAGAGTGTGGTACTATAGCTTCTTTGATTCTGGGAGAGAGGGCCTTTGCTCCTGTTCTCCTCTTTTGGCACATCGGTTGGACTGGTTCTTTTCGATAACTGGTCGGTTCTATTTTTTTTGCACTCTTATTTTTGGAGGATGGTTATGAAAGAAAACAATACGATAACTCGGCGTAAAGCCCTAAAGCTCATGGCATTCACTTCCGCAGCCGGATTTGTTGGATTGTATAGCGGCAATGCTGCTGCTAAAAGCGTCGGTGCTATGCTGCCGGGCAAGGGTTGGCTTAAGCAGGGTGGCAAATGCGATGGAGACGGCACACCATTGCAGTTTATTCCCAAGACCGCACCCGATGCTGAGCCATTGAAGGATGACCTGAAAAAATACCAGAGATGTCCATATTGCGGCATGGTGAGAAAAATGTGGAGCCATAGCCGTCACCTTGTCCAGTACAGTGATAATCTGGTCGATGGGACATGCTCTATTCATTGTTTGGCTATAAGTCTTTCCCTTAACCTTGATCGCGGAGTAAAAGGAATATACGTTGGCGATTTTGGAGCAGAAGGCAAGATTAAACCTCTTGTCAATGTGGATAAAGCGACCTACCTGATTGGCTCAAAGCTTCCGGGCACCATGTCGGCAAAATCGAAAATGGCTTTTTCTGATGCAGGTGCGGCAAAAAAGGCCATGGCAGAACAGGGAGGGCAGCTTGGAACATTCGACGATGCCCTGAAAGAAGCCTACATGGGAATGGCCAAGGACACCATGATGATCAGAAAACGACGGGCTGAGAAAAGAAAGATGATGATGAAAAAGATGAAAATGAACAAATAAACATCTACGCAGATATTCGTTAAATACGAATAAAAGCCCTGGTCGATTGTGATTGACTGGGGCTTTTTATTTTAGGCCTTTCACCGGAATGAGATTGTCTTTTTCTTCTATTCAACTTCCCTGGAAGAGGTATCACACCTGCCACCCTGAACAAGTAAAAAAGGGGGATTTCACTTGATCAGAGTGGGCAGGGGATACTCCTCCTGTTTATTTCTGTTTGACGCTGAAGCCGGTCATTTCTCTTCAGCCTGTTCTTTCATTTCGGCATAGTAGGACGTTGAACTGATTTTTTTCGACTCAATTCGTTCAATATCCGATCGTCTCAGATGAAAGAGACCGCAACTGGGACATCTGCCGTCGAATTGCTCTCCAACTGAGAGAGATTTCAACTCATCGATGGTCATATGGTCGATGTTACCGCAGGCTCCGCTGGGATTCTCAGCACGGACTTTTGGGCGGTTGGGTCGTTGTTTTTCTTGTGACATACTGCAACTCCATTCTGGCGCGGTGCAGCGCTTGCATAGACTAGCCATTTCTTGCACCCTCTACTGTTTTGGTTACCCTTCGAAGGCTAGAGGAGCGGGTGAAGGGATGAGTCAGTTTGTTATTGTTTCAATCAGCTTTCCTTTTGCATCAACAATATCAAGAGCAAGGGGGATACCGC
>CAZLGM010000054.1:0-1488 GCA_964558875.1 uncultured Desulfocapsaceae bacterium
GGATTTTTCTTTTATCAAGGAACAGCGCGGTATGTTCTCATTCAGCGGTCTTTCCGATGAGGCGGTTAGCTGGCTGAGGGAGCAAAAGCATATATATGTTGTCGGTGGAGGCCGGATTAATCTTGCCGGGCTCACTACATCCAATATCGAATATGTGTGCCGATCGATTGGAGAGGCGATAAAAGCAGTCTAAGGATAGAATAGGAATAAATCGGCTGTTGCTGGTACAACATGTGTAACATGTTGAGGGTGATTAAGTTTCCGGTTGTCACACTCCTGCTGTTTATGCTATTCTGACCCTGAAATCAATATGATAGGTTGTCCGGTTGTTTGCTGGGCGAGGAGCCTTGCGCAAATTATTTCCGGACAATCGAAAAACCAAGTGATCGCCGGGGGAGAAGATGCTGGAAAAATTCAAGAGCAAACGCAGTGAAACGGTGTCCCAGAAACCAGATGATGATTTGTCAACAACTAAGGATGAAATCACCTGTATAGGTGAGGCTATTAGTATAGAAGGGTCGATCAGTGGCAGAGGAGACCTGATCATCCAGGGGAACCTTAAAGGAACCATCGATCTGGGCGGCCAACAGTTTACCGTTGGTACCAAGGGGAGTGTCCAGGCAGATATCAAGGCGGAGAAGGTGACAATCAGTGGGAAAATGAAAGGAAACGTCACAGCCAGGGGAAAAGTCGAGATCACCAAGACTGCCGATTTTGAGGGAGAGATCAGAGCCAAGAGAATCTCCGTTGAAGATGGTGCCTATATGAAAGCGGTTATCGAGCTTGAAAAGGATTTGCCGCAGAAACAGACCGGCACCAAACCAACTCTCCACCCAAAAAGCGCTAATTCGGGTAAAGCGTTCACAAAAGCCGAGAGCAAATAAAAGAGGAGTGATCCTTGTCAATTCTTGTGGGTCAGAATCATCCCCGCTCTGAACAGTCTTTTATTCCCGAGGGCTATTCCAGCAAAATATGTCGGCTGTTTGTTCAGGCATGCCGACGCAACCCTGAGTCGCAGATCCTTGATCTAGGACCGGTCTGCGGGGAGAATATCGAGTTTTTCGGCAGTCGGGTTAAAAGGCTGTTTGTCTGCGATATGTTTTCCCGCCTTCAACGATGCCGGAAAGCCAAAGGTTCTGTTGCTAAAATATGGAACGTTCTTGATTATCCTCGGGAGAGTTTCGACGGTATTCTTCTCTGGGACCTAGTCGATCGACTGGCCAGCAAAGAAACGGAAAACCTGGTTCGCGTGTGTCAACGATTGATCAAACCAAAAGGGATGATTATGCTGACATCGTTTTCCAGGCAGATATTTTTACCCGATGTCAATACTTTTATAGTCAAAAACAACTTCGACGTTTCTTTTCGCCCCCAACACCATTTAAAGTTGTACGTTACCTACCGCACGAATCGTGAGATAATGACGATGTTCTCGTTGCTTTCTCCAGTAAAGGCCCAGTTAAATAAAAACGGATTTCGAGAATTTCT
>CAZLGM010000054.1:1588-17195 GCA_964558875.1 uncultured Desulfocapsaceae bacterium
AGCTGCGGGTTTTGTGGTGATCGGTTCGGGTTTTGCCATTATTTTATCCGGCAAACTCATTCCTTACCTCAATCACAACTATGAGCAGGGCTGGCGACTTGGCTGGATGATTCTGGGAATGATAGTGATTGGTGTTGCTTTGCTCTGTTATTTGGTCATTCGAAACAGTCCGGAGGATAAAGGGTTGAAACCTGCCGGTTGGAAAGATCTATCTGATGATGGGCAGGTTGAAGTGGACACAACTCTGAAGCTTAGATCCAGGCTGGTTCTCCATTGCGGTGCGATCTATTTTCTTTTTGGTTTTACCTATGTGATTTTCGTTACCTTTATTGTGACGGCCATGGTCCAGGAAAAGGGGTTCTCGGAAGCGATAGCAGGAAATTTCTGGTCCTGGATCGGTTTGTGTAGCCTTTTATCCGGTCCGGTTTTCGGGACGATTTCCGACAAATTAGGCAGAAAGGCTGCACTTATGATGGTTTTTTCCATCCAGGCTACAGCCTATCTGTTGGCCGGACTGGATCTGCCGCAGGTTTTTCTTTATTTCTCGGTTTGCTGCTTCGGGGTGGTTGCCTGGTCCATACCGTCGATCATGGCCGCATTGGTCGGTGACTACGTCGGTCCACAGCGGGTTGCCGCGGTTTTTGGTTTTATCACCTTTATTTTTGGGCTGGGTCAGATCGGTGGCCCTTATCTGGCAGGCATATTGGCCGAGAAGTCTGGTTCTTTTTCCTATTCTTTTTTCCTTGCCTTCACCATGGCCATACTTGCTGTGTTGCTATCGGCCTTGTTGCCAAAAAAATCTTCCTGATGCATAAGGTGGTTTCTTTATTCATTGCTGACTTACCGGAAGGTTAGAATCGATATTCCAATTCAAGAAGAAAACGATCATTATCGCCGATGGTCCGTAATGGATAGTGGTCTCCCGACTCGTAGAAAATAAGTGCTCCTGTAATGCTGAGATTGTCGGTGATGTCATAGTCAAGCTCAAAACGTTCAAATCCGCCACCGTCTAATGATGATCCGTAGGCAGAGATCAGCATCGTGAAACGAAGGGTGTCGTTTAGAAATTCCCGTGTGTATCTAAGCACATACTGTACTGTATTTTCCTGCTGGACATCCGGCAGGGCTTCCAGCCGGGGGTCGAAATCGACAAGGTGCTGATTGGCCATTTCAAGAGAGATGGTTGTTTCGGAAAAACCACTGTATTCGATACCGACCAGGGCATCAATCCTCGATTTCTCTTCACCGGGAAGATTGGTGAACTGAAGACCATCCAGCCAGGCGGCCTCCGCTTTGACCAGCCAATTGCCAAGAGCAATATTGGTTGCAAGGCCGGCCATAGAGATGCGGCCATGTTTTCGAACAGGAACTGCTCCGCCGGTAGCTTCTATGTATGTTCGTTGATCAAAGATTGAGGCGGTGTACAGGGCGATGTCCCAACCGCTGAATACTCCGCTTAAGGCGAGGCCAAACTGCTGGTTGTCAAGGCTCCAGCCGGGCTTTTCAGTTTCGGGAAGGGCTGTTGTTCCCGGAAAGAAGTCACTGCCGAAAATCGGTGTTTTATCAAAGCGGGGTTCATGGATGATCAGTCCACTGAGACTCCAGCTATCCCAGTAATAATCAAGCCTGGTCATGGTTACCGGCAACCTGAGGTCACGGATATCGACCAGTCCCGGTTGCCTGTAATCGAGTGGATTCAAAACATCTGTTATTCTGATGTTGTCCGACTTGCCCCATACAACGATCTGCCGGCCGACCTTGATGTCCAGCCCATCCGCTAATTCGGTCTGGAAAAACAGTTCTGTCAACTCGAATTCCTTTTCGTACACATCGAGATAGTCCTGGGGGTAGTCGTCACGGTTGGAGCGCATTTCATAGCTGAGATCATAAAAGGTTCGTGCTCCGATCCTCCCTTTCAAGTTATTCAGAGACAGCTCTCCAGACAACTCTCCCCGCAGGCCGAACTGGGAGAGGCCACGATGGTCAATTCCATCGGTACCGGGTTGGTCGTGGGCAAAGTTATAGGTCGAGCGCAACGACAAGCTGCCATGGATCTCAAGGTGTTGAGGCTGAGTTGATTCGGGTTGACTGTTAACCGATTGGTCTGTATCACCTTTTCCACTGTTGTCAAAACCTTCCAGCAGGTGATCCAGTTCACTGTTCTGTTGTTTCTTTTCACTGTTTTCTGCTTCAAAACCTTGCAGCAGCTGGTCAAGATCATCAGCCCGGCTATCGACACAGACCACCAAGGGGAGAAACAAAAGAACGATCAGTATTTTTAATATTTTTGGTGTGTTCATCAGTTTTGGCGGACAGTATCGTTTCAGGGAGCTTATAAACCTTTTTCCAGTTGTCGGATGGAGAAAAAGGACCGTGAAAGATCCTGGTTGAATTGCACATTCTTCCAATTCAAGATGGTTCGATGCAGCGTCCTTTTCTTTCGTGTGGTTTTCATCCAAATTTCGGTTGCAACCCAGATATGATCGATTTTCTCCAGCTTTCTGGTCTCCATGTACTTGACCTTACCGCCTTCACTTAAGAGATGAATAGCGCGGACAACCACGAAGTTGTCCTGACGGACAAAGACAATCGATTTTTTATATCCGTATCTTTTCTCGACCGTTTTCGAGACAGGTACCGCTTCTATCAACCAGCATGGGTGACCGCCCACATCCTGCTCTTTGAGCAGTTTGTAGTTCCACTCATCCAGAACCCGCCTGGTCATATCAGCATAAGAAAAATCGGACCCCATAAAGGATGAGCTTTTATCCGATGTGGCTATTCGTTTGGTCTTTTTCAGATCAGGGAGATAGAGCCACTGGTCGTCGTCTTTTTCTCCGGAATAATAATCATAGGAAAGAAAGCCGGTCCTTCTGACATCGGCCGGTGAGAGGAAAAACTGCAACCGATGGGTATCGCGGCCTTCATCTTTACTGAAAACCTTGATCTCCCGTTTACGTTCCCGACCGCCCTGGTCGATAAGGGTCATGGTCACATCACCGGTCATATTGTCACCGTCATCGCGCTCGTCAGCTTTTTCCATGATAGCCTTGGCATCACTGGGTGCTGCCACTGAAAAAGATGGTAGTAACAGCAAGCCGACCAATACAACGGCGGCCAGAAACAATTGGGTAGTCGTCTTCATGATAATCTCCAAAAAGAATCACTTTTAGGGTTTTAATCTGTAGATCTAGGCTGTACTATCGACAAAAAATTGTAAGCGGTCTCAGGCGCCCCATATTTGGACAAGCGGTAAGGCGCCGTGTACTGTGATGCTACATAAGCCTTGCCGATCGTTCAAAGATGGGGTGCCTGTGATCGCTTACGATTTTTTTGCAGCATCAATGCCATCAACGCAGGGGCCAGAAGAAGATCAGCACCCAAAGCCAGGAGAATGGCAATGCCTACCAGCAACCCGAAATAGAACAGGTTGTTCATTGAGGCAAACATAAAAATGAAAAAGCCGATGGTCAACACAGCACTGGTTGTCAATATGGCCCTTCCCGCTGTATGCAGGGTATGGTTAACAGCCTCTTTCACATCACCGATCTGGTTGAAATACCGTTTGAAGTGGTACATGAAATGGATGGTGTCGTCAACGGCAATGCCAATGGCAATCGAGGCGATCAGCATGGTAAACATGTCCAGCGGCAGACCGATCCAACCCATAAATCCAAGAACCACAAAGATCGGTCCCAGGTTGGGAATCATGCTGATCAGCCCAAGGCGCCACTCACCAATAAGGATAATCATCAGGAAAGTGATGATAACAAGGGCGATACCGTAGCTCTGGGCAGCGGAATAGATAGCGGCGTGGATGATCCGGCCAAAAAGTGACATGATGCCGGTAACGGTAACCTGAAACTTTTGAGAGTCTTTTGGCCTATCGGTGACAAAAGCATCGTTAAACCTTTTTTTGACGTCCTGGATAAAGGGCACATAGAGCAGGGCATCAAGCCAGGGAACTTTTACTGTTATTCGAGCCATACGAAACAACGAGTCTACGCTGTTTTGCAGATCATCGGAACCGGAATTCTCAAAAAGGAGAAACTCCTGGGGAATCAGTTTTTCATTTTCCGGTATCCGGTAAAATTTTTCATCGTTTGCGTGCAGTGCCTGGTGTATCTCCTTGAGAATAGTGATGACAGAGATGGTTTTACCGATAAAGAGTTTTTCGTTCTGGTAGTCGTTTTCAAGTTCGGTGATGAGCCGGTCCATGGTCTGCAGCGTTTCGCGGTCATAGAGGCCATTTTCACGACCTGTGTCCAGGATGATCTCCAAAACAACGCTTCCTTTCAGCTTACTGTCAATCATCTCAGTTGACTGACGGACATTGAGGTCTTCGGGTAGCCATTTCAGTGGATTGTGAGAGAAATAGACCCGGGATATACCGATTAAGCCAAGAATGATGATGCAGGCTGCACCAGAAAGCACAACCTTGTAACGATCCACACTGAAATCGGTCAGTCTGTCAAGAAGCCGGTCCATGCGGTTTGACCTGGACTCATGCTTCTTCTCTTTGTGTTTTATCGGCAGGATGGAGAGCAGAGCAGGAAGAATGGTCAGTGTAAAGAAGAGTGATAGCACAACACCTACGGCTGAGAAGAAACCAAGATCGGCAATGGGAGCTACTTTGGCCATTGAAAAGGAAGCCAGGCCGGCTGCCGTGGTCAGTGAAGTCATGACAATGGCCAGTCCGGAGTGGGAAAAGGCCCAGACAATTGCCTGATCTTTTACCACGTTTTTTCTCATTTTCTGGTAGGTCAGTGACAGCACGTGAACACTGGCTCCAACGCCCACCGCGAGCAGAAAAGATGGAAGAATGGTAATTGGAATTTTAAACGATGTCCCTGTTATGGCCATAATTCCCAGAGTGGACAGCAGTGACAGTGCAACCACCAGCAGGGGAAGGAATATGCCGCTTATTCGACGAAACATAATGAACAGACAGATGCCGATAGTGAGCAGGGCTAATCGCATGAATCTCTGCATATCCATCATCATGAACTGTTTGATGGTATGCATGACAACGGGTGATCCGGCCATATAGATACGAAAATCATTACTCTCATATTTTTTGACCACTTTCCGAACCGCGGCTACAAACTCACTGTTCTCCGCGTCGCTGAGGTACTGACCGGAAGCATAAGTGTTTGATTCTGCTGCTGGCTGTTGTTCATCAAAGCCACCAAGCAGATCGTCCTCATCGCTGCCTGTGTAAACATCACTTTCAATAACAATGGATGTGAAGGTGCCGTTTTCTGAAATGAGCTGGTTTTTATAGAGCGGATTGGTCATGACTTGCTGCTTTAATACAGCCATTTCCTCATCACTTTCAGGGAAATGGGCTAGAAGATCATCGACCAGCAGGGTGTCGCCCTTACCTGTTGTGTTTCTGGCATTCACCATGGAAGTGATATCATTGATATGAGGAACGGTATCAGCGATCTCTTCGTGCAGTTTTTTAAGTTTACTTAAGAATGGTTTGGAAAATATTGTGTCACTATGGATGGCGATTGCCAGCATATCATCCCTGCCGAACTGATCCCTGAACTCGTTGTAGGTGATCAGAATAGGATCATTTTCATGGAGAAATCCTTCGTTGGATGTGTCGATTGTGAGATGGCGGACTTGTGATGCCAGCAGCCCGCTTATCAGGAGTGCAACAATCAGGGCCGGCCATCGAAATCGAATAATGGTCTCTGAAAACAGCTGAAAAAAACGCTCAGCCTTCTTTTTGGTTTCCTTCATGGTTTTCCTCATTGTCTGATTCAATGAATCCATTGATACCGTGTGAAAATATAGTGGCGATAATTTCCGGGTACTCTTTGAAATACTGTTCGCCATAGCCGGGAGGTCGGGCCTGTTCCAGCACCGGGGCAAAAAGAAAACGTGATGACATCATGCTGATAAGAAGCGGACCGATGGCAAAGGGAGCAATTATCCGCCCGCTCCTGCTTGCAAGAGGGACACAGATCTCCTCTTGAATGATCAGCATGGCCTTCTGTGCCCACTTGGCCTTGTACTCAATAATTTCCGGATCATCATGAGGCATCTCGGTTAAAACAACCATGACCAGATCGCGGTTGCGTTTTATGAATTGGGTACCGTTCATGATAAGGCGTTCAACCTTCTCATCCAGTGTGCCCGGCGGAGTCAGCGCCTTGTGCAGGACCTCAAAGTAGCTGGTATAAAAGGAGTGCAGGATGACTTTGAGCAGTTCTTTTTTACTGCCAAAGAAATAGTTGATCATGGCAAGGTTAACATCAGCATCTTCTGCTAATTCCCGCATGCCGACAGTGGCAAAACCTTTTCGGGCAAATAGTTTTACAGCGCTGGCCATGATGCGCTTTTTTGAGTTGGGATCTTTTTTAGTCATTTTGCCATGGATGAATATTAAACGATCGTTTAATGTTGACTCTATAGCCAGCCATCGATTCTGTCAACAATTTTTTTGATCAAACGTTTGTTTAATCAGGCGGCCTGCTTTAAAACCCGATATCTCACTAAGCGTGTATCAGTGTTTAACAGTATCGGCGGAATAAGTGTGCTATTTATAGAAGGATCGAAATTGGCTGCAGGATCACCGGGGGGCACAATAACCGTTTATACATCCTTCAGGAGAAAGAACCAGTTGCCAGAGCTGGTTCTTCCTGGCCCTGAACGCACCGGCACATGAGAGCAGGTAATACTTCCACATCCTGTAAAAGCGCTGATCGTATTTTTTACCTTTCAGTGATTCCCAACCGTTATCAAAGTTCTCAAACCACTGCATCAGAGTCTTGTCATAATAGGTGCCGAAATTATGCCAGTCTTCGATAATAAACAACCCCTCTGCAGCAGTTGTGATCTGTCGAGCTGATGGAATCATAGAGTTGGGAAAAATATAGCGGTTGATCCATTTATTGGTTGAGACAACCGATATGTTACCACCGATAGTATGCAGCAGAGCCAGCCCATCGGGCTGGAGCATTTTCCTCATGCATTGCATATATGTTCTGTAATTCTTGTAGCCAACATGTTCAAACATACCGATGGAGACAATCCGGTCAAAGCAGCCTTTCAGGTTGCGATAATCTTTCAGTTCAATTGTGACAGGCAGGTCTTTGCATAACTTTTTAGCAAACTCAGCCTGCTTTTGTGAAACAGTGATCCCTGTTACCTCGACACCATACTTTCTTGCAGCGTAAGCGGACATGCCGCCCCAACCACAACCAATATCTAAGAGCCGCTGACCCGGTTTCAGTCTTAATTTTTGACATACTAGATCAAGTTTCTTCTCCTGTGCCTGCTCAAGTGTTTCGGCGTTCTTCCAATAACCACAACTATATATCAACCATTTATCAAGCATCTTTTCAAAAAGATCATTGCCGATATTGTAGTGATGGTGACCGATCTCAAAGGCCCGGGAAATTTTCTGCAGATTGTAGACTCTCGAAAGAAGAGCTATATAACCGTCTTTCCAGGTATGGACTTTTTTGTCAAGTTCGGCTCGTAACACCAGAAAAAAGAACTGATCCAGGGCATCGCAGTCCCACCAGCCAGCAATATACGCTTCACCAAGTCCTAATGAACCGCTTAAAAAGATACTGGGGTAGAGATTGTCATTGTGGACCTGAATATCCCAAGGGCGGGAGCCGTCTATCTGGATGTTGGCCAGAGCAAGCAGTTGCTGGCAGCGGGATTTAAACCGTTGACAACCCGGGCCTTGCTTACTGGGTAGCAAGGTGGGGCCGGAGAGATGAGAAAAATTTTGGGTTAATTTTGTTTTATTCATGGTGCATCCTCCTTTTGGAGCGTGAAGGTGAACCAGGATAAAGAATCAATTTTTTCTCAATAGACGCATTTATCACATGTACAACAGTATTATTTTAATAAAAAAACGGTAAAAAAACAAGTTAACCACGATTTCTCTGAAAGAGTATATTTGAACAGGATACTACTGATCAGTCAAAAAGGTCTTTCAGGATCTAAGCAAATATCTGAAATTGAGTTGGTATTTTTAGCGGTTTTTCTCAAGGTCTACCAAGGGACCGGTTTCATATCCAACTTGAGAATAAGAAGTAATCTGAAAAATTTTACTGTATACTTAAAAACGCAAAGGATATTTATTGGACAGTGGCAGAAAATGAGTTGTAATAGCAGAGAAGAACAGTCTTTTTAATGGTAAAGGAGATAGGTTTATGCAAAAGCCCAGTGATTCAGCAACAGACTTAAAAGAACTCATCAAGCATGCCATCAGTGACATGGAAATAACACCTGATGAATATCAAGCGATTATGAACTGCGCCCAGGATGACGGGCGCCTTGATCCGGAAGAAAAGTCATTGCTATCTCAGTTTCAGTCAATGCTCAGCAATGGTACTATAAAGCGGGTAAAAGGCTAGGAGGCTGTCCGAGAATGCCCTTTTTCCCCAACTCTTCGTTATCTTGAAAAAATAATGCTCGGAATATTAGCTATATGCCTGTGCTTATTTTTTCAAGATGGTTCGATTTGAGAAAAAATTGCTATTCTCGGACAACCTCCTAATCTGCCAACTGGGATTAGATTGAAAATAGGTCGTCCCGGATATGGTTCAGCGCTGGGAAACGGGTGCGAGTCTCTTCCAGAGAATCAATATCGATATCGGCAACAAGGGTGCCCGCTCCATCGGTTACCTGCGCTACAACCAGCCCCCAGGGGCTGATGACCATTGATCTTCCATATGAGTTGTGGTTCGGTGGACTGGTTCCCCATTGATTGATACCAATCACCCAACTCAGATTCTCAACGGCCCGGGCCTTAAGCAGCAGTTCCCAATGGTCCCTGCCGGTCTCCATGGTAAAGGCGGCCGGCACCAGCAGAACATTTGCTCCCTGCTGCACAAGTCTTCTGTACAGTTCCGGAAAACGAAGATCATAGCAGGTTGTCATCCCGAATGTGAATTTACCGATTGAAAAGGTGACAATGTCACTGCCGCCGGTAATGGTTGCCGATTCAAGATATGTTCTGCCGCCAGGAATCTCTACATCAAAGAGATGCAATTTCCGATAAGTGGCAACTATTTTTCCATCGGGATCAAACACAACACCGGTGTTGTAGACATTTGCACCATCCTGCTCCAGGTAGCTGCCGATATGGAGGTGGATATCCAGGGAATCAGCAAGCGAACGCATCTTCTCGATGTAGGAAGAGTTGTTTAACGGTTCGGCATTGTCCCGTTTAAATCGATCCGGACCGATGAAGTCGGTGTGTTCAGGCAATAGAATGAATTCTGCTCCCTGATCGGCCAGTTGTTTGACAAATCGTTCCGCAACACTCATGTTATGGATCTTGTCATCCTTTGAGTTCATTTGTACAAGACCGATTTTCATTTTTCCTCCTTGTATAAACGTATCTGCAGTGTTCACGGATGCAGGAGTTTGATAAAAACAAAAAAGATTGACAGATTGACTGGCTGGATGGTAGTTCCTGCGTGCATACTAAATTTAGGCCACCCTGAAAAATTGTTATTTTACCCGATTACTGTGTCACAGGAGAAAACAAAATGCTCACATATGACTAATATGCTGCGCTTTTATTTTCTCCTCTTCCTTGTCCTCGAATAAAATATCTAATTTTTCAAGGTACCCTTAAACAATATTATCTGTTTTCACTTAGTACGTCATCCTGAATTCCAACGCTTCCAAAAAGAACGATACCGGCCTACGTGAGTTGCTGGGTGTTTTGCGGCCTATTTATCGGCAACATCGATCCAGGCTGCTTTACGGCTTCCTGGCGCTGCTGGGCGTGGATTTTCTCCAACTCATTATCCCAAGAATCCTGAAGATAGGAGTGGATGATCTGGCATCCGGGCAGGCCGATCAGCACAGGCTGATCACTCTGGGGCTGCTGATTTTTGGTGTTGCAGTCTGCGCGGCCTGTTTACGTTTCTGCTGGCGATACCTGATTATCGGCTTTTCCAGGTTTCTCGAACGCGATATCCGTAAGAAAATAATCGGTCATGTGATGACCATGGACAGTGTCTTTTTCAACCGTCACTCCACCGGATCGATCATGGCCCACAGCTCCAATGATCTGGCAGCAGTACAGTTGGCCTGTGGCATGGGGATGGTGGCTGCCGTGGATGCTCTGGTGATGTCGGTTGCTGCCATCGGTTTTATGCTCCATATCCATCCCGGCCTGACGCTTATCGCCCTGTTGCCAATGCCGGTGCTCGCTCTATCAACACGGGTTCTTTCCGGGCGTTTGCATCATCGTTTTGCCAAAGTACAGGAACAGTTTTCTCTGATCACGGAATTTGCCAGGTCTTCAATATCAGCCATTCGGCTTATCAAGGGGTATACTCTGGAGAGTTCACAGACCGGTCGCTTCAACCGGCTGGGCAAGGAGTATGTCCGTTCGAGTATCCAGGTGGCATTTATTCAAGGGTTGCTGTTTCCTGTGGCAACCCTGGTGGGCAGCATCGGCATGTTGCTGGTTCTCTTTTTCGGCGGCACCCTTGTAATGAAAGAAACCATCACTTTGGGTGATTTCGTAGCTTTCATCACCTATCTCTATATGCTGGTCTGGCCGATGATGGCTGTCGGCTGGGTCACAAATCTCACCCAGCGGGGTTTGACCTCGCTGGAACGTATCCAGACGCTCATCTCTTCCCGCACAGAGTTGCCGTCGGGTGAACCCGGATTGAGGCCGCAATCACATAAGATTCATTTAAAAGGCTTGACCTTTCGTTACCGGGATGCTGCTTCTAAGGCCCTTGACCAAGTTGACCTGAAGATAACAACCGGTATCCTGGGGGTTACCGGGCCCACCGGCTCAGGAAAAACAACCCTATGTCAGATTCTTGCCAGAATGCACCCGGTAGAGGACGGATTTCTCTCTATCGGCGGTTATGAAATTAACCGCTTGCAACCGGAAAATGTGCGGCAGCTGATCAGCTATGTCGGTCAGGAAGCCATCCTGTTTTCCAGCAGCCTGGCTGAAAATATCAGTTTCGGTAAACCCGATGCAAGCCGGGAGGAGATCGAAAGGGTTGCAATTGCTGCTGCAATCCACGATGAAATTACCGCTCTTCAGGATGGGTATGACAGCCGGATCGGTGAGCGGGGTGTAAATCTCTCCGGCGGCCAGCGCCAGCGTATCGCTCTAGCCAGAGCGCTTCTCTGCGACCGGCCGATTCTGATTATCGATGATGCCTTGGCTGCTGTTGATACGGTTACCGAACAGCGGATACTCGATAATATTCTGCCGCTTCTAAAGGAAAAATCAGTGGTCTGGGTCAGCCAGCGGGTCAAGCAGCTTTCCTGGGCCGACAGAGTTGTTGTTCTTGACAGCGCAAAAATAACCGGACTTGGAACCTTTGAGGAGCTGGCAGCAGGCAACACCTTTCTTCAGGAAATTCATAGCCGCCAACAGATAACCCAACGGCTCCAGGAGAAGGACAATGCGTAATTTCGGTTATTTCGAAGAGGGGTATGAACCGCAATTGTCCGAGAAGAGACTGTGGCAGAGGGTGGTTACCTATCTGCGGCCATTTTCTCTTGCCTTTAGCGGCGCTGTCATCCTCTCCCTTCTGGTCACCGGCGCTACGCTTGGATTGCCGTGGCTGATGCAGCGGGGAATCGATCTGTATATTGTCGACAGCACCAAATCTTTTGTTGATCGTTCACAGGGACTGACAACCATTGCTTTCATGTACGGCGGGGTGATCTGCATTCATTTTTTTGCCGTGTTCTCGCAAGTTCTGATCCTTGAATGGATCGGTCAGTCAATCATGCAAAAACTGCGTCTGCAGCTTTTTTCTCATCTGCTGGGTATGGATCTTGGTTTTTTTCATGGGCAGCCGGTGGGCCGTCTTGTTACCAGGTTGACCAATGATGTCCAGAATATGCATGAGATGTTCACATCGGTCATGGTGACCCTGTTTAATGATCTGCTGCGTATGGCCGGTATTCTTGGACTGCTGATCTATGTGAATTACAGGCTGGGGTTGATTATGACTCTGTTTTTGCCCCTTGCAACCATCATCACCATCCTGTTTTCACGACTGGCTCGAACCCAGTTTCGCAGAATTCGCAGACAGCTGGCTAAACTCAACGCCTTTATACAGGAAACGGTCTCCGGTGTTTTGCTGGTGCAGCTTTTCGGCCGGGCAAAGGATCTGAACAAAAGGTTCAGCAGTCTTAACAATGAATATCTTAACAGGACGCTTGGGCAGATAAAGCTGTTCGGTACCTTTATGCCGTTAACCGAATTAATGAGTTCTCTGGCGATCGGTATCATCCTCTGGTACGGCGGTGGAGAGATCATCCGGCAGCGATTGACTCTTGGAGAACTGGTGGCTTTTCTTTCATATATGAGATTGTTCTTTCAACCGCTCAGGGAATTATCCCAGAAATACTCTATCGTTCAATCGGCCCTGGCCTCTGCCGAGCGGATTTTTCATCTTATCGATTCCCAATCTGCTGAAAAAGAGGATTTTGGCGCTACTGCTGTCCGCTTGGAAGAAGGAAAAACGGCTCAAGATCTTCTGTTTGAGCGGGTTAATTTTAGTTATAAAGAGGGGGAGCAGGTCCTGTTTGATGTTTCATTTTCTGTTGGTCGAGGAGAGACAGTGGCTATTGTCGGGCCCACCGGCAGCGGTAAGTCCACCCTGATCAACCTGTTGTTGCGCTTTTATGAGCCGGACAGCGGCAGAATTGTGATGGGAGAAAGACCACTTATCGAAATACCGCGGGACAGATTGCGCAGAATGGTCGGTGTAGTGATGCAGGAATCTTTGATCCTCCAGGATTCCCTGTTGGTCAATATCGTTCTTGACAGTGGCAAAGACAGATCAGAAGTGGAAGAACTTCTGGAAAAAGCACAACTCCGTGAGTTTGTTGCCGGTTTGCCGGAAGGGCTTGATACCCGGATCGGTGAAGGGGGACGAACCATGTCCAGCGGAGAAAAACAGTTGCTGGCCATTGCCCGGGTATTGTGCCGGGAGCCGTCCTGCCTGGTTCTGGACGAGGCCAGTTCCGCCATCGACTCACGAACGGAAGAGCTGGTAGAACAGGCTTTGGCCAGTTCGTTTCAAGATAAAACCGTACTCATTATTGCCCACAGGTTGTCAACGGTTCAGCGGGCCGACAGGGTCATTGTTTTAGAGAAAGGACGGGTGGTCGAGCAGGGAAGCCACCAGCAACTCCTCAGACAAAACGGTATCTACAGCCGACTTGTACAGCTTGATCTGGCCCATTCATAAAACAAAAAGGTAGTAATATAATAAAACTTCAACAGAGGTTTTCTGGTATGTGGACAGTTGATTAGTTGGGGATCGATCATATTATATTTGAAGCCAATCATAAAATAAGGGGGAAGATTAAAAATCATGAACCAATCCAACCAACCGACTGACTCCAACTGGATTATACTTTTCTGCTGCTGGCTTGTTGCTGCTCTTTCCACAGCAGGCAGTCTGTTTTTCAGCTATGTTATGGAATTTCCTCCCTGTGTTTTGTGCTGGTATCAGAGAATTTTTCTGTTTCCCCTTGTGATAGTGCTGGCAGTTGGACTGTTTCCTTTTGATAAAGGTGTGGTGAAGTTTTCCCTGCCGTTGGCGATTGCCGGCTGGCTGACGGCGTTCTATCATACATTGCTGCATAGCGGGATTATCCCTGAAGATATTCAGCCCTGCAGCCAGGGAGTTTCATGTACGGAAGAATATATAAAACTCTTTGGTTTTATAACTATACCGATGTTGTCATTACTGGCATTCACAACCATTATTGTTTTGTTAATTCTATTGAAAAAAAGGATCTCTTTATGCAAAAGATAGCACTATTTGGGGTAGCATGTTGTGTCCTATTATTTGGTTTTCTGGTTGGAAGTAAATACTATAAGAACCAGCAGGCGGAAAAGATCGGGTTCATGGCCCAGGAAAATGTTTCCACCTTTGTCAGAGACCACTCGATGACTCGGGGCAGTGATGATGCCAAGGTCTACCTGGTTGAGTTTATGGACCCGGCCTGCGAAACCTGTGCGGCATTTGCTCCATTCGTCAGGAAAATAATGGAAGCATATCCGGGTAAAATAAAACTTGTTGTCCGATATGCCCCGTTCCATGATGGCAGTGAATACATCGTCAAAATCCTTGAGGCATCCAAAAAACAGGGGAAATACTGGGAGACTTTGGATATCATGTTCAGGTCACAGGGGTATTGGACGAGACATCACAAGCCGCTGCCTGAAAAATTATGGGAACTTCTTCCTAAAGCAGGACTTGATATCGAAAAACTCAAAGAAGATATGAACGATCCTGCTATTGAAAAACGTATTGCCCAGGATATTGCCGATGCACAAACACTCAATGTACGAAAGACCCCTGGGTACTTTGTTAATGGTAAACCTCTCCAAACATTTGGAGATCGACAGTTGCTTGAGCTGATTCAGTCGGAGATAATGGCGAATTATCCGAATTGATCATTAGCAAATGCAATACATTTTCTAAAAGTACATGAATCAAAGCTTATGAAAAACCTTATTTCCATTTTCACCATTTGTGTTGTCATCATATTTCTAGCAGGGTGTGAACAGCGACCACAAGTAGCAGCCATTTACAAAAAAGCCCCTGATTTTACACTTGCCGATATAAAAGGGAAAACGTGGACCCTTTCAGACCTGAGGGGGAAGGTTGTATTTGTCAACTTTTGGGCAACATGGTGTGCGCCTTGCATTGAGGAAATGCCATCAATGCAGAAGCTTTACTCAAGACTGTCAAAGGATCAATTTGAAATGCTGGCAGTTCTCAGCAAAGATGATCTCGCCAAAGCGGAAAAATTTGCTGCAAAACTTGGTATAACCATGCCGATTCTCAATGACCCGGCCAGCACCATCGGTCCTAAATATGGACTGACCGGTTTACCGGAAACGTTTATCGTTGATAAGCGGGGAATAGTCCGTGAGAAGTTTATTGGTCCAAGGCAGTGGGATGCACCTAAATATCATCAAATGATTATGGAATATATAAATCAGTAATTGCAGAAAAGAGAGTTTCTCTTCCTCTTCTTTCAGGGTACAGTAAAAGTTTCACTTAGTTATCTGATTTTTGAAAGTCGTGATTCATTGTCTAAAAAGGAGAATACTTATGAAAATCGATTGGGCCTATTTTCGAAAAGGCTGAGTTTCATGCAAGAAAGCTCAAGAGGTTCTTGATACAAAAAGCGTTGCTGTAGATCAAGAAGTAAATGCCCGCAAGGTACCGATTGAATCGGAGCAGGCTTGGGATATTCTGTCAAAATCGAAGAAACTATTCATTGCCAAGGGAAAAAAAGTTCTCGAATTTGTTCCGGATGAAACCAACAAGGAAGAGATCCTGAAAGAGTCTATCGGACGAAGCGGCAAACTTCGGGCACCCACTGTTCAGATCGGTGATATCGGTTATGTCGGTTTTCAGGTAGATATGTACGATAATCTAGTGAAATAATTATTGTATCAGACAGACCTCCGCCAAATAAAATGAGGTTCACTCACCTTGCTCCCTCTTTGAAAGGAAACGGAGCAGGGTGTTTTTCTTTACAATCTATTGTAAATGCTCTGGTTCGTATTAACCTTCATTGTCGCAGTCTGTGTAGCAACCAGGGA
>CAZLGM010000055.1:0-3735 GCA_964558875.1 uncultured Desulfocapsaceae bacterium
ACGTCATGGAAGATATATCTCACGCCTGGTACGACGGCGACTGGTCCAAGCATCCACATGAAGAGGAAACGGTGCCCAAGTACACCGACTTCGATGCTGACGGAAGATATACCTGGCTCAAAGCGCCGCGTTTCAAAGGTAAGCCGATGCAGGTTGGACCGCTGTCGCAGCTGGTCATCGGTTATGCCCTCGGCCACAAGGAGATCGTCAAGCAAGTCGATGCTGCTCTCGGCCTGATCAGTAAAGTGGCCGGTGTCCAAGTTGGACCTGAGATCCTGCACTCAACTATCGGCCGCCATGCCGCCCGAGCTGTTCGCTGCTCCATGATGGCTGACCTGGCCTTGAAGCACTGGGATCTGCTGGTGAACAATATCGCTTCCGGCGATCTGGAGATCTTCAACAAACCGGTGTTCCCGAAAGGTGAACAACGTGGCTTCGGATTCCATGAGGCTCCGCGAGGCGCACTGTCGCACTGGATTGTCATCCAGGATGGTAAGATCAAGAACTACCAGTGTGTAGTTCCATCTACCTGGAACGCGGGCCCCAGAGATGGCAAAGGAGAACCAGGTCCATACGAGGCTTCCCTTGTCGGCAACCCCATTGCCGATCCGGAAAAACCACTTGAGGTATTGAGGACCATCCACTCCTTTGATCCATGCATCGCCTGCGCTGTCCATATGCTTGATCCTGATGGCAAGGAAGTTGTTAAAGTGAAGGCCCTGTAAAGAAACCGATTAAGGAGGCACACCATGCAATATGAAAAAAAATATGTCTGGAGCGTTTTGCTCCGGCTTTTTCACTGGTCTCTGGTGATCTCCATGATTTTCCTGGTGGTAACCGGACTCTACATCGGTGATCCATGGACCAACACCTTACAGCTGAATACCGGAGAGTTTCCCATGGGGGATATGCGGTATTGGCACTTTTTAGCAGGATATCTGTTTACAGCAGCTATCCTGGTCAGGGTCTATCTGTTGATTTTTGGCAATAAACAGGAAAGATTCTGGGACTTCCTGCCGATCACACCTAATAACATCGGCAACCTGGTCCGGACACTGATGCGCTATCTGTACATCAGCGACTCGCACGAGAAGAAGCTGGGACACAATACCCTGGCTGGTACCGTGTACATGATCACCTTCATTATCGCCATTTTCCAAGTCATTGGAGGCTTCTATCTGCTCTATCCAGAAGCCAACTTCTGGGCTGGGATTGGCGGCGCCATTTACGGCAATCAGCAGAATGCCCGTTATATCCACCATCTGCTGATGTGGTATTTTATTATTTTCGCATTTGTCCATGTGTACATGGTCATCTGGAATGCTGTCAAATCACCCCAAGGATTGGTTTCCTCAATTTTTGACGGAATAAAATTCAGAAGCACATCTGATGGATGACAGTTACAACGGGGTGGAACTCACAATCCATGGCATCGTCCAGGGAGTAGGGTTCCGCCCCTTTGTCCACAGAACAGCTAGAAAACTCAACATCACCGGTACCGTGATCAATAGCGGTACCGGTGTTATTGTCAGAACACTGTGCCGGCAGGACCAGCTGGACGATTTCCTGGAAGTCCTCAAAAACCACTCCCCACCCCTTGCCAGAATTATCTCCATTGATCAGCAAGTTATCTCTGTAGATGCACCGTGGAATGATTTTACTATTGAGACCAGTGCGTCAGGGCCTGTGACTGGAGCCATGATCCCTCCCGACATTGCTCTTTGTGACGACTGTCTTCATGAATTGATCGACCCGAACGATCGTCGTTTCGGCTATCCTTTTATCAACTGCACCAACTGCGGACCCCGTTTTTCCATCGTCAGAACCATTCCCTATGATCGGCCGAAGACCTCTATGCGTGACTTTACCATGTGTCCGGACTGCAATGGTGAATACCATGATCCCGCTGACAGACGGTTTCATGCCCAACCAAATGCATGCTATAATTGTGGTCCAAGTCTCAGCTTTTATGGTGAAAACTCCATAGAAGAAAACAGTGATCCTATCGGCTCTGCCGTACGCAGCCTTTGCAACGGGGATGTGGTCGCTATCCGCGGATTAGGCGGCTTCCACCTGGCGGTTGATGGTACCTCTGTCTCTGCTGTACAGAAACTCAGGGAGAGGAAAAGAAGGCCGGATAAGCCTCTGGCCGTCATGGTTGCTGATCTCACCCGGCTCAAGGAAATAGCTGTTGTTTCCGACCTTGAAACAGCATTGCTGAGCGGTCCTCAACACCCCATTGTGCTACTGAAACAAAAAGAGACTGATATGGTGGCTGCCAACCTGGCTCCAGGTATTGGTGAAATCGGGATCATGCTGCCCTACACCCCCTTCCACCACCTTCTCTTTCAACATAAGGACTGTCCAAAGGTACTGGTGATGACCAGCGGCAATATTTCCGGAGAACCGATCTGTACCAGTAATGAGTGCGCTTTTGACAAACTCGACCGGATCGCCGATGCATTCCTTCTCCATAATCGTGATATCGTCACCCGTGTCGATGACTCGGTGGCCAGAGTGATGGGAAAAGGCGCCATGATGCTCCGGCGGGCCCGAGGCTATGTGCCCAACCCCATTCTTCTGAACAGCGAACTGCCGCCGGTTCTCGGCTGTGGAGGCGGACTGAAATCCACCTTCTGCCTGGCACGGGGAAAAACCGCCTTTATGAGCCAGCATATCGGCGACCTGTTCAACCTTGAATCCCTGGAATTCTATCAGGAAAGTGTCAATCATCTACAAAGTGTTCTGGAAATCGAACCGGAGCTTGTAGTCTGCGATCTCCATCCCGATTATCTCTCTACCCATTACGGACGTGATCTGGGCCTGCCGTTTTATCAGGTCCAGCATCACCATGCCCATGCTGTCAGTGTCATGGCCGAGAATGGCTTAAATGAAAAGGTCTTGGCTGTTATCCTCGATGGAACCGGATTAGGACCTGATGGGACCATCTGGGGTGGTGAAATTCTTCTCTGTGATCTGACCAGCTATGAGCGGGTGGGGCACCTCCAGCAGATTGCTCTTCCGGGTGGGGATAGTGGTGCCCGAGAACCATACCGGATGGCGCTTTCCACCCTTTACGCTGTTTATGGTGAGGATGGTATCGATGCAAACAGTCTTCCGCCGACTCTCAGTCCGGTCGAAAAAGACCGGATACGTGTTATCGGTGAAATGATCAACAACAATATTAATTGCCCCAAGACATCGAGCTGCGGCCGATTGTTCGACGCTGCGGCCTCATTACTGGGAATCAGGCATGTCATCTCTTTTGAAGGTCAGGCCGCAATGGAACTCGAGTCCCTGGCGGCAAAAGAGCTTTTTCGCTCTTCAAAAACGCTGGCATCCCGTCTGTCTTCCGACGATAACCAAGCCACAGAATCGGAAACAGATGGTTTATTCCTAATGTCTATCAAGCCGTTTATCAATTCGATTATGACTTCTCTGCGCGACGGTATGCCGGCCCAGCGAGCGGCTCTGGATTTTCATATCCAGTTGGTCCGGACTATCGGCCGCTCTCTTGAGCTGTTGCGCCGAAAAACCGGTATAAACAGCGTTGTCTTGAGTGGAGGCTGTCTGCAGAACAGAATTTTATTGGAGGGACTGCATCATATTCTTGAGCAGAATCGATTTAGTGTGTATACAGGATCTGAAATTCCTGTAAATGATGGTGGAATATCTCTGGGACAGACTATTATTGGAGGTTTATTACATGTGTCTAGCGATTCCTATGCGAGTAAC
>CAZLGM010000055.1:3835-17117 GCA_964558875.1 uncultured Desulfocapsaceae bacterium
ACCAAACCTCTTCGGGTCATGGAGGTCTGCGGTTCCCACACCATGGCCATATTCAGAAACGGTATCCGCTCAGTTCTACCGGACGGATTTGAACTCATTTCCGGGCCAGGATGCCCGGTCTGTGTCACTTCGGCCTCTCACATGGACGCCTTTATCTCCATTGCCGAGCTTGAACGTATCCGGATTGCTATTTTCGGGGATTTGTTTCGCGTTCCCGGAACCGTCGGATCACTGGCCGATGCCAGTGCCCGCGGCGCCCAGGTCAATATTGTCTATTCCCCCATGGATGCCCTTGCTCTGGCTGAGCAAAACCCGGATGAAACCGTCGTCTTTTTAGGTGTCGGTTTTGAGACCACCACACCTGGTATTGCGGCAACCATTATGGCTGCCAAAAACAAGAAGATTCCCAACTTCACTGTTCTCTCAACCCACAAGGTTATGCCGCCGCCGCTCATTGCCCTGTTTGACGATCCTGATTTGCAGCTTGACGGCCTGCTCTGTCCCGGTCACGTATCGGCCATTATTGGAGCCGGGGCCTATCAGCCTCTTGTTGACAGATACAATCTGGCATGCGTTGTTGCAGGTTTTGAGACCGTGGATCTTCTTGATGGCCTTATTCACCTGGCCCGCCAGGTTGGTGAAGGGGTCCGAAAAGTTGAAAATCGCTACTCAAGAGTGGTCAGCTGGGAGGGCAACAGCCGGGCAAGAAAAATGGTGAATCAGATCATGGAACCGGTTGACACGGAATGGCGGGGACTCGGCATGATTCCCGGCAGCGGTCTGGCTATTCGCAAGGAATATGAAGACTTTGACGCAGAAGTGCGTTTTGATATCGTGCTCCCGGATGCCTCGGAAGCCCGGGGATGCCGCTGCGGAGAAATCCTCAAAGGGAAAACAACACCTCCCAGGTGTCCACTGTTTGATACCCGTTGCACACCGTCCAATCCGGTCGGCCCATGCATGGTCTCCAGTGAAGGAACCTGCGCCGCGTATCATAAATATGGAAGAGATGAATAGAATAAATACCGGCAGGCTTATGCAGCCGGTATAAAAAAAACGAACCGCAGAATATCGAATAAGGAATTTCGAATGTTGAAGGACGGAATGGCCCAAAGTGGTTCTGTTGTCTAATGTGGCCGAATATGATTATTCACCACTTCGTCATTCGACATTCCTTGTTCGATAATCAATATTCGCTGTTAGAAACAACCTTAAACAAAAACAATGAAAAAAAAGACAATCCTTCTTGATCACGGTTCCGGGGGCATTGCCAGCCAGGACCTGATCAGCGAGTTATTTTTACAACACCTCGACAACCAGGAACTCCATTCACTGGAAGATGCTGCTGTTCTTGAAAACAAACAGGGAAAACTGGCTTTCAGTACCGACAGTTATGTCGTTGATCCGATCTTTTTCCCAGGCGGCGATATCGGTTGTCTGGCTGTAAACGGCACTATCAACGACCTGGCCATGCGAGGCGCCCGTCCTCTGGCGCTGAGCCTGGGACTAATCCTGGAAGAGGGCTTTGGTCTCGACGAGCTGGAAAAGGTCATTATTTCGATCTCAGAGGCCTCAACTCAAGCCGGAGTACCTATTGTCACCGGGGACACCAAGGTAGTCCCCAAGGGCAAGGGTGATAAAATTTTTATCAACACTTCCGGTATCGGCATTGTCGATGACAGAGTCGATATCTCCGGAGGTGGGGCAAAAGAAGGTGACGCCGTTATTCTCTCAGGAACCATGGGTGATCATGGAATTACAATCATGACCCGTAGAGCAGGTATTTCCATGGAAGGCAAACTGGAAAGCGACTCTATGGCGCTTCACAAGATGGTCGGCCGGCTGCTCGACGAGCTGCCCGGTAGTGTACATGTCCTGCGTGATCCCACCCGGGGCGGAGTGGCCACATCACTCAACGAAATTGCCGGTGCGTCGAAACTCAGTATCGCTCTCGAAGAACAGGCTATTCCCATCCGGCCTCAAGTTCGAGCCGCCTGTGAGCTCTTAGGCCTTGAACCGCTGTACCTGGCCAATGAAGGGAAGTGCCTGGTGATTGTCGATGAGGGTGTTGCAGGACATGCCCTGGCGATCATGCAGGACTGTTCCGAAGGACGGGAGGCGGCTGTTATCGGCCGGATGGCCGGAGGGAAAAGCGGTCGTGTCACTGTAAAAACACCGGTTGGCGGTACCAGGGTAATTACGCCTCTGCATGGAGAACCGCTGCCACGAATCTGTTAATAAAAATTTAAACCTGCAGAGACGCAGAGAAAACGAATTTATTATGACTAAAAAAATCGGCATCCTTGGTATCGGCAATCTCCTTATCGGCGATGAAGGTTTTGGTGTTCACACCATCAACTATCTCAAAGAGCACTATCAGTTTCCTGAAAATGTGGAACTTGTCGACGGCGGCACCGCTGGTATCTACATGTCCCCTTTCCTCGAAGAGTGCGATCCGGTCCTTGTTATCGATGTGGTCGATATCGATGAAGAACCTGGATCCATGCACACCTTTAAACTGGAAGACGTGCGGGCCGGCAAGATCAGCACCCGGATGTCACCCCACCAGCTTGGTCTGCTGGAGGTTATTGAAATCTGCAAATTGCGGGATGCCGCTCCAAGCATAGTGGAGTTTTACTGCGTCGTTCCCGCCGATCTGGAGCAGGACCTTGTACTGTCTCCTATTGTCGAACCCCGGGTTCCCCAGATGGCCGAAATTCTGGTCAAGCGACTGGAGGAAATAGGCGTCGCAGTCCAACCCAAGAATTGACAACTCACCGTTACAGATTCAGCAATGCATGAAATATCCCTTGTTCAGAACCTTCTAGGTCAACTTGACAATCTTGTACGGGAAAACGACCGGCAAAAAGTGACCAAGGTGACCATGGAAGTCGGCATACTTTCCGGAGTTGTAATCGATTCATTTCAATTCGGTTTTGATGTGCTGACCGGCGACAACCCTATTTACCGGGGCGCCGAACTCGAAATAGTGGTGCCACCTGTTCTTTACAGCTGCACCGGCTGCAGTTATGAGATCAGTACCAGAGAAGAAAAGCCGGAAATTTGCCCTGAATGCGGAGAATATATATTTAATCATACCGGTTCGGAAGACCTGGTCCTGCTCCAGATTGAACTCGAGTAATAACAGTTTTTTAGCAACCTTTATCATCAGAGGATTTTACTATGTGCGATTCCTGCGGCTGCCACCCACACCATCACCATGACCATGATCATGAACACGGGACATCCCAAACAGTTGATGTTCACCAGTCACTTTTCGATGCCAACAATGTTCTTGCCGCTCAGAACAGGAACCACTTTGACAGTCATGGCATTGTTGCCCTGAACCTGATTTCCAGCCCGGGCTCCGGCAAAACAACGCTGCTGGAACGGACGATTGATGAGATCGGTGATGAAATCAATATCGGTGTCATTGAGGGTGATATTGAAACTGAGCGGGATGCCGACCGTATCAGAGCTAAAGGTGTTCCCGTTATCCAACTGACTACCGGTGGCGCCTGTCATCTGGATGCCAATATGATCCATACCGGTTTTCACAAACTCCAGGAAGAAAAGGACGGCGATTCAATCAAACTGCTGTTCATAGAAAATGTCGGCAACCTTGTGTGCCCGGCCACCTTTGACTTGGGCGAACACCGACGGGTCGTTCTGGTCTCTGTTCCCGAAGGGCCGGATAAACCAGCTAAATATCCTAAAGCCTTCACCTCGTCATCCCTGTTTGTGGTCACCAAAACCGACCTGCTTCCCTACTTCGACTTTCCCGTCGACGAGGCCATGGGTGAGGCCAAACGTCTCAACCCGGAAATCGAATCGATCAGTTGCTCTTCGACAACTGGAGAAGGTTTTGAGGCATGGCTGAACTACCTTCGAAGTCTTGTCAATGGTTGACGCTGATCGGATTTTTGGAGTTTGGTGAGGTGAAGTGAGGAGACAGAACCATCGTCCACGACAGGAGAAAGCAAGCAGGAATTCATGATGGCAATCAGGGCATCGAATACGGGCAGGTAAGCGTAACGTAGTGGAGACTCCGAACCCTTTCTTTAGGTCACCACATTCAAAAGCCGTATTTGACTGAAATTTTTTCCTGATAATTTTGCTCAAATTGTTCGAAATGATTGTTGAGGAGTTGAAAGAGCGGAGATGTGAAAGGTTTGCGAGGATGATAGACCGCGGTGTTTTGCAGCTATAGTTCGGACTTGGACATTGAATTGCTCGAAAAGATGTTTTCCCTCTTTTGCGACGACTTATTACAAGATACCATGCACCTGGATACTCTATGCGTAGAGGACGAGCCATGTGGCTCATGACGGCATGTTAACATCTTGAGGGGTACCTTAAAATCGATAACTCACCCCAACTGCAGCCTGGTGAGCAGTAAAGCCGTTGCCGAAAAGAGCTGTATAATCGAGATAAAAGGAAAGGCTCTTTCCATATTCACCCACAAAGCTCATATCAATAGCAGTAGAGTCGGAAACAGGCTCAATCCCTGAAACGTTAAACGGAGCCTCAGGGTAATCGACAAAGTTTGCACTGATCGTTGGTGCATCATCTTTGAATTCACGTCTCCAACTCAACTCCGCCCTTGGCAGAAATCTCCAATTGCCCAGCTCTATCCGGCCGGCCACCTGAATACCTAAAGAACTGACCAATGACTCAACCTTTTGCTCCTCAATATCAACACTTAAGTGGGCAGCACCTGATTCGGTAAAAGAACCCAGGTTCAGTTGTCCATAACTAAGACCGGCCATGGGAGCAATCAGCCAGTTGGAACTCAAAGAAAATTCATAACCGGTCCTCAAACGTCCTGAGAATCCATCTGAGCCAAAGGAAGAGAATCCATTTGCATAAAGCCCTGCAAAGCTGATCTCCCGCACAGCGGAGTTGTTGAAATCACCATAGGAAAAGGTGCCATCAACAAAAAAAGAACCAAGGTCAGCTGTTCCATACAAACCGATATGCTTGCCCTGAACAGAGCCGCTGTGTCCATTTCCAAAGTCAATATCCGAATCGCTGTATCCCAGGTTAAACCCGGCTGTAAACTTACTTAAAAAGCTTCGGTCGAAACCAAAGACAAGCCCGGTCATCTCCTGAGAATGCCCCATATAGTCTTCATCCGAGTCACGATCACTTTTGGCTCCAAGGGATTGGGCCCAGAAATTCCATTGTGTTTGAGAAACCTCCTGTTCATGTGAGGAGCCATCTGATGCTTTAAAAAATTTGCGGATTCGACTGTCTGTCTGACGGTGAGCAACTGCAAGATCAAGGCTGTTATTAATTTGCAGACCGACTCCTCCGAAGGCTGTATACATTTCAGGACTCATGGCAGACATGGCCTGCCTGATTTCAGTCAGGTTCATATCAAAATCCATGGAGATGATCGTTGCGGCCATTTCTCCCCCGGCAAGTCCCACAATCGTATCAAGGGCGGAGCCGACACTCTTCTGGTTGTTTGTTTCTCCAAGCTCTTCAAAGGGTTTGCGGTAGAGTACCAGCTTAACTGTCTTTGAACCGTAAACCAGGTGGAGGGAGAGGGTCTGGGAGTTGCTCAGGTTGGTTGAAAGAGAGTCGAATTGGCCGTTAACAGAATCGGCTTTGATAATCGTCCATTGCCGGCCATTGGTATAGAGGGCGCGGGGCAGTGCAGTTACGACTGTGCCCCCATTTATGGTGAGTTTTCCATTTATATCGAGCAGATCAGATGCGCCATTGGCCGCAATTTCAACCAGATAGACGGAACCGTCCATAAAGGTCACATTGCCGTTGACCGTCAGTGTTCCGATGGAGTTGCCGGGGGCAATGGTACCGAAGTTGACAATATCGCCAAAGATGGTTCCGGTCCCACCCAGCAATCCATCCGCACCAATGGTGAGCAGGTTGATGACCAGGGTGCCATTGACATAGAGGTTGCCGTTATGGATGGTAAGGTCCCAGGTGGGAAAGTTCCAGGTGCCAACCATTGTGGTATTGCCGCCAAAGATACCGAAATTTTCGAAATTGATATATTTGGTGCCGATCAGGCTGGGATCAATGGTTCCCATATTATCAAAACCAAGGGTATCGGTACCGTCACCGCCGTCAGCCACGCCGCCCAGAAATGAACCTCCGCCAATGATTACGGTATCGTTGCCGTCCATACCGTAGATATTGCCAAGTACAGAGCCATAGTTGGCGATGGTATCGTCGCCGCCATAGGAATCGGTATCATTGTTGAAGCTGCCCCAGATATCGCCCATGACCCGACCCCGATTGGTAATGATATTGCCCCTGCTATGACTGGAGCCCGAGTTATGGCTGCCGTAGATGCTGCCGCCGACAAGACCATAGTTTTCAATTATGTTTGAGCCGCCGCTGCTGTGGTCAATATTTTTGCTGCCGTAGATATCCTTGCCGACATTCCCATAGTTGTAAATTACATTTGAGCCGCCACTGCTGTATTTACTATTAACGTTGCCGTGGATATCCAAGTAAATATTGCCATAGTTTACTATGCTGTTTGAACCGCCGCTGTCGTAGGAGCTATTGACGCTGCCATAGATATAAAGAGCATTCCCATAGTTATAAATTCTATTTGAACCGCCACTACTGGAGATCGAATTGAGACTGCCAAAGATCATTGTAGTAGTCCCATAATTATAGATTGTATTGAAGCCGCCAATGCTGGAAAACACATTGTTACTGCCAAAGATATTTGCAGTAGTCTCATAATTATAGATTGTATTGAAGCCGCCGCTGCTGGAATGCAGATTGAGACTGCCAAAGATAGTTGCAGTAGTTTCATAATTACTAATTGTATTAAAGCCGCCACTGCTGGAGTCTGAATTATCGCTGCCGAAGATAGCCTCAGCAGTACCCCAGTTGTTAATTGTATTTGACCCACCGAAGCTCTTTGTTCCTAAGTTGTAACTGCCCAAGAGCCAGTTTGCAGTTCCATAGTTTGAGATAGTGTTGAACCCACCACTACTTTTTTTACCCAAATTAAAGCTGCCGTAGATGTTACCTTTTACTTTCTTCAAATTTTCGATTGCATTTGAACCACCGCTGCTCCGGTCACCCAGGTTGCCGCTACCAACGATATCTCCATTAACCGTCCAGTCATTGAAGATCTTATTGAACCCGCCGCTGCTCTTTTTCCCCTCATTATTGCTGCCGAAGATGTTGCCTTTTACTTTGCCTTTGTTGCTGATAGTATTTGAACCACCACTACTCTTTTCGCCAAAATTAGCGCTGCCGTAGATGTTCCCTTTTACTAAGTACGAATTATCGATTGTATTTGAGCCGCCGCTGCTCCGGTCACCCAGGTTCACTACCAACCATATCTCCATTAACCGTCCGGTCATTGGAGATCATATTCAAACCGCCGTTGCTCTTTCTCCCCTCGTTGTAGCTGCCAATAATCGACGCCTTGGCTTTACCGCTATTTGAAACAGTATTTGATCCACCTCTGCTTCTTCTCCCTTCATTATAGCTGCCATAGAAATTATCACCGACAGTACCGCTGTTTTTTACCGTGTTTGATCCTCCAGAACTGTCATTCTTTTTATTGTAGCTGCCGGTCATGTTCAAACCGACATTTCCTGAGTTATCTACTGTGTTGCCGGAACTACTGCCGCCGGTGATATGCTTACCCACAGTCCCTTTATTAATTACGGTATCAGTGCCTCCCTGGGTCATATCAATGCTCTTTTTAACTGTAGCACCGGTCTCATTTGTATAATTGTCATCGCCTGCAGTGCCTTTCCAGTTACCATTAATAGTACCACTATTGGTAGCATCTGCCGCAAGGAGTGTATCAACAGGAAACAGGGCAAAATAGAGAAAAAGAAAGAGGCAACAGAGCCGGCCAATGGAATATCTGGACAACCATTCAGTTGGAATCATGTCGAATCTCACACGGTTATGGGAAAAAGAATACATGTCTTCTTTAGGAAATGAATTTACTAAGAGACATTCCTTTTCCAATAAAATACCGTGTTAAAACTGTTAATACAGTCGTAACAAATTGAAATTATACTTTTTTTATGTTGCCTAAAAATGGATGCGGTAATTGGGGTGTATTCTACATGGCTTGCAGAGTAGAAAGAGCGGTAGAGAGTTCGTGGCAGGAAGAGTTGTTGTCTTTGCAAATTTCAAGGACAAATTGAGCAGTTTGAATAACCTGTTTGCGTCTGGGTATTTTGGGAAGAGTCGCCAGGTCCAGGTATCTATCAAAAGTCTGGGTCCGTTCATAACCATCCTTGGTCATATACACTTTCCATAGACCGGACTGTTTAGCCAGATCCGCTTTTGAACTCTTAGTTTCCTGTTGCCAGCAGTGAAGGGCCAAATTCATTACCTGGACAATCAGGGTACGTGACCCGTTTTCTTTCCGGTCTTTATCACAGGCAACCTGAATATGATTGAGTGATTGGTCAACATGACGCAAAGTGGTGATGAACTCCGGATGCTTTTCCAAAATTATTGGAGTCATGCCGTTGAGGGACTCTTCCAGTTCACGGAGCATGAGCCGATTGTTGTTCAGGGTCTCAATAAGGTGAAAAGCTCCATCCGGGAGTTCCTGTTCCTTAACAACAAAAACAAGCAGCCGTTCTTCTTCAAGCTCAAGGAGTACCCAGTCCAACTCCACGTTCAGAATCTCTTTGCCTTTTAAAACAACATGGAGACTGGATTTCGACTGACTGGAAGTCCGGGTGGCTATCATCTGGTTCTCCAGCAGTTCCCGGACAGTCTGGTGGGAGCTTTGGTTCAGAAGATCAATAAAAGGAGTACCCAACAGAGAGTCTGCCGGAATATCTATAAACCTGGCAAACGGTTCATTGCTGAAACTGATTTCACCAGCTTCATTCACGCCAACCATGGCTCTGTCGATACTGTTGAGCATTCCAGAAAGGCGGTTTTGGGTAAAGTGTAAATCCTGTTCAGTCTGTTTGCGTAAATCAAGCTCCTTTTTCAGTTGTATATTTTCCTTGAGTGTCTGATATGAACGGCCGACTCTTAAATGAATATCTATCCGTGCCATCAACTCATCACCTGTGAAAGGTTTAACAAGATAATCATTTGCACCTGCCTGAAACCCTTCGATGATTTCCTCATCCCGGCTTTTAGCCGTCAACATGATCACGGGAAGCTCCTGGGGCGGATATATAAGTCTTATTTTCCGGCAGACTTCATATCCGGACATATTCGGCATCATCACATCCAAAAGAATGAGATCGGGCTTTCCATTGTCTTCAATGTAGGAAAGAGCATCATGGCCGTTTGTGTATGCGTGCGTCTTTTTTTTTGCAAGTTCCATGTAATTCGTCACGACCTGCAAATTGACAGGGTCATCGTCTACAACCAGGATGGCCCCTTCTGCGGGTTGGACAGCAGGTTTTTTTATTTTCGGACTCGGTTTGGATTCAGTTGGTAATGATGAATTATCAGAGAATGAACTGTTTCCATAGGTGATTTCATTTTGTTCCTCAGAAATTGACTGCCAAATCGGCAATGTCACTGTAAAGCAGCTCCCTTTGCCAATCGTTGATTGAAGGGAAATTGTGCCGCCATGCAGCTCAACCAGCTGCTTTGTTATGGCAAGGCCTAAACCGGTTCCACCGATTTTTCTTGTCAGAGTACCATCGAGTTGTTCAAAAGATGTGAAAATTCGTTCAAAATCACTCTCAGCAATACCGATACCACTATCCTGTACATGGATGGCTACCCTGCTGTCCTGCAGTTCACTACTGATGGTGATGCCCCCTTCCCGGGTAAATTTAATAGCATTGCCAACCAGATTATAAAAAACCTGCTGCAGCCTGTCTTCATCACCCGCAACTGATGGGAAGTCTGTTGGAATGTTGTTTTTCAGCTCCACCTGATTTTCTTTTTTTCTGTTGACCAGAAGCGTGTTTGATACTGTTAAGACAACATTAATCAAACCATGCATATCCACAGCTTTTTTAACAACATGTAAGTCATCATTGCGGAGTTTAGAAAAATCGAGAATATCGTTGATAAGGGTGGCCAGCCTTTTACCGCTGGCTGTTACCAGTTTCAGGTTGTATTTTGCTTTTTGAGATATCTGTCCACCACTCCCTTTTATAAGCGACTCTGCAATGCCGATAATTCCATGTAAAGGGGTTTTTAGTTCATGGGATGTGTTGGCCAGAAACTCGTCTTTAATCCGGTCCATTCGCGAGAGCTCAATATTCTGTTTTTGTAGTTTTAAAGAGAGCCTCTCGACTGCTGTAAAGGCCTTTGATGATCTCAGAGAGATTGCAAAGGAGTGAAAGAGTATCATTACGAGGAGTCCGATAGGAGACAGCCATGTACTCTGAATGATATTGTATTCAAAGAGAATATCGTTAATTGCCGTCAAAATAAGAATGACGAGTCCACCCAGAATATACACGCTGCTTTCTCGTTTTTGCATGAATGCTGACAGGGTAACTTTGAGCAGGTAAGCCAGGCAGGTAAATGAAACAACTTCAAAGAGCGGAACTGACTGAATAGAGATATGGCTTGGAGTGACAAGGAAAAAAAGAGAAAAAATAACAGAAATACCTGTAAACATCCATCCTATACGTTTCGATGTTTCAAGGGGGAAGAGTGTTTGAAAAAAGAGATATAAAAAGGGCAAGCTCAGATAATAGCTGATGAATGTGATACGGGCATGGTTTGCCCAGGAAAGATTCGGCAGAAAAACATATAACAGATAAACGTGAATATCCACCAGGTCATAAAAAGCAACTATAAGAATACAAAGAAGACCTAGATATAAAAAAGAACGATCCCTGGGTCTCACAGCATAGAGAACAAGGTTATATAAACCTATCATCAGAAGAGAGCTTAAAATAATTATGCCAAGGACAAATCTTGTTTCCAGATCTTCTTTCAGGGATTTTTTCGGGCCAATAGAGACCTGATTAGCTATACCACTGAGTGGATAATGGAAATTAGAGACTTGGAGGACTATCTCAAGATCCTGCTGATTGTCTCGGAGTTCAATGAGTTGGAGTTGTCGACCGGGTTCAATGTCGGTCAGTTGAACCCCGACTTTGCCTACGGTTGCAACTATTTCTCCATTGATCCACAATCTATAGGCGGTATAGATCTCGCCTATTTTTATGGCCAGACCACTTGACTGTTCAGGGAGTTTAACATGCAGCCGGAAGGTGCCGAAGCCGTCCACCGGGTATGACTTTTTTTGACCTGGTTGCCTGTTCCAGTAGCCCGGGATTTTGATAAAGCTGGAAGGATTCAGGCGGGATTGTTTGGAGAAATCGTTGGGAGAGAGCAGGTGATGCCAGTAAAATTCCCATTCACCATTCAGGGAAAAAGCGTTGTCATCAGTGAAATGTTGTCCCGAAAGATCAAGTTTTCCAAGAATAGCTGTCGGTTGGGATCTTCCATGAAGACAGCCGGCAGTGAACAGAAGGATGAACAGTAAAGAAAAAATAAGTCCAGGATGAATAGCCTTTTTCATAGAATGTTTCATTACAGGACTTATATAAATTGTCAAGAATCGTTCAAAACTCCACTGCACACATAGTCTGTAAAGCAAAGATAACAACAGAACGAATTACTTCAACTTAAAAGACAGGACGGTCAGAGAAACGTCATCTGGAGCAGTTATTACTCAGATCCCGGAAAGAGGTCAAGTATGTTGCTGACCTTTTTCTCTTTTCTTTTCATCTCCTGCTCAGGGAATATTTATGATAGGTACAGAGATTTTGGAAATACCTGTCTCTCATAAAAAGGAATTAGTATACAACCCTGTTCATGAGCTACTGATGGATAGATATTGTTTCGTCTGTATTTATGGAACAGAATTGTTTTGTGGCACGATTAGAGGGCAATTTTTTTGAGCGAGGCTGACCTGGGTGTGACTCGATTAAATCCCGATATCCAACCTTCAATCCTTTCTTCTGCATAGTTAGGTGATAAGTAATTGCTTTTTACACCCTTCCCCGCGAGTGGACAAATAATCATAATCGTTATTTAAAAACCAAGGTGCCTGAGCAGGCTATTGAATTCATAAGTAAGTATGCCCAAGCTTTAAAAGGATTTTGCATATGAAAAATAAAGTCGTAACAGGCTATTTGGACATATAGGATATATGTAGTGGACCACATAGTAGAATGAAAGATTAATGTAAAAAAACTTTCCCCGTCCTTCCCCTTCCTCTTTTTCAACTGAAAGACTTGACGTATTCATTCGAGATGAACAGAGTATTGCGGGTGTTTTGTTTATCAACCGCTCCGGCTCGGTATGCATTGACATGGAGTGGTTGTCATTTACCCATTACAAACAACTACTCATTCGTTATTATGCGTCTTGAAGAACATATCATCACCGAAAAACCCTATTATCTTGCCATTGGCAATGAAATCAAAATTGCCGTTTCCGCCTATGAGAACGGGCTGCCCCTGCTGCTTAAAGGTCCAACCGGATGCGGCAAGACCCGGTTTATGCAATACCTGGCCTGGAAACTGGAACGACCACTGATCACGGTCTCCTGCCACGACGACCTGTCCACCAGCGATCTGGTCGGCCGCTATCTGATCAGGGCCGGAGAAGCTGTCTGGACAGACGGGCCCCTGACCCTGGCCGTACGAGCCGGGGCGATTTGCTATCTCGATGAAATCGTCGAAGCACGAAAAGATACCACCGTAGTTATCCATCCTCTGGCCGATGACCGGCGGGAGCTGCCCATTGAAAAAAGGGGAGAGCTGTTGACCGCCCCTGCCGAATTCATGCTTTCTGTTTCTTATAATCCCGGTTACCAAAGCGTGATAAAGGACCTCAAGCCCTCAACCAGACAGCGGTTTGTTGCCCTAACCTTTCATTATCCGGACCCTGAAAGGGAAGCTGAAATTGTCAGCACCGAGGGTGACATGAAGCAAGAACTTGCCACTTCCCTTGTCAAACTTGCAACAATGACCCGCAGCCTGAAAGACTCCGGTCTGCCCGAAGGCGCCAGCACCAGGCTGTTGATTCAAGCCGGCAAGCTGATCTCCATGGGAATCGATATCCGGACGGCCTGCCTTTCCGGGATTGTCGAGCCGCTCACCGACGACCCTGAATTGCTTGACGCTCTCACAGACATGGTCGATTCCATCTTCTGATCCTCTGTTCTCAGATTAAGCCTGTGAGTATTCAATAGCACAAACAACAAACCTCGTTACGGACTCAGGTCTATGAATATGGCCCAGCTGACAGAGCGGTTTTATTCTCTTGTCGCTCCCGATATCCCCAATGAATGGGATGTGGAGGAAGTGGT
>CAZLGM010000056.1:0-16889 GCA_964558875.1 uncultured Desulfocapsaceae bacterium
TGGCTTCTGCTCTTTGTTTTTTCAACTGCTCCAGTTGTTGGATGGTGTTCATAGTTATTTCCTTAGGGGATACTTCAGATACCGTGGTTGCAGGAGACCTCCTCTTCGGTTTTGCTGAAAAACAAGAACATGGATTCCCAGTCCAGTGTAGCCACATGATTTTCAAGCAATTGTATCTGGTAAGACCAGAAATGCCTGGTATGGATTCAGAAAGCTGTTGATTTTTTCATCAAACGATATATGAAACAGCGATAAAAAGAAAATACCATAGCACTATGTTTTCTCAACTACTTTGTAGGTGCTGTTTCATGAAAAAGATTGATGATCAATTATAAAAAAATTTATTTTAACTGCTGGTAGGACGAGAGTATAAAGGCGAAAAACGATTTTTGGCATCTGGTCTTACCAGGATGTGGTCGAAGTTTGCAGCTCACCTGCTGTTATGATAGGTTCCAAGATTGAGCTGGAGTTGATTGATGCTGTATTGCCCGGTGTTTATTGTTTTTGCTTAAGGTTGAAACCTACGTATTTTAAACAGACAGCTTTCAGTCGGTGGTTAAGTTTATAACAGCGAATATCGAATATCGAACAAGAAATGTCGAATGACAAAGTGGTAAAGAGTATTATCGTCCCAAATAACTTAAATGACACTTCATACATTTCCGTTATTTGTCATTCGATATTTTGCGGTTCGTTTTTTCAAAACCTGCTCCACGAGCCTGCCGGTTTTGAGTGTAAAGAAAAGATTATCTGATAGATGAAATAAAATGGTGAAGGAGCCATGATATGAATAAAGCTATTTACAGTGAATCCCTGAAATATCATCGAACAGGACGAAAGGGTAAAATAGAAGTTGTAGTAACCAAACCGTTTGCAACCCAGAAGGACCTTTCTCTTGCCTACAGTCCAGGAGTAGCAGGGCCGTGTGAGGCAATTGCCGAAAATGGCGATGACGCCTATGAGTATACGGCAAAGGGCAATCTGGTTGCGGTAGTGACAAACGGCACGGCTGTACTTGGCCTCGGTAATATCGGAGCTGTTGCCGGAAAGCCGGTTATGGAGGGTAAGGGAGCCTTGTTCAAGCGTTTTGCCGATATCGATGTATTCGATATTGAAGTTGATTCACAGGACCCTGATGAAATCGTCAAGACCTGCAAGCTTATTTCTCCAACTTTTGGGGGGATTAACCTGGAAGATATCAAAGCGCCGCAGTGTTTCTATGTAGAGGAAACTTTACAGAAAGAGGTTGATATTCCTGTTTTTCATGATGATCAACACGGAACAGCCATTATTACGGCTGCTGCTTTTTTAAACGCCCTGGAGGTGACAGGAAAGAAGATAGGTGAGGTCAGGGCTGTTTTCAATGGCGCCGGAGCTGCGGGAATTGCCTGTGCCCAGATGTTTGTCGATTTGGGGTTGAAAAAAGAGAATTTGCTCATGTGCGACTCCAGGGGTGTTATTTTTAAAGGCCGGCAGGAGTCCATGAACCCGTATAAGGATCGGTTTGCCTGTGACACCGATTTAAGAACCCTGGCTGAGGCAATGGAAGGTGCTGATGTTTTTTGCGGTGTTTCCGTTGCCGGTGCACTCAGCAAGGAGATGGTTGTATCCATGGCAAAAGATCCCATCATCTTTGCGCTCGCCAATCCGGAACCGGAAATCTCCTATCCCGATGCCAGGGAGGCGAGGCCTGATTGTATTATGGCAACAGGACGAAGTGATTACCCGAATCAGGTCAATAATGTTCTCTGTTTTCCATTTCTGTTCAGGGGAGCGCTGGATGTTCGGGCCAAGGCGATCAATACGGAGATGAAAGTGGCTGCAGTCAGAGCAATTGCAGCCCTGGCTAAAGAAGAGGCGCCGGAGCAGGTGTTGCATGCTTATGGTGTTGAACGATTTGAATTTGGGCCGGAGTATCTCATTCCCACGCCCTTTGATCCACGGGCGCTGTTGCGTATTACTCCTGCAGTGGCCAGAGCGGCAATGGAGAGTGGGGTTGCCAGAAAACCGATTCAGGATTTACAAGCATATACGGAGCACCTTGAATCAACGCTTGGCATGTCAAAATCGATTCTGCGGCATATTACCAATCGGGTAAAACAGAATCCTGTTCGAGTGGTCTATCCTGAGGGCAATAATAAACATATTGTCAGAGCAGCCATCCGTGTTAAGGATGAGAAGCTTGCCATCCCTGTTCTGCTTGGCGACAGAGAGAAAATTGAGAGACTGCTGGTTAAATACGGTGCTGAAAAAGAGAGTATTGAGATTATTGATCCTGCATCTGAACCTGAACATGTGGAACGATATGGTCTTCAATATTTTAAAAGAAAACAGCGTAGAGGAATTACCCATGACCATGCTGTAAAGCTGCTGAGGGAAAATATGGGCTATTTTGGATCGATGATGCTGAGCGGCGGTGAGGTCGACTGTATGGTTTATGGCCAGGCCGAACCGTATCCCTCGGCTCTCCGGTGTGTGTTTTCCTGTATTGACAGAAGCTCGAAACAAAAAACGGTGGCCAGTGTGTTTATGGTGGTGTTTAAGAACAGACTGCTTTTCTTTGCCGACACCACCGTCAATATCAACCCTGATGCATACCAGCTTGCCGATATTGCCATTGCGGTTTCGGATTTTGTCAAAACATTTGATATCGAACCGAAGATTGCCATGCTGTCCTATTCCAACTTTGGATATTCAAACAGTGAAGGCGCAAAAAAAGTTGCCAGAGCGACTAAGCTGATCAAGGAACTGGCTCCAGAACTTGAAGTCGATGGAGAAATGCAGGCCAATATAGCTTTTAATACCGAACTTCGGGACGATATTTTTCCATTTTCAGAATTGAAAGGCGAGCCCAATATCCTGATTTTTCCGGAACTCAACTCAGCCAACATCGCCTATAAACTCTTTATGATGTTGGGTGAAGTCGATGCCATCGGACCAATCCTGGTCGGTCTGGATAAGTCGGCCCATATCATTCAGCGGGGGGCTAAAACCAACGACATTTACAATCTGACTGTTCTTGCCGCTCTAAAAGCCACAATGTGTCCGGTGAAAGAATAAACGATTAAGGGAGAAAGCTCATGTTCATCGAACTTTTGCAAAAACGCAGGAGCATCCGCCAATTTGAAGATCGACCGGTTGAAAAAGAGAAAATTGATGTTCTCGTTGAAGCGGCGCTCCGTTCACCGTCTTCAAGGGGATTTAATCCCTGGGAATTTGTAGTGGTTACCGATAAGGAAACAATCGTTGATCTTTCACGGGCAAAAACCCATGGATCGAGTTTTTTAAAAAACGCCTCCCTGGCAATTGTGGTTGTTGCTGATCCTGAAAAATCGGATGTGTGGGTGGAGGATGCCTCTATTGCTTCCATCCTTGTTCATCTGCAGGCAACCGATATGGAGCTGGGCAGCTGCTGGGTCCAGATTCGGCTGAGGGAACATAGTGGAGAACAGAGCGCGGAGGAGTTTGTGGCCGAACGGATTGGACTGAAAAACGGGATGGTTGTCGAATCCATAATCGGCATCGGCTATCCGACAGCAACAAAGCAGGGGCACTCCAAATCATCCCTGCAGTACGACAAGGTCAGTTACAATCGATACGGAAATACCAAATCCCCTTGACCAAAAAGTGGGGTGCCTTTGAAACACTCTCCTTTTAGATGGTCAGTATTCTTTCAGCGGTTCCATTTTAACAGCGAATTCGAATATCGAGCAAGAAATATTGAATGATAAAGGACGGAATAATATTTAGTTCCTCTGCGGGTTTTGTGACCGAAAAAACTCTTGATCACTTCGTCATTCGACATTTCCTGTTCGATATTCTGCGGTTCGCTTTATAAAACCGGCTGCACGAGCTTGCTGGTATTGCCGGACTTTCAGTCCTCGAACTCAAATCCACCAACATCATCCTCAATCCTATTCTTCCTGATTCTTGTGCATGAAACCTTGCCATAGATTCCTATATGCAGTAATTTAACAAGTTTGCTGAAATACACATCTTCATTTGCTAGTCAACCTGCAGAAACAAATGGAAAAGGCATCGCCGACCACTGGTTGAAGATCGGTATGGCGATTACTTGCATTGTAGTAATAATTCTTATTGATTAAAGATAACAAGATAGTTTATATGGAACGTTAATTCGAAGTCAGGAACGGTTCGACTTGAATTGTTCGATTTCAACAACGTTTTTTATACATCAGTTTAATGTTCAACTAATATAGACAGAGGAAAGGGTTCATGGAAAAGATGAAAGGCGCTAAGGGCGTTGTCAAGTGTCTCATAGAGGAAGGAGTTAATACCATTTTCGGATTTCCCGGCGGAGCAATCATGGATGTAAATGATGAGTTGTTCGATGTGGAGGAGATCAACTATTACCTGTCTCGGCATGAGCAGGGGGCTGTTCATGCGGCTGATGGTTATGCCAGAGCGACTGGAGAGGTTGGTGTGGCCCTGTTAACTTCCGGTCCGGGTGCGACTAATGGCGTAACCGGTGTTGCCACTGCTTATTATGACTCAATTCCGCTTGTTGTTCTGACCGGCCAGGTTCCGACTCCTCTGATCGGAAACGATGCCTTTCAGGAGGTCGATATTGTTGGTATTACACGACCATGTACCAAGCACAATTATCTGGTGACCAATGCTGACGACCTGGTTCCCACTATCCGGGAAGCATTCCATATTGCCAGGACCGGACGGCCAGGACCGGTACTGATCGATCTGCCCAAAGATGTACTCAATACCATCATTGAGTATCCGGAGAAAACACCGATCAGGATGCAGACCTATCAGCCCACATATGAGCCGCATATCGGACAGGTTTCCAAGGCATGCAAAAAAATCATGAATGCCAAAAAACCGGTTCTTTATGTTGGAGGCGGTGTCATCAACTCCAACAGCTATAAAGAGTTGACTGAGATGGCGATCAAACTCAATATTCCGGTTACCATGACTCTTATGGGGCTTGGCGGTTTTCCCGGTGATCACGAGCTGTCGATGGGCATGCTCGGAATGCATGGCACCTATGTGGCTAATATGGCTGTACATAAATCCGATCTGCTGATTTCAGTCGGTGCCAGATTCGATGATCGTGTTACCGGACGTCTTGATGCCTTTGCTCCAAATGCCGAGATCATACACATTGATATTGATCCCACATCGATCAGTAAGAACGTGACGGTGGATATCCCCATCGTTGCGGATTGTAAATATGCGTTGACGGCGATGAATAACTGGTTTAACGCCGAGAATGAGAGTGATATCAAGAATGCTGCCCAAAGCCATGAACCATGGCTTGCCGAAATCAAGGAATGGAATGATAAACATCCTTTGAGATATAAGAGTGAAGGGGATACCATTAAACCGCAATACGTCATAGAGAAACTCAATGAATTGACCGAAGGCGAGGCGATCATTACTACTGAGGTCGGCCAGCATCAGATGTGGACCGCTCAGTTCTATAAATTTGTTAATCCACGGCAACTCATCAGTTCCGGTGGCCTCGGGACCATGGGATTTGGCCTGCCGGCGGCAATCGGTGCTAAAATGGCGTTTCCCAATAAAACGGTTATCGACATTGCGGGTGACGGCTCTTTGCAAATGGTCATTCAGGAACTTGCCACTGCCAAACAGTACAATTGCCCCATTAAGGTTGTTCTCTTAAACAACAATTATCTCGGCATGGTCCGCCAATGGCAGGAGTTGTTCTACGATAAGCGGTACGCCGCTACCGTAATGGAGGTTACTCCCGACTTTGTTAAGCTGGCTGAGGCGTATGGTGCCGTCGGTATGCGGGCAACCAAGTCCAGCGAGGTTGAGTCCGTTCTCAAGAAGGGGCTCGCCACCGATGATATCGTCATTATGGAGTTTGCCATTGCCAGGGAAGAGTGTGTTTTCCCGATGGTTCCGGCTGGTGCAGCAACCACCGAGATGCTCCTTGTCTAAGACATTCAATTGAGAGTTTTTCCATCTCACCGGTCGTTTAACCGGTGAGATGGATCAGGGGAGTGTGAAACCAGTTTATACTTCCGTCATTTTTTATTTTGGGATTTGACAGTATGAAACATACATTGTCCGTCCTTCTCCAGAACAGGCCCGGTGTTCTGTCCAGGATAACCGGCTTATTCAGCGGAAGAGGGTTCAATATAGAAAGTCTTTGCGTTTCGGAAACACTTGATGACGGCATTTCCTGCCTCACCCTGGTCACGAGGGGTGATGACAAGATCATTGAGCAGATCAGCAAACAGCTCCATAAATTGATTGATGTTATTCGAGTAACGGATATTCAGAATAAAGAGTATGTCGAAAGGGAGCTTGCTCTTATCAAGGTGAGAGCGGATACCCAGACACGGGCGGAAGTTCTCCGGGTCATTGATATTTTCCGGGGCAAGGTGGTTGATGTCGGCAGAAAATCGTACACGGTCGAAGTAACCGGTCCGGAATCAAAGATCCAGGCAGTTGTCGATATATTAACACCATTGGGTATTGAGAAAATCGTTCGGACAGGTACTCTGGCTATGGGCAGGGTTCCCAAGCTTTAACAAGTGTTTTACTGCTTCTCACTGTTGAGTTTTTCCAGCAGAAGTTTTTTTATAAATGCCAGATGGGCTTCCATTGCCTCTGCCGCCTGCTGTTCATCCCTCAGTTTAATGGCATCCACAATATCGCAATGCTGGGAGAAGATGTAGTCCGTGTGCTCTGTATAATAGCAGAAGACTACTTTTTCTTTGAGCAGGTGATAAATGGAATACATCAGATGGGCCAGGGTATTGTTATGGGTCGCCCGGGCAATTGTTTGATGGAAATCGGCATCGGCATCCGTTAATCCGGGATATTTCCCCTGCTTGCTTCGGATATCTTCGATACACTTCTCCAGTGCGACGATATCTTCATCGGTTGCCCTTATTGCGGCAAGCCTGGCATTGCCGATTTCTATGATCGACCGAGCCTCGATCAGCTCCAGGGCCGTTTGGGCATTTTCTTTAAGCATCATTTGCATCGGATCGGTGATGCTTCCAGGAATCAGTGATTTAACTTTTGTTCTCTGTCGCTCCGCTTGCTCAATATATCCCATGGTTGCCAGCATATTGAGAGCTTCCCTCAGAGTTGGTCGGCTGACACTGAATACTTTCATCAGCTTTCTTTCAGGCGGCAGACATTCCCCCACCTTCAATTTACCGGAAGTTATCAGTTCCTGGATCTGCTCAACGATCTGCAGGGAGATTTTCTTTCGTTCGATGGCCTGAAATACCTGTTCTTCCATGGGAACACCATTAATTAAGTTGTGGATGGGATTTATTACATGAACCCGTGATCATTCGCTAATGCTATAGCTTTGCTTGATTTAACTGCTCGATATAGCTCCCTATTGTCGGACGGTTAAATCAAGCAAAGATGCAGCGCTAGTGGATTTTTACGGATTCAGGCCTTACTGTTTTCTCCAGGAGAGTGCCACAAAAGCTCCCGTGTTCAGTTGTTTTTGGCTGCCTTCTGCCTCTATTGCCGGGATAAGTACCGGGTCATCACTTTTAAGGAAATGAATGGCCGTTTTCACAGTCGGTTCTCCCGGCACAAGGTCGACTAGTTCTTCCGGGGACCTGAAGATGGCGTTTCTGAAAACCGAATGATCGTCCCTGGCATCTTTGATCCTTTTTTGGGCCCATGGACTTAGGCTGTTAAGGGTTGCCAACACAATGGTTCCGTTCCTGCGGGTGACCCTGTTGAGTTCAGCCACGGCTGTTCCGGCATCGGTAATAAATTCGAGCGCTGTTATTGAATAGGCCTTCTCAAAGGATTCATCTTCAAACGGCAATTCAAGTAGGTCACCGACAATTCCGTGAAAGTGCTTGTCCTGTAGTTTTCGTATTCCGTAGGAAAGCATTGGCAGGGAAATGTCAAGACCGACAACCTGTGCCTGGCTGGCGAGTATATCTCCCGAAAAGACGCCCGTTCCGCAACCGACGTCAAGTATGTGCTCCCCGGCAATTGGTTTCAGCAGGTCGAGCAGGAGTTGCGATTCATAATGCTTTACCAGGCGTCCAATGGGCTCGGTAAACCAGTTGTCATACTTTTTCGCCCAGCTATCAAACAATTGTCCCCGGTCTAGTTGTAACTTGTCAGCCATGACAGACCCTTATTATTCTTACTTGGTTGAGATCGGACTAAGTGCCGGGACACCCCTATGGGTGAGATGTTGTGACAACAGAATCGATTTTACTTTTCAGGGTTGCTTTTTTGTCGTGTCGATCGTCAATTTTGATCTCCATGACAAGACGTTTGGCGCCTTTATCGAGCTGAGCCTGGCGGATCTTGGCAACCAGGTCGAAAAGATCTTGTAGTTGAGGAACTTCAACGGCAGTGGACATGCCGCCCACCTGGTATGTGTAACCGGACTCCTCGATGATTTTTACACCTTCCCGGACAAAAGGACCAAGACTGCTGCCTTCTCCAAGGGGGTAGATAGAGAGTTGTGCGAGTATCATACGTGTGTACCAAGAAAAATATATCTGATTAACACTGGTCTAACCAGGAATACTGTATGGAATTCCTCCCTATCTGTCAATTTTTATCTGGAACTTAACATAACTATTTATCTTGAAAATTCCTGTTACATGGAATGTATGGTAATGACAAGTATTGTAAGTATGGCTATTTGTTGCTTGACTGGCCTTACCAGCTACGTGATGTTGACTCGTTTTTATTTGACTTGAAAACCGGCTCCAAAAGACTACAATTTCCAGGTGAACAAAAAGACTTAATCAGGTTATGGAGGAGAGAATGGCTGAGAACAAACCACTGCTGATCTGCGAACACCAAGAACCAATTACCTATTTAACCCTGAATCGTCCAGAAGTGTTGAACGCGCTCAACAGACCACTGCTTCTCGAATTAAAAAAAGAGCTGGAAAAAATCAGGGATGATTCCTCGATTCGGGCTCTCTGCATAACCGGAGCAGGCAATAAAGCCTTCTGTGCCGGCGCCGATATCAGCTTTCTTAATCAGGCTACGCCAATGCAGGTCCGGGAATTGGCGCGACTGGCAACGTCGGTTACCCATCTTATAGAAAACCTGGGTAAAGTCTCGGTTGCCCTTATTAACGGTTTTGCCTTAGGGGGTGGACTTGAGCTGGCAGAGTCGTGCATGCTGCGGGTAGCGGCAGCTTCGGCAAAACTCGGACAACCGGAAGTGTGCATTGGAGCGATACCCGGTTGGGGAGGCTCTACCCGTCTGCCGCGTCTCATTGGGAAAAGCCGGGCTGTTGAACTGCTGCTTACCGGCAGAATGATTGATGCCGAAGAAGCCCAGCAGATCGGTCTTGTCCATCGGACGGCACCCCTGGAAAAACTAAAAGAAGAAGGGCAGCAACTGCTAGAGCAGATACTTGCAAATTCTCCCCAGGCTGTTGATCTGACCTGGCAGGCTGTTCATCGGGGTCATGATTCTTCCATTGAAGAATCGACCCGGATTGGGACAGATCTGTTTGGCCTGGCCGCCTCTACAGATGACTTTCGGGAAGGGACAAAAGCCTTTCTGGAAAAAAGAAAAGCACATTACCAAAACAGATGATTGCAGAAATTAAAGGCTGCTCATAGATTTAGGAAGAAGTAAAATAATGACTCCGGCAATTCAACGGCTGAAAAAATCAAAAACACCATTTACCATTCATCAATATGAGCATGATCCGTTATCATCGTCGTATGGAGAGGAAGCGGCTGATAAACTGGAAGTATCTCCTGAAAGGATCTACAAAACGCTCATCGTTCGATTGAATGACGGCAGTTTCGCAGTTGCGATCTTGCCTGTATTGCACCAACTTGACCTGAAACAGTTTGCCAAGGCAGCCGGTGTGAAAAAAGCTGCTATGGCCGATAAAAAGGATGCCGAGCGGGCAACCGGATATATCCTGGGCGGTATCAGCCCGATAGGACAGAAGAAACGGTTGAAAACCGTTATCGACAAATCGGCCCAATCAAATGATACGATATTTGTGAGCGCAGGCAGACGCGGTCTGGACATCGAGCTTAAATCCGAGGACCTGCGGGCGATAATTAAGGGCCGTTTTTTTCAGATCAGCAGAAAGAGCTGAAAAGTAGATAAAAAGAAACACCATCTTTCATTTTCTCTTTTTTTAAAACTGTGAGCCTGGAAAATAAACCGGGCTGAAAAACTGTTCGACTTTACTCTTTATTCTATTGCCAACAAAATCATGGGACTTTTTGAAATCATCGCTTCTCTGTTGACTCTTTCAGCCTTTTTCAGTTTTATCAACTACAAATTGATAAAACTGCCCAACACCATTGGCCTGATGCTGATTAGCCTGGTTTTTTCTCTTGGTTTAATAGCAGCGGATCAACTATTGCCTGAGGTCAACCTCCAGGCAAAAGAACTGTTGAATGCTATTGATTTCAACGAAACTCTGCTGCATGGAATGCTCGGTTTTCTCCTGTTTGCCGGTGCCATGCATGTGGATCTTTCCAGTCTGCGGAGCCAGTATCGGGTAATCGGAGCCCTGGCTACGGTCGGTGTGCTGACCTCAACCTTTTTAGTGGCTGTTTTATTCTGGGGAGTTGCTTCACTTTTTGGTTTTCAGTTGCCATTTATTTATGCACTGCTCTTCGGCGCTCTCATCTCACCAACCGATCCCATAGCAGTCATGGGAGTTCTCAAAAAACTCGGAGTACCTGAAAGTCTGGAGACCAAGATTGTCGGTGAATCTTTGTTTAACGACGGTGTTGGCGTGGTGATATTCCTTGTCATTCTTCAGATGGCAACGGGCAAGCAGGAGTTGAGTGGTGCTGATGTTGGTCTTCTCTTTGTTCAGGAGGCGGCAGGCGGCGTTATTTTCGGTTTTTGTGCCGGAATCGTAACCAACTGGCTGCTGAAACAGGTTGACAATTACCAGGTGGAAATTCTGCTCACGCTGGCTCTTGTAACGGGTGGTTATGCTCTTGCCGAACATCTACATTTTTCCGCCCCCATTGCCATCGTGGTGGCAGGACTGTTAATCGGAAACCATGGTCGCAGTTTTGCCATGTCGGAGGAGACCAGGGAGCGGCTCGATTCATTCTGGGAATTGATTGATGAAATCCTCAATGCTGTTCTCTTTCTTCTCATAGGTCTGGAGATCATCGTTATCAGTATGAACTGGGATCAGCTGCTGATAGGGTGCATAGCCATTCCTCTGATATTGGCATCACGGATGATCAGCGTTTCTATCCCTGTGAACCTGCTCAAACTCTTTCGATTCCGGACCTTCACTCCTCATGTTATAAAAGTATTAACATGGGGTGGTTTGCGAGGAGGAATTTCAGTAGCTTTGGCCCTTTCTCTACCACCATCTGAAACTCGTGATCTCATTCTGGCTGTGACTTACGTAGTTGTAGTGTTTTCCATCCTGGGACAGGGCTTGACAATCGGACCACTTCTTAGGCGATTACTCCCTTAAGGTTATTGGCAATTACGAATTCTTTTCGGGATTACCTGCCGATCGTGTTTAACTCCCATATTGACATTGTTGTCCAACTGCAGTAAGTGATGATAGTATATTTTCAGGTGTCCATTTTATGGACGAAGAGGGAATCCGGTGTAATTCCGGAACGGGCCCGCCGCTGTAAACCTGCCCCGCCATACGGGGAACTCTTTTAGCCGTTGAATGCCACTGTTCCGCTAAAGCGGAATGGGAAGGCTGTTAAAAGAGAGGAAAAGTCAGAAGACCTGCCTGAAAACAGTACGGCAAGAGTGAGAATGCCGTACGGGATGAAATGTAATTCATCCGCGAGAATTTCCGTGGACAAGAGATTTTCGGCAAGTATCTGTGGATTAAACCAGGGCATCCCCGGATCAATGAATAATTGGTCCGGGGATTTTTTTTTGATCCGGACTGCAACACACCACAGCAAGGAGTAAAATGATGAAAAAGCTTTACCCTGTGTTAGCTATCCAGTTACTTGCCTGTGTGGGACTGCAGCAGGCAGTTGCCGCAAAGCCGGCCAAACCTTCCATGATGGAGAAAGTTGTTGTAACCGCAAGTAGAGACGCGGAAACAAAGAAAAAAGTGAGCGCCCATCTCACCATTATCGAGCGTGAGGAAATAGCGCTTTCTACTGGTAGAAATGTCGGTGACCTGTTGGCTGAAAAAGGTCTTGGCCATATACAAAAATATCCAGGCAGCTTGACTTCGGTTGCTATCCGCGGTTTTCGTACCGACACACATGGCAATGATCTTCAGGGTCATGTGCTGGTACTCCTCGATGGCCGTCGAGCCGGCAGCGGAAATGTGGCAAAGATTCTCACAGCAAATGTTGAACGGATTGAAATTATCCGAGGTCCCGGCGCTGTGCAATATGGTTCAGCCGGAATGGGCGGTGTGATCAATATCATCACCCGGCGTGGTACCAAGAACTCTTTTACTCTATCAGGTGGAGCAGACAGCTTCGGCTCTTTTGACACTGATTTTGGCGCAACTTTTCAACAAAACGGTTTCGATTTTTCCGGCAGTCTGACCTATAGAACTCTGGAAGATTATACAATTGGCGGTGGAGACACCTATGAAAATACTGGAACCGATTCCGAAACCGGCTTCAGCGCCAATCTAGGATATACCTTTTCCGGAAATCACCGCATCGGTCTGACAGCCACTGGTTTTTTTGTCTCAGGTGCCGGCTCTCCCGGCTATTTCAGCATGGTTGATAGTGACGATACCACAGAAAAAAAGAACACGTCTATCGATCTGAGTTACACCGGCAGCGCCGGCTCATATAACTGGCTGGTTCGCTACTTCTTGGGCCGGGACGAAAACAGTTGGCAGGACCCCGTTGCTTCCAATCCAGATCGCTGGGATAACGGTATAGATTCGACCAACGAAACCGACCAGCAGGGAGCCCAGGCACAGATTACCGGTGTTTACGGCAACACAACGTTAACAGGAGGCTTTGACTGGCTGGGGTATGGGGTTGAAAACAGCTGGGCACCCAGAGAGACCGATTATTCGAATGGTGCGGTGTTCATCCTTGGTAAAAGCAGCTTTCTGGGCGATCGACTGACTGCTAATTTCGGTCTGCGGTATGACTGGTTTAAGCTCAGCATGATTGAACCGGCCGGCAGGGACGAAGAAACGAGTCATTTGACCCCGAAAATCGGGCTGAGCTGGATGGTTAATGACCGGTTTAAGCTGCGGGCTCAATACGCCCAGGGCTTTATGATTCCGTCAGCCGATCAGCTGGCCGCCGACTTTGTCGGTTTTTCAGGCAGGACTGTGGGCAACCCCGATCTTGAACCGGAAAAAAGCAGTACCTACGAAGCGGGTTTTGAATATGAGCAGAGTGGATTTCAAGCTTCTGCGACCTATTTTTATACCGATTTCGAAGATATGATTGAAACAACATATCGTGCCGACGGCTCGAAAACATGGCAAAATATCGGCAGTGCAACGATTTCCGGTCTTGAGGCCGAGTTGTCCTATGATCTTGGTGTGCCGCTCAAGATCAACTGGGAGGTACGTCCCTACCTGAACCTGACACAAATGGTAACATATGAGGACAATGAGACCGGAGACAATTTGAAATATATCAGCCCGACAACCATATCAACCGGTATTGTTGTATCCAATGGTGATGATTTCACCAGCCGATTCAATGTGGCTTACACCTCCAGCCAGGATGTTGAGGATTGGGAATCAGGCGTCTTTCCCACACCGGTTATCGAACTGGACAGCTATGTAGTTGCAGATCTGACAGCAACCTATCGGCTAATGGACCATACGACCTGGGGTAGACTCAGTATTCGAGGGGAAATCAAGAATCTCTTTGATGAAGAATATGCTTACGTCAATGGATATCCAATGCCGGGTCGCAGTTTCTATCTGGGACTGACCTGGGAATATTAATTTGAACAGGGCTGTTCCTTGCTCTATTAGGAGCAGCCCTTTATTTCACCCTGAATCAGTGACGGAATTTGTCGTTTTTACCAAAAAACTTTTGATATATTAGACAGTGATCGATCCCAAGACACTGACCTTATAAAACAACTCGCCCTTCGGGGCATCCGCTAGCACTGCATCTTTGCTCGATTTAACTTGCCGATATAGCGCACTATTATCGGCAAGTTAAATCAAGCAAAGCTACAGCACTATCGAATGCTCACAGATTCAGGTTTACTTTAGGATTTACCAAGATGAGACGGTTTTCCTTATTGCTGGTTACTATCCTGCTTCTCTTGCCGTTAAACGGGTACGGGAAAGTCTACCCACACTTATTTGCCGATTCGGCTGGGAGTAAAATCACTATTACGGCTCCGCCTCGGCGGGTTGTTTCCCTGGTTCCTTCGATAACCGAGATGTTAAAACGGATCGGTGCCGCTGATTCGGTAGTCGGGATGACTTATCATTCCGCTATGGTTCCAGAAGCAGACCAAAAAACAATTGTCGGTGGTTTTTTCAGGCCTGATATGGACAGAGTGGCAGCCCTGAAGCCGGACCTGATTTTTTACAGCTCATTGCATGAGGAGATTGTAAACCGATTTAAAGACACGGCCATTCTGGTCCGATTGACCGCGGGCTCCGTAAATGAAGCCTTTAATCATATTCAGTTGCTCGGTGTGCTGTTTGGTAAAGAGAACGAGGCAGCCGAGCTTATCAGCGAACAGAAACGACAGCTATCTGTTATTGCTGCCAAAGTCGGAGTCATACCTGCTGACAAACGAAAACGGGTGATGCGGATCATGGGACGGGATCAGGTGTCAACGCCTGGAGACGACTCCTTTCAGAACGAATACATCCGACTTGCCGGAGGCATTCCTCCTGTTTTTGACGAGAACGGCAATGTTATCCCCGTGAGCCTTGAACAGTGGCTCCGTTTTAATCCCCAGGTTATATATGGCTGCGGTGATGACCGTAAGCTTCTGAAGAAATTGGAAGGACAAGGTTGGCGTGATGTGGAAGCGATCCGTCAAAAGCAGGTGTTCTTCTTTCCATGCGATTTGACCTGCCGGGCCGCAACCCATCCAGGTTTTTTTGTTTCCTGGCTGTCTGCCACAGTCTACGGCAGTGAATTCAGCGAACCGGATAAGTTTGTCAACAAAGAGCAGGTAGTCGGACAGAAGAAGGTGGATATTGATCTCGATTATGTCGACAGGGCCGATATCGTTTACAGCAATATTAAGGATTTTCGCCAGAAAACCCTTCTTGTTCGTTTCAAGCAACCGGTGTCAGTGGTTTCGACGCTTGAAGGGCAACGAGATGATATCACAGCGGTTGCCAATCATTATTTTCCGCCACCCACATGGGGACTTGGTCATAACCAGGGGGTCGATGGTTTGCGCAGCGATACTCTGAAGGTGTTGGAGCTTGATGAACAGTCGACATCCATGTTGTTTACCGGGGCCGATATGGATAACCTGGCTGTTGTTAAAAAAAACTTCAGGGAGATGGAGGTTGTTGCTGCGGTAACGGCCGGAGTTCATGGCAATGCCATGCGAATGACAGCCGATACCGGTCTGTTTTACGAACCGGACAGCAAAAAGGTAAAGAAGGATCCGGGAACCATCAATATCCTGCTGCTTACCAATATGAAACTGAGCCCCAGGGCGATGACCCGGGCTATTGTGAGCGCAACCGAGGGCAAGACGGCCGCTCTCCAGGATATGGATATTCGTTCAAGTTATTCCTCCCGTTTCTCGCAGGCTACCGGTACAGGTACGGACAACGTACTTGTAGTCGGGGGAGCAGGAATTGAGATAAACGGAAGCGGCGGTCATACCAAAATGGGAGAACTCATAGCAAGGGCCGTTTATGAGGGGGTTATTAAAGCCATTGGCAAGCAAAACGGACTGACCGGAAAACGATCGATTTTTAAGCGGTTGAAAGAGAGAAAAATCAACTTGTATGATATCTGCAGGCAATATGGTGGCTCCCATCAGGCAAGGCGGTTAACCACGGAGATGGAACGGTTGCTGTTCCAACCTCGTTATAGTGGTTTTTTAACGGTTGTGATGGCATTAAGCGATCAGCATCAACAGGGATTGATCTCAGACACCGGCGTAATTGAGAGCTGGGTCAATGGGTTGGCTAGCCAAATAGCGGCAAAAGAGATCGTTGTTCAGGACCGGGACCTGGGTGAATATCCGGTCCTACTTGAAAAAGGACTTCTTGCTCTATTGGCTGGGGCTTAAGAAAAAATATCAATACAACAATAAAGAGTTGGAAAACTGGTGAAGATACAAGGTATTTTTCAGGCAATCATTACTGGCTTAGTATTGCTGTTATTGGTCAAGACCGGCTGTGGAGCAGAATCGGGATATCCGCAACGGGTTATTTCACTTGGGCCGATTAATACAGAGAACGTCTTTCTGCTGGGAGCCGGTGATCGGCTGGTGGCCAATACCGATTATTGCGTACGGCCCGAAGAAGCACAGGACAAGGAAAAAATAGGATCGGTCATGCAGGTGTCGTTGGAAAAGATTATCGGCCTGCAACCGGATCTTGTGCTGGCGACCAGCCTGACTGGAGAGAAACAACTGGAGAAGCTGAAGGAGGCCGGCATTCAGGTCGAACGGTTCACTCTGTCTAAGTCGTTTGGCGAGATCTGCTCTCAGTTTCTAAGACTTGGCCGTCTGCTGGGTTTGGAAGAGAAGGCACAGGTCATTGTGGATCAGGCAAGAGAACGGGTCGGGAAAATATCTGAGAAAGTAGCCCGGTTTGAGCCGCAGCGAGTGTTTCTGCAGATTGGTTCCCAACCCCTCTATGGCGCATCACCGGGATCCTTTACCCACGACTTTATTACCTTTGGCGGCGGTATAAATATCATAGAGGATCAGGAAAAAGGCACTACAAATTTCGAGAAGGTCATTGCAAAAAATCCCGATGTGATCATTATTGCCATCATGGGAAGTGAAACCGG
>CAZLGM010000057.1:0-16713 GCA_964558875.1 uncultured Desulfocapsaceae bacterium
AAGGCCTCAACCTTTGCCGGACATTCATATGATGCCATGACTATCCTGTCAAAGGCTATTCAAATAGGCGGGAACGATCGAGAGAAAGTCCGGACAGCTATTGAGAATATTACAGGCCTGATCGGTACAGCCGGTGTGTTCAACTTCTCTGCCAAAGATCATAATGGCTTGGGGATCAACGCTTTTGCCATGCTGACAGTTAAAGACGGACAGTTCACCTTAATGAAAACCAAAAAGAAGCAGTGAGTCTTCCAGAAAGACAAACTTACCATATCTTTACTGGAAAAAAGTAGGCTGGAGGAATAGACTGTATTCACAGATAGAATAGGGGAGGTATACGCAAATAGAATAAACAATGGGCTATGCGTCCATTTCTTACTCAACATCCGGCATGAAGAGCTCAGGGGTGCTGATGGGTCGCTTTGTTCGTTGAAACAACACCGGCAGAAATGACCAATTACAAGCGAACCGGTTCAAAGCAAGCCATGGCTGTTCCGGAATCATCCGAAGAACTGCACACCTGTTGTTGTTTTTGCAAAAAAATAAAAACAAAAGACAATCAGTGGAAGCGCGGGACATTTACTTCTGCTGACAGTTCCCATACACCTGTCAGTCACGGCATCTGCCCGGATTGTGCAAAAAAACACTACCCGGACTATTTGACCGAATAAACTCGATCATGGCAAAGCGTCCTCTCTACAGACTCCTGATCATTGAAGACGATCAGGCCATTCTTAAAATGTTGCGCAGCTTTTTTGTTGCCAACGGCTTTGAGGTGTTTACTGCTGAAGATGGCCGAACAGGTCTCGATTATATTTCCTCCCTGTTGCCCGATCTCATTATCCTCGATGTTATCCTGCCGTATATCAACGGCTTTTCAATTGTTAAACAACTTCGCAGAGAATCCAACCATGTTCCGGTCATCCTGCTGACCGAGAGAAGCGGAGTCGATGAAAAAGTTGAAGGACTCGACAGAGGTGCAGACGATTATCTGACCAAGCCATTTTCATCAAAAGAGCTGCTTGCCCGTGTCAACCGGTTGTTAAAAAGGGCCAACAGCGATATGTCGACTAACAGTCTCGAACCAATTTCCGTTGGTTCAATAATGATCTCTCCCCGAACACGTGAGGTCCACTATCAAGACCAGGTAGTTCCCCTGACCAAAACAGAATTCGACCTGTTTCATTTTTTGGCAAAAAGAAAGAAGGAGATCGCAACCCATGGCGATCTGCTTGAGAATGTTCTGGGTTACAAGGCCGATTCTGAGACTAAGGCCTTGGTTATGCATATTGCCAATATAAGAAGAAAACTCATCAGTCATGGCGCTGAAGATGTGCAAATCAAAGCGATATCGGGAGTTGGCTACATGCTGGTTGAATAGTTTTGTTTTTTTTATTATGTTAACAGGCAGTTATGTAACGACGTCTACTATCGACAAATTACTACACTCCTGGCGCCATGAACAAACTATCCCCTTTCCGAAGCTCCCCTCTTGTTGTTTCTGTTTTTTTAACTGTCCTATTCTTCCTTGTTCCGGCTGCCGGTTATACGGCTGATCCCTCTCCCGGAACACTTGTCCCTCTGCACATTAACAAAGGGGCCAACCTGATCAGGCTTGCTAAAAAGTATTGTAAGAAGAAAAGCGACTGGAAAGAAATTGCCCGGATCAACCAGCTGTCCCCACCCTTTCTTATTATTGAAAATCAAACTCTGAAGGTCCCCTTCAATCTTCTGAAAGTAACCCATTTCTCTGCCAAGGTTGCAGCGGTTCATGGTGATGTGCAAATACGGCAAGGTGATGCAGTTACAGGAAAAGCCGCCAAGAACGACCCCCTGTTACCCGGACAGACCATTGTCACCGGGGCCGGTTCTTACGCCCATCTGATTTTTCCAGATCACAGATACACCAGGGTTGCTCCCCATTCTGAGCTGACAATCAACTATCTTATCCGTCTTGCCGACAACAAACTGAAAGTGGAACTCCTTCTGAATAAAGGCAGAATCATCCACACAATCAAACGCAAGTTGAAGCAGAACGAAACATTTAAAACCAGGACCCCGGTCTCCGTCACCGGTGTTCGCGGCACCGAGTTCCGTCTGAAAATGATCGATCACGAAACCAATATCGCCGAAACACTGCGCGGCAAGGTAGGACTGCAGGCAGCGGGAAAGGTTATCGGTTTGAAAAAGGGACAGGGATCAAAGGTAAAAAAAGACAATCCACCTTCACCGCCACTACCACTGCCGCCCCCTCCGGCAGCACCACAACTTAAATCCGTCTATAAGATTTTACCAGCCGCCTTTGCTGCTCCCGCCCACCCCAAAGCCAGCCTTATCCGTCTGAGATTAACCAGTGACCGGCAGGGAGAGCGAACCCTAATCGAGCAGCAAAAAAAACCGGGCGAACAGTTTATGCTGTCGTCCCTTACCGACTCTACCTATTTCTGTTTTCTCACGGCCATTGATGCGGCAGGATTTGAAAGTCTGCCGAGCGGCCCTTTTCCTCTTCATGTTCGGACTATTCCCGGAGCACCGCTATTGTCAGCTCCCAAGAATAACTCTCAGACATTTAAAACATCAATTCCAATACGCTGGCTTCAATCGGAACAGGCCCATCGGTATCGTGTCGAACTGGCATCCGATCCCGGCTTTAAGAGCCCGATCAACAGGGCCGATGTTGAGAAAACAGAGTACAAAACCCCAGAGCTTCAACCCGGCAATTATTTCTTCCGGGTTCAGGCTGTCGCCCAGGATGGTTTTGTGTCGAACTTCTCCACTGTTCTTTCTTTTGAGATTGCCAAACCATCAAAACTCGCTCCGATTACCGGTTCGTCGGATAAAGACCTGACCCTGCAATGGTCGGCACCACAGGCCGGTCTCCGCTTTGATCTGCAAATCGGTCTTGCGGGTGATTTTAAAAATCCAGTGATCCATAAAAACGGCCTTGAGAAACCGTCTTTTACCATAACATCCTATCTTAAACCGGGTGAGTATCATGTAAGAGTAAGGACTGTACTGGAGGACGGCCAAAAAAGTCCCTGGACACCACCGCAGATGTTTACAGTCCCCCAGGAGCCTTTTTCCATCGGTCATGGATTAACTCTTCTCACCTTGATAGTTCTTGTCCTGCTTTAACATCAAAGCAAGCGACAATACCTGAACCGATGAGAAACCCGGACTAATGGTAAGCAGACTGCTCACTCCGGTTATTACCCTTCTGCTATGTGCCGTTCTGTATCTGGGGAACGGGTTCTCAACCCTGTCCGAAGCCATTCTCAACACTCTCTTTCAAATCCGGGGTGAAACAGAGACCAGCCAGTCCATTGTCTGTATCGGTGTGGACGAAGAATCTCTCAAGCAGCTGGGCGCCTGGCCCTTTCCAAGAGAACTCCATGGTGCAGTCTTGAACAATCTTAAGCAGGCAAAAGCCATCGGCTTTGATCTGCTGTTCAGCGATATCACCAAAAACGATGCGCTGTTCAATGAATCTATCCAGTCCAATCCACCCATCGTTTTTACCGCTGCCAGTGATTATCACGGAATGATTCAGGTTCCTGCGGTTACACTGTACAATTACTTCGGTTACGGCCATATCGACTCTATTTTGAGTAAAGGCGGTATTGTCAGAAAGACAAAACTGGAGAAGAAAAACCACCTGAAGGCATTTTCACTGGTTCTCCTTGACGCGGCAGGCCATCCCAACCGGATTGCCGATCCCTCCCGACCAAGATTCATTAACTTTTACGGTCCGGAGTTTACCTTTTTATATCTCTCCTATTACGATGTTCTGAAAAACCGAATATCTCCTGATTTCTTCAAAGACCGCTTTGTCCTGATCGGCGCACAGGCTGTTGCTCTTGGCGACGTCCATGTGACACCTTTTACCGATAAACATCCCATGCCCGGTGTTGAGATTCAGGCGACCATCCTCAATAACCTTCTCGAACAGAGTTTTTTACAGGAACTTACCTTTCTTTCCTGGTCTCTGGCCTGCCTGTTTTTCTGCATTTCCTTTGTTCTCTGGCCCACTCTCAACGAACGACAGAACATCCCACTGAACATAGCTGCAGCCCTGACAGCATCAGGGCTTTCCGTTTACCTCTTTTATCAGAACTATTTCTTTGATATCTCCATCCCATTGACTGTTCTGCTGCTGAGTTATCTTGTGCATCTCTGTATACAGGGGCTCTGGCTCACCAAGAAACTGGTTTCAGAAATATCTGGGCTGAATCATGAACTGGAAGAAGGACTCAAGGCCATTTATACCAACATTCCTCATCAGCTTCTACCATCGATAAAAACGGGACAACAACAGAGAATTTCCGGAGGGGTCAGACGATATATCAACAAGATGCATGACGGCATCAACGCTCTGGCTCTTCAGAATCAGTTCATCAATCATCTGTTGAAGGAGGAAGTTGACCCATTAATTCTCTGGGACAAGAACAACACAAATGTCGTGCTGGCCAATTCCATGTTCAACAGGTTTTGGTTTCAATACACCCATGGCAAAGAAACCTTACCCAACCTTCCCCGGTTTCTTGATATTGTAGCATCCCACGCCGTTTCTTCCGAAACCCAAACTCCTCTAGACAAGGACATACTCGACTTGTCCGGCAACGGACTAAGTATTGACATCAGCTTGCCGCAAAAGGGCAAGAACCATTATTTTCAGGTGAAAATACATGATGTGCAAACGGCCCACTCCTATTTCACAGGGATTCTGGCCAATATCACTGATGTGACAGGCATCCATGAACTGGAAAAAATGAAAAGCGATCTGCTGGGTGTTGTCTCCCATGAGTTGAAGCTCCCGTTGACGACCATCCTCGGGTACAGTGAAATGCTAAACGACACCCTGGGTGGCGAATCAAAACAGTTCGCAAAAGAGATTCAAACTCAAGCCAAACGGCTCAATCGACTCATCGAAAACTTCCTTGATCTTGCCAGGATTGAATCGGGCAAATATGAAATACGAAAGATCCCCCTTGACCTTGCGGTCGTCATCTTTGACAGTATTAATGCGGTATCCCCTCTGGCCGATAAAAAACGGATCACCATTTTCAGCGAGATCCCATCCAAAGTAACACCCCTTATCGGTGATGAACCACTTCTGCTCCAGGTGATTATCAACCTGCTCGACAACGGCATAAAGTTCAGCCCTCGCGGCTCAACAATTCGAGTCACACTTGTTGAGGAAAAAGATTGTTTTGTTCTTGATATCAGTGATCAGGGTCGAGGAATCAGTGTGGAAGATCAAACCCGCATCTTTGAAAAATTTAACCGTGGATCGGACCAGGCAGATCAAATAGGGGTCGGTTTAGGTTTAAGTCTGGTCAGGGAGGTCATCGAAAATCACCATGGAACGATCGCCTTAACTTCATCATCCGGTGGCGGCACAACATTCAGGACCGTTCTTCCTAAGTCTGATCCATCTTTATAACACTTGAATCCGTGATGGAGGTTAATGCTTCACCTTATAATATACTGATATAATATTGAATTGCTGGGCTTTTCCATTAACCTGAACTATCGAATGCTCGCGGATTCAGGTAACAAAAAAAAACGGGCTGCATGAAAAACGATTTTTCCATGCAGCCCGTTTCGGCTGGAAATAAATCTATATAAAATAACTATAATCGATCAGACGAGAGAGGCGACAAAATCACCGACCTCGATGGTCCCCATTCCCATCTGACCGGCGGACATGGACTTGATCTTACCTGAAGCAAGCGAGTCATATACTGCCTTATCGATTGACCGGGCAACCTCTGTTTCTCCCAGGGTATCCATCATCATGCCACCGGCGCAGATTGCGGCAAACGGATTGATGATGTTTTTGCCGGTGTACTTAGGAGCACTACCGCCAATGGGTTCAAACATGGAAACACCTTCGGGATTAATGTTACCGCCCGCGGCAATCCCCATTCCTCCCTGAATCATGGCGCCCAGATCGGTAATGATATCTCCGAAAAGATTGGCCGTTACAATAACATCGTAGAATTCGGGACTTTTCACCATCCACATGGTGCAGGCGTCTACATGGTTGTAGTCCTGTTTTATTTCCGGATAATCACCATTGCCGACTTCCTCGTGGGTTCTTACCCACAAATCGCCGACATGGGTAAGCACATTGTTTTTATGAACAAGAGTCAACAGGTTCTTTTTATTTCTCTTTTTGGTCAGTTCATAGGCGTATCGAATACACCGCTCAACTACCGGCCTGGAATAGGTCATAACCTGGGTGGCGACCTCATTCTGGGTACCAACCATTGACGAACCGCCGACACCTGTATAAATACCGCCGGTGTTTTCCCTGACGATGACAAAATCAATCTCTTCAGGACCTTTGTCTTTTACCGGAGTATACACATTGGGATAAAGCTTTACCGGCCGAAGATTGATATACTGGTCAAGGGCGAATCGCGCTTTGAGAAGGACTCCTACTTCCAGGATTCCCGGCTTAACATCAGGATGTCCAATGGCTCCGAGAAAGATGGCGTCATGCTTTTTAAATTCTTCAAGAGCGCTGTCCGGCAATGTTTCACCGGTTTTCATGTAGTGTTCACCACCAAAACCATAGGTTTCATAATTTAGCTTTACCCCATGTTTTGCGCAGGCAGCATCAAGTACCTTGACTCCTTCCTGAAGGACTTCGGGGCCTGTCCCATCACCAGGAAAAAGCGCAATATCATACGATTTCATAATAACATCCTTTTTCATACTGGTTATCTGTTCTCTTTTCTCCTGCTCCAGCTGTCTGTTGTTTTAAGGTAAAATCGCTAAACGAGCATAACAGCACAGACATCAGCTTCGGCAGGGCGTGGAAAACAAACAGAAGTGAATCGACCAGACACAGATCGACCACACAGTTTTCTCAAGATTGCTTGTATACTGTGTACATCGTGAGCTGTCAAGCCTATACACAACTTTGGGAAAATGGTTGTCACAGGAACCGATATCGGCAACCGATACTCACTCAACAGGTAAAAAAACATCAACCACACTGTAGGATGGAAAAAGGATGATCGACAATGATATTCCTGGTACGTTACAAGAAGCAATGGCTGAAGACTTCCCGGAATTGGTTAACGTCATTATTCAGGACTCTGAGTCCCTGCCAAACAACCTCCCAGGCAGTGTTGCCGCAGGAGACTCCAAAAAAAAGTCTGCTGTATGGTCCATAGCCTGAAATCGACCAGCGCCAATTACGGTATAATGGATTATTCTGAGATTTGTGCAAACCTTGAGTATCAGGCCGACAGTGGTGATCTTTCAACTGCCACTTCTCAGATCGATGGGTTAAAAAAGAGATTTGGTCATGCACGTAAGCAACTTCTGGCAATGATTGGCTGACCAGGGATAACAAGGAACAACAAGACGGAAAATAGCATGAAAATTCTCCTTGTTGATGATACCAGCACTGATCTGGTGGTGTTGGCAACCTATTTACGAAAAATGGGACACGAAGTTATTACCTGCGAAAATGGCGAACAGGCATTTGAGCTTTTTAAGCTCCACCAACCCGATCTGCTTGTGCTTGATGTAATCATGTCCGGAATGGATGGCTATGAAGTCGCCAGACGGATTCGAAGTCTGGGAGATGAGTGGATACCGATTATCTTTTTAAGCTCTAAGACACGGGCTGAGGATATTGTCGCCGGTATTGAAGCAGGGGGCGACGATTATATAACCAAACCGGTCGACCAGACCGTACTGATAGCCAAAATGCACGCCATGCAACGAATCGCTGAAATGCGAAAACGCTTGCTGAATATGACGCTGCAACTGGATACTGCAACAGGGAACTGTCACGGCTTGTTAATGTGGACGGTCTTACCGGACTTGCCAGCCGCCATTTTCTCGACCAATACCTGGAGAACGAAGTAAATCGTCTTGGGAGAACACACCTTCCCCTTGCTCTTATCATGGCTGATATCGATTATTTTAAGGCCTATAATGATCACTTTGGCCACATTGCCGGTGATGAGTGTTTGAAAACAGTCTCTGCCACCCTGCAATCTCAACTCCATCGCCCGGCGGACTTTGCCGCCCGCTACGGTGGTGAAGAATTCTGTATCGTACTTCCGGAAACAAAAGGACCGGCGGGACATATATTGCCGAAAAGATCCGGGTTGCCATCGAGTCGCTCTGCCTGCCCCAGTCTCCTGATATCGAGTCGGAGTATCTCACCATCAGTCTCGGTGTTGCCAGTTGTATGCCGGATACTCCCTGCGATTCAAAAGAGCTGCTGAAAGATGCGGATGAAGCGCTCTATCAGGCCAAGGAAAGCGGCCGCAATCAGGTGAAGGTGGCCCAGTAGCCACTCTTGCGATTCTTTTGCCTTACAACATATTTTGATTTTCAGCTGAATCCATGACACGAATTGAAGACGAACAGACAATGAGGCCGTTCATATCCAGGCTTGAAGAGTGGGGATGTCAGGTTCTGGACGCCATCAACCGCCCTAATCCTTACAGAGGTGGTTTTTCGATCATCTTCAGATGCGATGATGCAACAGCCCGTGCCATCGCTGACCTGGGCCTTTTCCATATTCTAGTTGATCTCAGAGCCTATACCTATCAGATCCGACTTCCGGAGATCAACTTCATTTATTCGGATAGCGGACAACCGGAACTGCTTTGCTGGACCGAAGAGAGCAAGAGAGAACGACTCGATGAAATTCTAGCGCTCTGGAACAGTGTGGATGATCTCCAAGAACGTAGGAAAAAGAGGATCTCTCTTTTGTATAAGGACGACTGACTGTTATAATAATCGGTATCGAAATCGAAGTCGGTTTTTACAGATCTACGGGTAGTAAATTCCTTTTCGTATACCGGAGCAACATATCCTATCACAAGGCACCAAACATCTAGTCGTTGTTATCAAGGACTTTTGCTTTTCGATTTCATCCTGACAACAGTACTGTGACCTCTGGGCAAAAAACAAGCTGGAAAGAAATGGAAAATGAAATCAAGCAGGCCGCCCGTCTACTTCGAAACGCGAAAAAAGCAATCGCCCTGACCGGAGCCGGTGTCAGTACCGAGAGCGGTATTCCAGACTTTCGTTCAAAGGATGGTTTATGGAGCCGTTATGATCCCATGGAATATGGAACCATCTCGGCTTTTCGCAGCAACCCCGAAAAAGTCTGGAAAATGCTGGCCGAACTCATGTTGATTGTTGACGCCCAGCCAAATCCCGGCCATCTGGCACTGGCCCGCCTTGAACAGCAAGGGATCCTGACAGGAATTATTACCCAGAATATCGACTTACTCCACACCAAAGGCGGCAGCAAAAATGTCGTAGAATTTCACGGCTCTATCAACTCCCTTTCCTGCCTGGACTGCGGCACAAATCATCCTTATCACACGATACAGAGTGAACCTGCGCCACCCGCCTGTCCCCACTGCCAATCACTGCTCAAACCCGATGTGGTTTTTTTCGACGAGCAGATTCCCCCTGAAGTCTTCACCCGAGCCCAATCCCTTCTGCAGAATACTGACTGCCTGCTGGTCGCAGGAACATCATGTTCCGTTATTCCGGCATCACTGATTCCCTCTCAAGTTTATGGTAATGGTGGCACAATCATCGAATTGAACCTGGAACCGGCTCTCGGCCATATGGCGTCAGTTGTTCTTGAGGGCGGCTTTTCAAGTGTTATGCAGCGCCTTGCCGAGCACTTCAGCTAAAAACACTGCACAACAATTACCAGCTTCAATAAAGCCTGGCATTTTTATTCCTGAACTTGACAGAAAAACTTACCCCCATTGAGAATCCTGAAAAAAGCGGACAACACTCTTTTATTTGATCAGGAAGTCGATTATCATAGATGATTAACTTTACCCTGTTATTCCATATATAAACGAACCATTCACCGTCGGACAGACTATGAAGAGAAACGTTCTGTTGTTTTTTTTATCGACCATCCTCGTTTTTTTACCCTATTCACATCTTCATGCTGCAAATAGAAAAGCAACCGTCATTAAAGGGTTTCTCAAGAAGGCCAATGCCTATTACACCAACAACAGGCCCTTTGATGCCATTAATACTTTAACGGATGCGATAAAGAAGGATGCCGACCACCCTCTTGTCCGGGTACAACTCTCCATACTGTATTACGGCCTTGGACTGCTGGACGAAGCTATCGTCGAAGCCGAGCAAGCTGTTAAGATGGATCCCGGTTCCGAGAAGAACCGATTCGACCTGGCCAAGTTCTATCTCATCGACAAGCAGTACTCAAAGGCGGAGAAGCAGTTTCACATCATACTTACTCGCAATCCTGGTTTCACACTTGGTTATTTCTATCTGGGCCTGACTTACTATCGCCAGGGAAAGGATAATCTGGCCCGGTTATGCGTCCAGCGCGCCAAAAAATTAGGGCACAGAGGAACCGTTCTTGAAGAAAAACTCGGTATATCATCTTTGAACATAAAGGATCGGTTGCCGCCAACTCAGAAAAAGGATCATCTCTACCGGTTTATTATGGTTCCCTCCAAGGAGGAGGCTGAAACGATCCTGTCCAATCTCAGACAGGGAAAACTCTTTGATGTACTGGTGATTGAGAAGAAAAACAGAAAAAAACAGGTTGATTCAGGACTGATCATGCTGTCTGAAATTAAAGCATCCATCGCCAAATCGGTGAAGAACCTGAAGCCGTTCAGCGAACCTGTCATGATCCACACCGATCCCGACTACAGGATCATTCAGCGGATTGCACCATTTGATATTCGTTTCTGGGAAAAAATTGCCGCTTCCGGCGATATCGGAGGGAAGAAAACGCGTAGGGCGCCCTCCTCTTTCGTTACTATTTCCAAACTGGAAGAAAGAAAGACCATGAAACCACTGTTGGCAAAAGCTAAAAAACAGACGATGCAGCCAGCCTTGTCGGCACCAGCCGCCAAATTGTCTCCATCTATCAAGTCTGCTAAAACCGTCAGTAAGGCTGGAAGCAGGAAAACAGTTCCTGTGCAACCGTCTGTTGCCTCTGCATCCCCTCCCGAACCGGTGGTTGATAAAAAGAGTGTTCAACTGGCTAAGAAAGAAAAGGAGTTGAGACAACCTCCTGCCACTGCTGTTGAACCTGCTGTTGTGGCTGAGCAAACACAGAAGAAAGCAAGTCCGGCCAAGAAGGAAACCCGTGTTGAACAGGAAGCGAAGAAAGTAGAGAAACTCAAGGCCTTCGACACCATTCTCAAATGGAGAAACGCCTGGCAGTCACGGGATGTGAAAGGCTATCTCTCCATGTACTCCAAACATTTTAAACCTGCCAAAAAACTATCGCGCAAGACCTGGGAGAAGAAACGACGAGGTAGCCTGACCCGCCCGAAATATATTGTGGTCGGAATCGAAAACCTTATTGTCGAGATGAAATCTGACTCGAAGGCAGTTGCCACCTTTATCCAGGATTACACTTCAGATCGTTATGCTGATACGGTGAATAAGAAGTTGGTGCTGGTGAAAGAAGGAGGCAGCTGGAAAATCAGCAGAGAAACAACCGACTAGTCTCATGATCCGTTAGTGGGCCTGGACATAAGGAACGTTCAGCAGCCGACATCCCAATATCAGGTAGTGATTCCCTTAAGAACCCTGCAGTGAGTTGTAACAGGTTCCTGGACGCGAATAGTTTCAGGACGATGGGCGATCATCAAATTTCACCATGATCATCCCTGCAAATTTATCTTTTTTTCGTTTTTTGCTTCCCCGGCTACCTGTCTTATAGACCTCGATCCTGTACATATCACCATCTTTGGAAAGCGAATAACGATTGAGAAAGTCCTTTTTGGCAATGGTTATTCCCGATTCATTGGAGACATTCTTTACAGTAAAACCGATGGCGTTTACCCGATAGCCGTTTTTAGGCAGGATATTGAAGGATTTATTTACTCGAATAACCTGGCCCATAGAAACATCCACTGTCTTTCCATCCACAACCACATTTAATGACGGCGGTTCATTATCGTATTCAAAATATTGTGGTGAAAGGACCGTTATCCTCTCGTTTCCATGGTACACCTCGTACTTGGACTTTCTTTTAACAACGGTAATGAGCGGGTCCTTGGTATTAAAATCAAATGTACCTGAACGCTTGAGAGGGAAATAATTCAACCGGTGTCTGATCCGCTGCATTTCCATAAAAATCCGGTTGTCGTAAAAGGCGATGGTCCGATTATCGATAAGCGCCTTCTTGATATTCAGGGCAGTCAGATCAAAATTGCGCTCATACTCAATGCCAACCTGATCCATAAAGCTTTCCAGGACCAGCAGATGATAAAATACTCTCTGCTCCTTTCTCAGGCTTTTGCTGGCCTCGATACCAAAGGCCGGTTTTCCGTGATTAATGGCAAAGTAGGTCAACGTCTTTGCCATGGCAACGTTGCCATCCCTGGTTTTGGTATTTTTTACCCGATAGATATGTTTTTGATTGATGACGCCGGTTAACGTTTTGGATGACCTGTCTGGCAATATTGCCAAGATTGCCATGCTTGGGGGTGTCGACATTTTCCTGGTCGATAATGATACTCTGCCCCCATCTGTCGGGACAGTGTTTCCAGTCGTAATATTTAGGCCTGTAAAAACCGCTTCCATCGTGCAGATTGAGGATAAGGTCAACCTCATCCATCAGCATGATGGTTTTTATTCGATGAATGATCTCATATTCAGGATCATCTTTTTTGATCGCCGCAAACTTCCGGTTCAAATCACCGTGTACACCACGAGAACGTTTGATAATGCTTAAAAAGTTCAGGTTCGGAACAATCCAGACATTGCCCTTCTTGATTGTATAATGGGTGGTCAGCAGCGACGCGGCATGAAAACCGCCCGGCTCGTCCCCCTGAATACCTCCCACAACCAGCAATGTTCTGTCACTTTCGACCGGCCCAAGCTTATGGAGGGAAAAGTTGATAGGGGGTTTCCCGGCAAAACTACTCGCATGACATGCAAAAAAGAAAACGATGGCCCCAAAACATACCAACCGGATTTTCCAGCGATTGAGATTCACCCTGAATCGGTGATGAAGATTGTTGTTTGGGCGCATAATACCTTGATATAAAACTATATTAATTGACTTTCCTATTTCGACCTTAAATACTCATTCGCCCTTCGGGCGCTCACGGACTCAGGTTCATTACAGTTTTATATGCCATGGTTCGTATCGTACTCCTAACAGATTGTCTCGTTGATATCGATGTTGGACATACCCCAGATTGATCAATCGATCAAACACCGGTGTATAGGTGAACTGGTTAGAGAAATTCTTGGCTCCAAACCCTCTCTGTCCCACATCAAAATCACCGGTGGCATGATATGAGTATCCGGGAGGTGCCAGTGACCGTGAAGCCAAAGACAGATTACCGCCATGCCTGACCGCTTTCCGCAAAAACAGGTAGAACTGTTTCATCACACTGCGGATTCCGGAAGTCAGAATCATTTGATCCCCAACCTCTTTGCGGATCTGTTGATATCGCTTTAACGATTGGCCCTTGTACAAATAATTGCCTGTATAGGGAACTTTTATGATTTGACGCTTATTGACTCTCGTGGTGAGCCGCATGACTTGCTTTTGCCCCTTAAAACCATACGACCCAGCATCTCTGTTATAGATTTTTTCTATAAATTCAAGCTCTTGTCTGGTGAACGATCCAATTTTCGAAAACTTATCAGCAATACGCAGTACACGATCGAAACTGACTACACAAAAATGGCCGTGCCCAATGATTCGCTGTGTTCTGGCCATTCTGCCCACCACAGATCGTAATAGTCGAAAGTCAGAAGGATCTAGTATGATATCATTTCTGTGGGGACGGTCCGGATTACGGATTTTGGTTAGATAATCGCGGATATTATGCCCAGCAATGGCAACTGGCTTGACAACAGCTTTTTGGTGGGTGTATTTGGGAGGATTATAAACAGTTTTCCACTTGCGCGCCGGCTGAATCTGCCGAACAGCCGCATCGAGTTTTGCAGGGCCGAGAACCATTGACGCCAAAGCCAACTGGATAAATTGTCTTCTTTTCAAAGTTGTCAGCCTTTTATTACTGTGTTTTCAACTTCCTGAACCTACCTGTTTTGACCTGATCATACCGGTCATCAATTCAGACAAGATTTTCTGATACGATTCAGCAAACCTGTCTTATAAAACCCAACTGTCTAAATTAACAGGTGATTATACTCGATTTCGCATAAATAAGCCAGTTACCGTTTATTAAACCTATTTCTGATAAAATTTCACCTGAAAAAATTATCAGCTCCATCTCCACCTTCTATTTGTTGGAACAATTCAACCGGTTTCGTATGCCTATATCACCTTAATACTGAACATGGCCATCCGGATATGGCTACCCTTACAATTGGGGCAGCGACCGGGACGTGTCAGACGGTTTCGCTTGACAAAATCATAACCGCATGCAACGCAATGATACGGATCGATTATGAACTGTTTATTTTCCCGTTTTATGGAACGGCGAATATGTTCCAGATGGTCATACACATCCTTTTCCTGAACAGACAATGCCCCGGACAACTCTAACGCGTTCATCTCCATCTCTTCTAAAAGTTCAATGATCCGTTTTCGAATTGTCGACACTCTCTCCTCCTTGTTGTTCCGGTATCATCAAAGAAACAAAGTACTTTTACCCAAAGTAGCTGGTGACCATTTTGTTGCCGATGACATAACGATGGTGTATATCTCATGCAGGTACAATTACTCTTTTTCATTAAAACAGCAGGATTCAATAATACATTATCACATTAAGATACTCTCAACTTAAACAACAATCTTCGTCACGGATTTAGGATTATGTTACTCAATCTCTATGACCGATTCATCCTGAAACGACCTGTTATCACTCTTGTCCTGGTCAGCGCCGTCATCGCTTTTTTCGGTCAGTACATCTCTGACTTCAAACTCGATCTGTCCGGGGACTCGCTTGTTCTCGAACATGATGAGGCGTTGAAATTTTATCGTGCCATTAACGCGCGGTATGGCACCGATGATTTTCTGGTTATTACCTACACCCCGAAAAAAGGGTTGTTTGATAAAGAAACCCTTGACGATATACAAAAACTGCATGATTCCCTGAAGGGTATCCAACGCGTTGAATCGGTTGTTTCTATCCTCAATGCACCGTTGCTTGAAAGTCCACCGCTCAGTCTCACTGACATGGGTGATGAGTTGCTGACACTGGGACACTCGGATACAGATTTCGAGCTGGCCCAGATCGAGCTGAGCGAAAGCCCGCTCTACAAGAACCTGCTGGTTGGAGAGGACAAAACAACAACAGCTCTCCAGGTAATTTTTGAACATGATGACACATACGTGAACCTGCGTGATGCCCGAGACGCTTTACGGGAAAAACAGCTCACCACCGAACTCACCGACGCCGAAAAGCAGGAATTAAGCCGTTTTTCCACCGAGTTCAAACGACACAGCAACAAGCTCCAGGACCAGGAAGCCAGAGATATCGCTGCAGTACGTGTTATCCTCGATCAGCACCGGGATAAAGCGGAGCTGCATCTGGGCGGTGTGCCGATGATCGTGTCCGATATGATCGGTTTTATCAAACACGACATTCGGGTCTTTGGCCTCGGGGCGGTTATCATCATGCTGCTTCTGCTGTTTATCATTTTCCGCCATCCCCGCTGGGTTATCCTGCCTGTTCTTACTGCGGTTGCCACTGGTTTTGTGACCGTTGGTTTTCTCGGGCTGGTCCAGTGGCGGGTGACCGTGGTCTCTTCCAATTTTCTCTCATTGCTGCTTATATTTTCCCTGTCACTCACCATTCACCTTATCGTCCGCTATCTTGAACTGCGCAACGACAATCAGAAATGGGACCAGCATCAGCTTCTTCTGGAAACGGTACGCGACAAAACAGCTCCCTGTTTCTACACTGTACTGACGACTATAGTCGCGTTCGGCTCTCTTGTGGTATGCGACATCCGGCCGGTCATCGATTTTGGCTGGATCATGGTTATTGGTCTGCTGATCGCCTTCTTCTTTACCTTTACACTGTTTCCGGCCGTGCTCATGCTACTGGGACCTTCCAAAATCAGGCATCAAAAAGATTATACCGGCACCATCACCGCCTTTTTCGCCCGCTTCATCGACAATAATCCCAAATCGGTTATGGCCGTATCAGCAGTTATCATCGTCCTCTCTTTCTTCGGGGTCACCCGGCTGTCGGTTGAGAACCGGTTTATCGATTATTTTAAAGATGATACCGAGATCTTTCAGGGAATGTTGCTCATCGATCAGAAGTTGGGCGGTACAACACCCCTTGATGTCATTCTCAATGCCCCCAAAGATTTTCTTGAAACTGATACAGACGAAGAAGAGGAAGAGGAGTTCGAAGAGGATTTTGGACTGGACTCAAAATCGGAAGGCGGTTTTACAGCCACCAGCTATTGGTTTAACGCTTTCATGCTCGAAGAGATTCATGCCATTCACGATTATCTTGCATCATTGGGTGAGACCGGCAAGGTGTTGTCGCTATCCACCACCTTAAATATCCTTAAAAAGGTGAACGACAATAAAATCATGGACAACTTCTTTATGGCGGTCCTCTATAAAAACCTGCCCAAAGAAGTCAAAAAGGCGATGATTTCACCGTATCTTTCCGAAGACGGTAATCAGGTCCGTTTTTCTATCCGTGTCTATGAATCCGATAAGAACCTGAAACGGGACAAATTACTTCAAACCATTCGTGACCACCTCAC
>CAZLGM010000058.1:0-16687 GCA_964558875.1 uncultured Desulfocapsaceae bacterium
CATTTTTATATAAAAGAGCCAGTTTATGACCAAAGACGTTCATCGGTTTGCCCTTAAGGGAAAACACAGCTTGAACCAGCGGGTCACGGGCGGAAACGATAGAACCGGAGGCGGATTGGCCCTCGGTTATAAAAATCATGTTTTCTTTACCTGGAGCTGACGGCTTTTTCTTGGTTGGATGATACTTGCAGTCTTTGAGCTGAGGAATTTTAAGCGCTACTTTTTTAGCCTTGACCCTTGCCTCTTTTCGGACACTCTGCAGTTCTTTCCTTACCTTTTCGTTGCGCTGTATTTTCTCAATAATTTTCTCGGCTATTTCATCGTTTTTATACAGCGCTTCACAAACGGTATCCTTAATCTTATTAACAATCCAGCTTCGGACATCGGTATTGCCGAGCTTATTCTTTGTCTGAGATTCAAAAATCGGTTCTTTAATCTTGATGGCCAAAGTACCGACAACTCCGTCGCGAACATCCTTACCGTCAAATTTCTTGGAGGAAAATTCGTTTACGCCTTTTAAAATGCCTTCACGAAAAGCTGATAAATGAGTCCCACCCTCGCTGGTAAAGGTACCGTTGACGAAAGTATAATAATTATCGCCATATCCGTTGGTATGAGAAAAGGCGAATTCAAGGGTCGAGTCTTTATAATAGATCGGTTTGTAGAGCTGCTGACCGTCCAGTTCCTTATCGAGCAGATCGAGCAATCCCTTGGATGAATAGTAGAGCTCTTTTTCGTTATAGATCTTCAGCTTGGCATTCAGGTACGCATATCTCCAGAGTCGTTTGTCGATAAATGCTGGATCAAAACTGAATTCCGGGAACATGTCCTGATCGGGAAAAAATTCAATATAGGTACCGTTTTTTTCTTTTGTAGCGCCCTTGTCCTCTTCAAGCAATTCTCCTTTGGAGAACATGGCTGAAGCATATTTACCGTCTCGATAGGCCACCACTTTGATATGCTCGGATAAGGCATTGACAGCCTTGGTGCCTACGCCGTTAAGTCCGACAGAGAACTGAAAGACATCAGTGTTGTACTTGGCACCGGTATTGATTACGGAAACACAGTCAACGATTTTACCCAATGGAATACCTCTGCCAAAATCGCGCACCCGAACAATACCGTTGTCTGTAATGGAGATATTAATACGTTTGCCGGCACCCATGATAAATTCATCGATGCAGTTGTCGACAACTTCTTTGAGCAGGATATAGATACCGTCATCAGGATGGCTGCCGGAACCGAGACGGCCGATATACATACCCGGACGTTTCCTGATATGCTCAAGAGAGCTTAAGGTTTTGATCTTACTTTCGTCGTAATTCTGGGCAGATGCAGTCATAAATATTTGTAATTATGAAAAGTACTCCAGGCGGGTTAGCTTGCGCATCATATTTTATTTGGCTATATTTGGCAACCGGTCACACTAAAAATGTTGCTGTGTGTGAATAAGTCGTCTCTTTTGTTATCACCTACTACATCGAAATATAATCATCAACAGTTGAGCACACTTCTTCCTACAATACTTTCCGTAGCCGGTTCAGATCCAAGTGGTGGAGCCGGTATTCAGGCGGACCTTAAGACCTTTAACTCTATTGGTGTTTATGGCGCTGCAGCCGTTACCTGCATAACGGTTCAGAATTCCAATGGTGTGTCTGCTATTCACCCCCTTCCCCATGAATATATAAAAAAACAGGTGGAAGCGGTGCTGGCTGATCACCATGTCACCCATATAAAGATAGGGATGGTGGGAACTCTGCAAATTGCTCGCACACTTGGGGAAATACTTCGATTTTTCAATGGCCAGATTATCTATGATCCTGTACTTGCTTCTACAGGAGGTCAGGAGCTATTTGAACCGGGCTATATTCAGGAATTAAAATCAACGTTGATCGATCAGGTAACCGTGCTCACACCGAACAAGTCCGAGCTTGAATTGTTATGCTCAAAAAGCTGCGCTTCGGGTCTGGAAATGCGAAAGTGTGCTGACATCCTTTTGAGTCAGTTTAACCGGATGGAAGCTATTGTTTTAACAGGTGGTCATATCAAGGAAAACAAGGCAATGGTCACCGATATTCTGGTTACCAGGAAAGGCCGGGAAACTATTGATAACAGGCCAAGACATCAGCATCCCCATCTCCACGGCACAGGCTGTACCCACGCTTCGGCCTTCGCCGCTTACCACAGCTTGACAGGAAGTCTTAAACAGGCATTCCGTTTGAGTGGGCAATATATGGATAAACTTATTATCCGCTCAATGAATCAGCAAGTTGTTGCTGGCAATACCAATGGGCCGCTACTCCATCATCTGATTGCAGACGATCAGGAATAGAAAAAGCAACCCGATTAATTTCTGTACTCAAAAAAAATCTGGTGACCAGTGATTTTTTACCAAGACCAGAAAAGTGGTGTTGTCTGTTTTAATGAGCAGGCCGAAGTGTATGTATTAAAGGATTGTCAAGAAGTAGACAGTTGATTTTCCAGCCAATCACCATACTCCTGTGAGTGATCACTTATATCAGTAGCGATAATTTCCGGGGTTTCGTACGGATGGTTTTCTTTAATTTGTCTCTCGAGCTGCTGATAGAGTGCGGAAACGGTTTTGACAGATAAACAATACTCCCGGCTGTTTTCAATTTTCCCTTTCCATCGGTAGATGCTGGTGATCGGACCGCTCACCTGAACGCAGCCGGCAAGTCGGGCATCAACGAGTATTTCACCCATTTTTTCAGCCTCCTGCTTCGACTCAAAAGTGGTAGTAACCAGAATCATCTTGCTCATAAATAATCTCCTAATCACTTCCTTTTCAACAAAGGAGCAGGTAGAATGCCCGATTAACAACTGTGTTCAAAAAGAGACGACCACGTTGCAGGACGTGGTAGCTTAACAAGAAATATACTCATAAATACAGGATTATGCTATTCGTAATTGATGTCGGCAATACACATACCGTTACCGGATTGTTCAAGAATGGTCAGCTGATTCATCAGTTCAGGTTAAAATCGGACAGGGAGATGACCAGCGATGAAATCCTTGTTCAATATCACACGCTGTTTTCAATGACAGGGATTTCACCTGAAAACATCACAGGGGTGGTTCTGGCCAGTGTAGTTCCTTCACTTCAGGCCTCGTGGCTTTTATGTTGTGATAAATTGTTTTCCCCCAATCTCAACCATCCGGTTTTTATCGTTAATACCAAGAGTGTGAGTGATCTTGTTACTGTAAAAATCAATAACCCGGAAGATGTTGGGGCCGACAGGCTTGTCAATGCCATTGCTGGCTATCACCAATACAGATGCGAATTGATTATCGTCGATTTTGGAACGGCAATAACCTTTGACTGTGTGACAGCAAAATGCGAATATCTTGGCGGTGCTATTTTCCCTGGAATTGGGATATCCATGGAAGCGCTTTTCAGTAGAACTGCCAAACTACCGCATATCGATATTTCCCAGCCGATCGATAGAGTTATTGGCAAAGACACCAGGCAGGCGATGAAAAGCGGAGTTATGAACGGGTTTGGATCCCTTATCGATGGCATGATTGTTAAGATAAAAAAAGAAATGGATGACGATCCACTGATTATCAAGGTTCTGGCGACCGGAGGGATGGCTGGTATCATTTCTAATTTTACGGGCAGTTTTGACCATGTCGATCCCCAACTTACTTTGAAAGGTCTTGAGCTGATCTATCAAAAAAAAATGAACCATCATGCATAAAGTGCTTATCCCTAAACCTTTAAAAAAGGGGGATTGCATAGGGCTGTTTGCCCCTGCCGGATATCCGGAAGACCTTGATGCTTATTATCGCGGTATTCATCTATTAAAGGAGTTCGGTTTCAGAGTTAAGGAACCGGCCCGGTTCTGGCCTGGTGAAGATTATCTTTCCGACAGTGATTACAACCGCAGCGATGAACTGAACAGGCTCTGGAATGACCCGCGGGTGCATGGACTGCTGGCATTGCGTGGAGGGTATGGCTGTCTAAGGATACTGGATACAATCGATTTAAAAGCTGTAAAACGGTTTCCGAAACTGCTGATCGGTTTTTCAGACATCAGTGTGCTGCACAGCTACCTCAACCAACAAACCGGCCTGGTGACCATGCATGGTCCGGTATTAACCACCCTGCAAGAACTTGACAAACCTTCCATGAACAGATTCCTGTACAGTCTGATGGGAAAATGGAACCGAAAAATTGTGAGTCCCAATCTTGAAATACTCAAAGAGGCTGACACTGTACAGGGAATCTTGACCGGGGGCAATCTATCCAGTCTGGCAACACTTCTTGGTACAAAGTTTATGCCTGACTGGAGAGGAAAAATTGTTTTTTTAGAAGACATCCAGGAACCGATTTACCGGCTTGACAGGCTGTTTACCCAACTGACTTTTGCAGGAATATTTGATGGAATTGCCGGGTTAATTCTCGGCGATTTTTCTACCTCGCCCAACCAGGACAGATTGGATAAAATACAACATACAGAGAAGGTTTGGAACCGAGTCCTTGAACTGACAGCTGATCTTCAGATACCTGTCTGGGGCGGATTCAATACAGGCCATATATCAGCTAACATGACCCTTCCGGTAGGAGCAGTTGCTAAAATGAATTCAAGAAAAGGTGCTCTGGAATTTATTTCAACAACCTGAATCCGTGAGTGATCACAGGAAATCCCAAAAGTAATTTTTTGGTAAGTACCAAAGCGATATTATATGAGAATTCTGTATGATTTCAGAATTTTATCAAATAAATCATCAATCATTGTCAAGGATTGATGATAAGGATTTGACTTGTAATGACGATGGTGTTATTTTTTTTCTCTGTCAAATGCACATAAGTCTTATTCTACTGTTGTCCTTGTAAATAAACACGAATCGATTAACGCAACATTTTCACTTTTATGAAATTTTATCCCGCTTTCTTGAACAGGTGTATCAATGTCGGATTATTGACCTTGACATTGTTTTTAGCTTCCTTCTCACTATGCCTCGCCAATCATGTGAGTGTTAAAGGTGACAACGTCAATGTCCGCACAGGCCCATCGAAAAAGAAACCGGTCTATATGGAACTTTCCAAAGGATATCCTTTGGTTATTGTTGATCGCAAGGGAGACTGGGTCAAAGTCAGCGATTATGAGGGTGATGCCGGCTGGATCCATTCAAGTCTGGTAGAGAAAGGAAAAACCTTAATTGTCAAAGCCCTAAACAAAATCAATATGCGCTCCGGCCCTTCCACCAGAAACAAGGTTATTGCTGAAGTGTATCGTGGAGTCGTGGTGACCAAAGTTGGCCGGAAGGGTCGATGGATCAAAGTAAAACACGATGAGGGAACTGTGGGGTGGATCTATAAACCCCTACTCTGGCCCTAAAAACTTGTTTAAATAGCGCATCTTTACTTAGTTTTCCCGCTCCGTATAGGTTTGAGCTATAACGAAGCGGAAAAACAAAGCAAACCTGCACTATTTAAACAAGTTTTTTTTTTACAACCAATTTTCTATTTATCCCAAAAACTAAGCAGGATTTTGTTGAAACAAGACTTGTTAATTCATTTTTAGCTGAGTTCTATAGGGATCAGGATCTATATTGTAGGAATCACATTCTAAGTGGTTCTATAAAATATCATCTTTTCTTCCCCGTCATTCAAGCCAAGGCTGCTGGAATCCAGAAAATCACCCAAGTACTCTCGAAATCGTCTTCCCCAGGTTGAGGGGTAACCGGACGATTTTTCCGCTTTTGTTCTTGAAGAGCAGGAAGCCGTGTTCCAATCCATGCAGGAAAAGGTTCCTGGTGATTTCGACGTCTTTTCTGCAATAGTGCACGATCTTGGCGATCTCACCCTCCTGGTACCACTTCAGGGCCTGGAGACCATCAGCGGATTTCTCTACACCCAAAGTGTGGGCTGCCAAACCGTTCAGGCTGATCCGGTAGCCTAGTTGGTTATGAACTTCTTCGAGCAGGTCCACATTTGGCAATGTATGAAGATCTCGAGTGGTGTATTTCGAAAGCACCCGGTTGTCGAACCGTTTGTTATTGAAACCGACAACCAGATCAAGTTCGAAGAGATGGGCTACCAGTCCATCTATCTCGTCTTCCAGGTAGGTAATGTAGCCGTCTAACTGAGAATCATAGACAACCGCTACGGAAATCCCCATTTCTTCGGCTTTGTGCCAGCCACCGACCTCCCGGGCTGAACGCTTGGTTTCGACATCAAACAGTCCAAAGCGAGACGGCAGCATTTCAAGTCCCTCTTTCCCGCTTTCCTTTGGTGGATCAGATGAGCTGCGAGGAATCTTCTTTATTTCAGTAATCTTGGAGCCAGACTCCTGATCGATGATTCGCTGCGACAGTGTAAGACATCCATCCTTATCGATTGGCCGGTTGCCCGATCCGCATTTAGGCGAATGCACACATGATGGACATCCGGTTTCACAGGAACAGCTGGAAACGGTTTTAAAGGTCTTTTCTATCAGGTTTTCAAATCGGTTATAGGCTTCACTGCTAAGCCCTGCTCCACCTGTGTATCCGTCATAAATAAAAACAGTGGCCAATTCGGTCTGTTCATGAATTACGCAGGATATACCGCCAATATCGTTGCGGTCACAAAGGATTAGCAGTGGAAACATGGCAATCATTGCGTGTTCCATAGCATGAATGGAACCCATAAAATGGAGTTGCTCACTTTCCATTCTCTGTTGAACAGCCGGGTCGATCTCAATCCACACACCTTCTGTTTCAAGCAGTTGCTCAGGAAGATCAAGAGGGATTGTATTAATCAGTTTACCGGTATATTTATTTCTTTTCTGGTAACCTGTGACCTTCTCGGTCACTCTTAACGGACCGAATCGTACCCGGCAGCCCAAAACACTCTTTTCTGCCAGGACACCCAGAATTTCTGTTTGCTTGTTGGAAGTGGCCCGGGTGTAATATGGTACGTTCGCTTTGGTAGCTATCACTTCCTTGACGCCCAGATCGAGTTTTTCTATCAGCCAACTCTGTGCCCTGTGGATATAGATGGCACCTGGATGGCATTCTTTGAGTGCCCGAAGCGAATCAATTTCCCCAAGAATCTCCCCGCTGGAACTGTTTATGATGGAGAGTTGATTGCCACCGCCCCTCAAATTGATCTGCCGCTGGGGATATTTACGGCTTGAAAAGTATTGTTCGCCTGATTGGCTTTGCAGCAGAATCGATTGGCTACAGAGGAAATCGATTGTCTTCTTGACCTGTTCTTCCCGGCAGAGTCGTTCTTCTATATGAAGAGGATGCTCGGAAGCGACACAGGTGATTTGCGATTCCATAATAGAGGGATTTGCCGGATTGATTACTGCTGATTCGACATCACGTCCAAAAAAATCATCAGGATTTCGCATAAAATGCTGATCTAAAGCGTCTTCCTGGGCAATCAGAATAACTGCCGACTCCCTTCCGCTCCGCCCTACTCTCCCACCACGCTGGTAGGAAGCCATGATCGATCCCGGGTAACCGACCAACAGACAGAGGTCCAGGTCACCGATATCGATGCCAAGCTCGAGGGCTGAAGTAGATATCACAGCAAGTAATTCACCACTTGCTAACTGGTGTTCTATCTCTCTTCGTTCCTCAGGTAGAAAACCGGCCCGATAAGATGAAAGTTTTTGGGCAAGTTTGCCAAGTTTTGGCCGTGTCCAGAGTGTGATCAGTTCGGTCATTTTTCTTGACTGTGTGTAAACAATGGTTCTCAGCTTTCTTTTAACCGCTGCTTCGACCATTTGACCGGCTGTATGTGCCGCAGAATCCCAGGGATTGAAAAGCAGTATATGTTTTGCAGCCTGAGGAGCGCCGGATTCGGTTATAACTTTAATAGGTTGGGATATAAGCTTTTCTCCAAACTGCTGTGGATTACCAATGGTTGCCGAGAGCATGATAATCACAGGATCGGCTCCATAGTGATTGGCAAGACGGATAAACCTTCTGAGAACCCAACTCATATGGGAACCGAAAACACCTCTATAGCTGTGCACTTCATCAACAACCAGAAAACGGAGTTTGCTGAAAAAATGACTCCAACTCTCATGATAGGGCAGAAATGACAGGTGCAGCATGTCCGGGTTGGACAGTAGAACAGGCGGGGTTTGTTTACGAATCCGATTGCGCTTATATTGTGAGGTATCGCCATCATAAATCTGAGCGATATTGGTTGAGTCGCATGGAAGCAAATCTTGCAGGTATAGGCCCATCTCTTTTATGACCCTGAGCTGGTCTTGTGCCAGTGCTTTTAATGGATACAGATACAGCGCGTGCGATTGAGGGTCTTTAAGCAGCTGCTCGAACATACAGAGATTATAGATAAGGCTTTTCCCGGAAGCGGTCGGTGTTGAAACGATTACATTCTCGTTTCTTCTTATACTGTCAATCGCCACTCTTTGGTGGGAATAAAGCGATGGGTATCCCATATCGACAACTTTAGCGACAAGTCGTTTGTCCATGTCGGATGGAAATTCACAGGTGACAGCCTGCTGTTTTTCAAATGTTCTTTTGGCAACCACCTGGGGAGCGAACCGCGGGGAGTCGCATAACGAATCGAGATATTGAACAATTGTTGCGGTTTGGTTGGGTCTGGATACAGGGATATCCATGTTATTTAGTCCAGGTTCTTCGGTTTTACGATAAGGCACTATTCCAAGAAAGGGGTTGCCTAATGATAAGAGAATGTATATTTTGCAATTTTCCTGAATCCGTGACGAGATTATCGTCCGCATTCCAAGCAAGAGAGAATACGAAATATCGACTTTTCGCGGTATCATCCCATACTCTTACTTAATACTCAATTGATAAACGGATAGCTACACTCTCGTATGACAACCATTGCCACCTTAGGGCCCATAGGCTCCGACTGTTATCGCGCAGTCAGGGAGCACGATTCCACGGCTGAGATAATTCTGTTTCGCCGGCTTCAGGATGCCCTTGACTGTTTTGTCCAGAACAAATCAGATCAGCTCCTCATTCCGGTTTACAATACCCGGGAGGGAGAAAGCAGAGAATATTTCAAACTGCTTGAGGATATGGATAAAGGGTATTGGATCGATAATGTGGTTTTGCCCATTCACCTTTCTCTCGGTTCTGTTGTCGAAAAAGAAGACGTTGGACACATAGAGGTGATCGTTGGTCGGGGCTCTGTCTTTAATCAGTGCCGGGATTATATCGACACCCATTTTCCCGAAGCAACTCTGATGACGGTCCAGGATATCGAGCATTCGATCCGGATGATCAAAGAGCAGAATCTGACTAACCACTTGATTGTCGATTCGGAAGAACTGTTGAAGGAACAGGGGATCAAGCTTCTTGTGAGAGAACTGGTTCCTCATAACAAGACCCGTTTTGCCTTGATTGACAATCAACCTGCCGATCCAACCGGCTATGACGCAACTGCGGTGATTACCCGTCCGTTAAAAGACCGCGTTGGCATGCTGGTAGATATTCTGGGAGAATTCACCCGCAGGGGGATCAATATTCTCGACTTGCGAACTGAAAACGATATCAAGACCCAGAAGCTGCAGATCTATATTGAAGCTGAAGGACATATTGATGACAAACTTCTCAGCGAGGCCCTGAAAAGCCTAGAGCGATCCGTCATACAGGAAAAGGACTCCATTAAGTTCCTTGGTTCTTTTCCGCGGGTGGATATGCGGGTTAAGAAAATCAAATCATTTGGTTTTATCGGCACCGGTGAGATGTCGATCTGGTTTGCACAGAAACTCAAGAGCGAGGGATATCAGGTTGTATTGACCGGCAGGACAACAGAGATGCGCCCTGAGGAGATGGTACCTGATGTTGATGTTGTGGTTATCTGTGTGCCGATATCCGTCACTTCCACTACAATTGGAAAATATGGACATCTGCTCCGTGACGGTCAGGCATTGATTCTGATCGCAGGCGAATCTGAGAATACGCTGAATACGGCACTGGAAGTGACCGGTGAAGGTGTTGAACTGATGTTGGTTCATAATCTTTGGGGACCACAGGCTTTAACAATGAAAGATAAAAACGCTGCTGTGGTCCGTACAGAACGTTCAGGAGGTTTCTGTTCGGAATTCGAAGCTTTTCTCTACAAGCACGGAGCAGACATCTATCAGGACAGCAAAACCAAACATGACCTGCTGATGGGTGTCGGTCAGAAACTGCCGACTACCATTTCGGTTGCCCTGGCCATGTCCCTGAAAGAGCATCAGATCAATTGCAGCGACATTGCCAGCCATTCAACATTGACGTCACTGTACGGTATTCTAGCCATGACCCGGGTCCACTATCAGAATCCGAGAACCTATGCCGAAATCATGGCGACTTCGGGAGATGGGCGCAAGATAGTACGTTCATTTATTGAGAACCTCTCTCGCATCATTGATCTTGCCGAGAATCAGGAAATCGATAAATTGTGTGAGTTAATGAATGATAATCGTGACTACCTTACCGAACCTTTTCTGCTAGCCGGAATGAAAAAGGCCAAAGCGGTAGACGATATCCTGTCGGAACGCGGGCTCAAGCCGAATGGTTGATTCGATGAGTTTAGTGCCGTGTCAACGCTGAACTATCGCATACTACTTGTCCCTTTTCACGCCAGTGAATTGTTGTCTCAAGCCACATAGCCCCACTATGCAACTTAAGCCAACAATTCACTGGCATGAAAAATTACTGCGTATTATACAACAGTTCATCATTGACACGACACTAGAAATATAAATATATCTGGAGTTACTATGCTGCAAAATGATTTAAGTTTCCTCGATGAGGAACACATTTGTCCCCACTGCCAGTCAAAAATGTTGTGCTGTCAGGCTCCGCCGGTTCATGTTGGAGATGGGCTTGGTTGGGGATCGGAAGCGATGTTTATCTGTTTGAGTGATGCCTGCCCTCTTTTTCTCAAAGGATGGGAAAACGTTGAAGCCAATTACGGCCATCACGCCTCATACAGATATATGGAACTCCCAGGTTCCAAGGAAGGAAATCTCATGATGGTTGGTAACAAAGACGCCTTTAAAGCGTCGGTTATCGATCGTAAAGAGATTATGAGACAGAACAAAAGGTACCAAAAAGAAAAAGAAGCCATCGCCCAACTGGACACCTGTGTAGAGGGTGGCAATCTTGAGCCTGTTCTCTTTCTGATCCTCGATGAAGCGGCAAACGTAAAGGATCGCAAGCGGGCAATTTCGCTTCTTCCGGAACTCAATGATCTCAAGTGTATTGAGCCTATCAAAAATCATACTTTCAGAGACAGTTCCCTTGAGCAGGAATGTACAATGATCATTAACAAGATGCTCAAAGACAATTTTTTACGTGAATGCCCCTACTGTGCTGAACTGGTCAAAATCAGGGCAAAAAAATGTATGCACTGTAAGGAAGATGTTTGATCCGAACATCTTCCTATTGTGACAAGCATAAGACCAGGTTTTACGTTCTACGCCCGGTGGCTGCTGTACAGAGTTGTAAAAGATTGCCACGGCCTGTGGCAGATAAGCGTAGACTCCGATCTTTGAAGTTACAATACAAAAAACAATATAATAATCAGACGTACACTTAAACAGAATATGCCTTTTTAAAACTTGCAAATCCTCTGTTGAGTGGGTATAAGATAGCCGTTTTATTATTTGAATAACGTGTGGTGGGCGTGGCTCAGCTGGTTAGAGCACCTGGTTGTGGCCCAGGAGGTCGTGGGTTCAAGTCCCATCGCCCACCCCATTGTTGTTTGACCTTTTCCCTTCCCGTACTCCCCTTTTAACCAGTTGGATGACAACCGGCGTTAGAAAAACACTCATATGAATATCCTTTTTTGTTGTGAAGGTTTTATCATAGATGGTGTCACCTCATTCAACCTCTATCTTTCTTCCGCTCTTTCGGGTATCGACCATACTGTCGCTGTCATTGGCCGATGGGGAGGCCTGAAAGGGTTTCAACAAAGACACAGACAACATGGTGTCAAAGTCCTGCAGTCACTTTCTCCTACCGTATCCAACAGACGTTTGCTGAAGATGGGCGTCGGGTTCAAACCCGATATTATCATCACCGATTCCAGGAGATCATATCCCTTTGCCCTGAAATTAAAACAACTGACTGGAGCCGCGGTCGTCACCGTTTTTCACGATCCACCTCAATATGAAAGAACGGGAATTAGGAGTATCACAAGCTTAATCAAGGGCAGTGACCTGTGGATATCATCGGAAAAGCCGATCCTTGACGAGTTACAGAAAATAGAAAATGGTCCCCCGTCCTATTTTGTGCAGCGGCCCATCACCTCAATGGTTCACCCAACTCCATTGGTAGACCACCCGCCTTTTAGAGTGCTTTGTCTTGGCAGACTGTCTAAATGGAAGTCACCAGGAATTCGTTACCTGGTGGATCATGCCGATGAACTGAAAAAACACATACCCGGCCTGGAACTTCATGTTGTTGGCGGAGGTTTGAAGCTGATAGAGTTTCTCTTTGCCGCTACCAGAGTTAATCGACGAATTGGGCAGAAAACCGTCCATATCTGGGGTACAAGAGTTGATCCCACACCATTTTTTAAACAGGCGACTGTCGTCTGTGCCGGTGCCACTTCCGCAATTGAAGCAATTCTCAGCAACAGACCTGTTATCGCTTTTTCCGGAGTCTGGATGGGGCCGGTTACCGAGGAAAACCTGGAGTATGGTGCTAAAACCCATTTTGGTGAAAGAGACGGTGAGGTATATACGGCAATGAATAAACAGTTGATCTATCTTAGTGAACAGCCGAATGTTCTTGCCGATGCACTTGTTGAAATGTATAAACAATGGGATAATAATGTCATGAAAAGACGTGCCGAAGCTCTCTGCGACACGCTCTATGAAAGATTTGACTCAAATAGGATCGGAACTCAATTTACTGAACTCATCCGGCCCTTTTGTTCAACAAAGCAGTAAAAATAACTGAACTTTTGGTTTCTGATTAACGCTAAAGCTTAAAAAAGAATAGCTATCCGATCTTATTTTAGGAATCAGATCTTGGCTTGAACAACAAAGAAATACAATCAATTATGACAGACTACTCAAAACTTGATAACCCGCTTTTTCTCTCCTACATCTTCCATCCCGTTCAGACACCCAAAACAGAACCTCCTGAAGGGTCTGTAGATCTCAGTGTTGAGGTTGATAAGGAAGTCAGTATCGGATGTCGTTTTTTCGGAACCGATAAAAATGCGCCGATTATTCTTTATTTTCATGGAAATGGTGAGGTTGTTAGTGATTACGACATGGTCGGGCCAATGTACAATGATGCTGGTCTGAATATATTGTTCACCGATTATCGCGGATATGGATGGTCGACCGGGTTGCCGTCCGTACAAACCATGCTTGGCGATGCCGGGCTGATTTTTAAGCAAGGACTAGCCTGGTTCGCCGATAATGGTTGGACAGGTCCGATTTTCATCATGGGCCGCTCTCTTGGTTCAGCCTGTGCAGTTGAACTGGCCAGTCTGGACAAAGATGAGATCATAAAGGGTATTATTCTTGAGAGCGGCTTTTGTGACACCTTGCCTCTCCTGAAAAACATAGGTATAGATCCAGCCGGCCTTGATCTTCAGGAAGAAGATTGTTTTAATAACAGAGAGAAAATTGGTCAGGTAAAAAAGCCGACCTGTATCCTGCATGGGAGTCATGATACGCTTATTCCCATAGCTGAAGCTGAGAAGCTTCAATCGTATTGCGGTGCCCGGGCCAAGGAATTCCATGTGATACCGGGAGCGACCCACAACTCGATGATTGCCGTTGGCGGTCCGGCTTATTTTGCCACAATCAAGCAATTTGTCGACAAGGTGACGGGAGAGTCATCCTGGCGAAAGCGCAGGAAACAGTTTAAAGGCAATTGAGATACATGAAAAAAGAGAAGACCACCAAGCGGGAAGACTATCTGTCGTGGGATGAATATTTTATGGCAGTGGCCATGCTTTCAGCCCAACGATCAAAAGATCCTAACACCCAGGTTGGCGCCTGTGTGGCCAATAAGCAAAATAAGATTGTTGGTGTCGGCTATAACGGGTTTCCCTGGGGATGTTCAGATGAGAAATTGCCCTGGGGACGGGATGGCGACTATCTCGACACCAAATATCCCTATGTCTGTCATGCCGAGTTGAACGCCGTGCTCAACTCCATCTCATGTGATCTGCAGGAATGTCGTATCTATGTCGGACTTTTTCCCTGTAATGAATGCACCAAGGTGATTATCCAGTCAGGTATCAAGGAGATTATCTATCTGTCAGATAAATACCGGGATAATGATGAATTCAAGGCGGCTAAGATCATGCTGGACCAGTCACCACAGATCAGCTATCGTCAGTTTACACCGACGATTAACACTATTTCGATCAGTTTTAATATTGGCTAACTCGGATTTTCAGGAACTTCAGCCACTCATTCACCATCCTTCATTGAGTGTTCGTACCCCTTATAACTGATATCATCCAGCTTACCGTCTGTACGTTGCAGCATCACGCCGGATCCTTTTTGTATTCTGCCTACAGGGTGAATAGCCTGGTTCAGGGTGCCGGCAATAATCGATTCAACCTGTTTCTCTCTCCCCTGCCGGACAGTAAATACAAGCTCATAATCTTCGCCGTGGAACAACTGCAGGTCAAGGTAATCGCATTGAAGATGGTTGGCAGCATCTTTAAGTTTTGGATGCTGCGGTAATGATATCTGTGATAGAATTGCTCCCACACCGCTTTCACAACAGATATGGCTGAGATCTGTGGCCAGACCGTCGGAGATATCCTGCATGGATGTGACGAAACCGGACAGGGCCAGTTGCTGACCAAGATCGATTTGGGGAACAGGGTTTAAATGGGAATTTACGAAATCGGTCCATTTCTTCTTTTTGGCATTCCCTTTTCTTTTTTGAAGCAACAGCAATCCGGCACCTGAATTGCCTAGATGGCCGCTGACATAAATCGTATCGTTTTCACAAGCCCCGGAACGATAAATAATTCCCCCAGGGCCAGGTTCCCCAATAACGGTGACAGTAATTGAAAGCTCTTTTGATTGAACCGTGTCGCCACCGATCAAAGAACAGTCGAACTCGTTACATATTTCAGTGACACCTGAAAACCACTCTTTCAGCCACTTGGCAGGTATTTCTGGCGGCATGCTTAGTGAAATGAGAATAAACCTGGGTATTCCACCCATTGCCGCAATATCACTCAGGCTCACACCAACGCATTTGCGGCCTAAAAGACCAGCCGGATGAAAGAAGCGATCAAAATGAATGGAATCGACAAGGGTGTCGGTTGTGATAAGGTAGCGGCTGCTCCCTTTTAGACCGAAAACGGCGCAGTCATCACCGATCCCAGCCGTCAATCCTGCTGTATCTTCCTGGGACTGTTGTCTGATAAGATTTATTATTTCCCTTTCAGATAACGTTTTGGCCATTTAACTCTATTTGATACGTTTTAAAACTGGTTGTTTTTTTCCTCTGTCTGTCTGGTTCGGCGTCTGGTTGTTCTCGCCTGCTGGTACATCTATAGCCTGAACAAATCGTTCATTGCCACCCATAGTAAATATCTCTTTCCCTGTCATCTGCTCCGGTCGTAAGGTCCATGTAATAACCTGGGGCGGTACAGACAGAAAGACAAGCTCGAGATGATACCATTCATCCTTGCGGCTATTGTCCCTAGAGATATCTGAAACCAAAGCATAAACAAGCATTTGGGGTTCTTCTGCCGCGATAAGTACAATATCACCGATGTCAGTGGTTTCTTTGAACTGTACCATTCGCTTGATTTCAGCAACAAGTTTTTCCATGGTTATTTGTTCTGTTCCGGCTGAGTTGACTGTAAACGGGCGATGTTCTCAAAGAAAACACTGTCATTAGTCGAGTAGCTACGGGTATGGACTGTTGAAAACATCATCATACCGTCCAGCAATGGATTGATTAAATGGTCGATAAGCAGTTTTGATCTATGAGCGACCCGTCTATCCTGAAGCCCAAGGACTATGCCTCCCCAATTAACCAACTCTTTGGCCAATTGGATGAAAGAGGAAAAACGAACAAAACTCACAGAATTACTTTTACCCTCTAATTGACCATTAGAGACAGAGAGAAATTCCGGGTCCTGTAGGAGTCCTGACCCGGAATCTTTGGTATCGATTATTTTTTTCAACAGCTCGACGGTACTGGCAATAAATAGAAAATCGCCGTAAATACAGTATACCGGTTGCAGGCTGTTTTGAATGGCGTTGCTCCAGTAAATGAGTTTTTTCTTTTTGTAGTTCAGCGTTTGCAGCGGAATATTCAGTTCTTTCAATCGTCTTTGAATGAGTGAATGAATCGCTTTTGGTTTTTTAATCTCAAAAAAAACGGCAAGCTCAGGTAGTGGAATAAAACTGATTCCGGTTCCTTCCATAATGGTAAACCCGAATTGATTGCCGGTCATGTTAAACAGTTTTTCCGGATCGACGCCTACCCCCTTTTTAAAATCGGCTACCATTTCCTTGCGCTCTTTTTTGCTTAGATCATCCTCGGCAAGAACAGTTTGCCAGATTGTTTTTAAGTCCAGAGTATTGGTCCAGAAATAGCTCACCACATTGGATGGGATAGTCTCCAATGTGTCGTTGTTTTGTGGTGGAATCAACAACAGTTTCCTTGTTTGTTTGTCGAGCTTTTCCTCATCAAAGAAAACGATTGCCTTGTCGTATACCTGTTCCGTATCATG
>CAZLGM010000059.1:0-16684 GCA_964558875.1 uncultured Desulfocapsaceae bacterium
AAAGACCCGAATCAAAGCGTCATATGATGGTACGGTGACCAGCAGAGGTGTAGATATAGGGGAGAGGGTCGTCAAATAGACAACCATCGGAACGCTTGTCGGCACTGATACCCTGGAAGCCAGACTGAACATTCCTGCCCGGCTGATCAATATTCTACGAAGTACAAACCAATATCAGGCGAGCATTGAAGGACGTGAAATTACAGTCGACCTGAAAAGCGTGATACCGGCGGCCGATACCATGACCCGGACCTTCCCTGTTAAAATGGAGATTCCCAAAGACATGGGATTTATTGAAGGGATGCGTGTGGATGTCAAAGTGCCGACTTTAAAAGAGCAGGAAAGTTTGATGGTGCCTCGTGACGCGGTGATCAAACGATTCGGTCAAAACGTTGTCTTTGCCTCTGTTGAAGGAAAAGCCGTTATGATCCCTGTGACTGTCATTGGCTTTAAAACGGATCTTGCGGCAATCACAGGGAAAGGAATTGCAGAGAGCATGCGGGTGGTGATTAAAGGCAACGAGCGAATCTTCCCCAATATGCCCATTATGGAGAAAGGGGCAGCTAAATGAATGTCATTGATCTTTCCATAAAAAGACCCATCGGTGTTGCCGTCGGTGTGGTGCTTATCCTGATGTTTGGTTTTGTTGCCCTGTATCAATTGCCCTATAAGCTGACACCCAATGTTGTCCAGCCGGAAATCAGTGTGAGGACTATCTGGCCTGGTGCTACTCCCAGTGAGGTGGAACGGGATATCATCGATAAGCAGGAAGAACAGCTCAAATCGACACCGGACCTTGTGGCATATGAGTCCACGGCCTCGGACAACAGAGCGGAGATAACCCTGACCTTCAAAGTTGGCACCGACATGAACAAGGCGCTGCTTGAGGTTTCCAACAAGTTGAGCCAGGTTGACAGGTATCCTGAAAATGTCTTAAAACCGGTGATTGCATCAGCAGGAGCAAACGCTTCTCCTGTTATCTGGATGGGTTTTGTGACCGATGACGGTAATCCCCGCGATATTGACACCTACCGAACCTATCTTGATAATGAGATCAAAGAGCAGTTGGAGCGGGTGACCGGGGTGGCCTCGATCTTCATTCCCGGCGGTACCAAAGATCAGATGCATATCAAGCTCTTTCCGGAACGTCTGGCCGCCCATGGATTGACAATCGATCAGGTAGCCGGTGTTGTCCAGGCAGAAAACAGAGATACTGCCGCCGGAACGGTAGATATCGATCGTCGTACTTATCGTGTTCGGACAACAGCCCGTTTTACGTCCATTGATCAGCTCAAAGATCTTGTTCTCTTTCATGACGGCACAAGAACGGTCCATCTCGCCGATGTAGCCATTGTTGAGAGGGGCTATGAAAAGCACCGGGTCAATATTATCGTTGCCAACAGAGAACGGATAAAAAAGGCTCTGATTTACGGAGTTCGTGTTGATCCGGGTGCCAATGTTGTTGAGACCACAAACCGGGTTGAGGATGTGGTCAAGTATCTCAACAGCGAGGTTCTGCCCCCTCGTAAGATCAAGCTGGAGTGGTTTTACGACCAGCGTAATTACATCCATGGCGCCATTCAACTGGTGAAAAAGAATATTGCCGTTGGTGGTGTGCTGGCTATCATTGTACTGCTGCTGTTTCTGCGATCCCTTTCATCAACTGCGGTAGTCGCACTGGCGATTCCCATCAGTATTATTTCGACGTTCATCATCTTGAGCGCCATGGGGAGGAGCCTAAACACCATTTCCCTTGCCGGTATCTCCTTTGCCGTGGGAATGTTATTGGATAGTGCCATTGTCGTTCTAGAAAATGTCGATCGCCACCGCAATATGGGAAAACGGTTTTTCCAGGCCGCCCATGACGGGGCCATGGAGGTATGGGGAGCCTTGATTGCTTCGGCGTTGACCACAATCGCCGTTTTTCTGCCTGTTATCTTCCTGCGTTCTGAAGCGGGACAACTGTTTAAGGATATAGCGATCGCGGTCACCGCGGCGATCTCTTTTTCACTTTTTGTGTCCATATCGGTTATTCCCATGCTGTGGACCCAGCTGATGAGATATACTTCCAAAGGGCGGCAGCAGAAAACGGTAAACAATAACAATGAGAATTCCCGCCACCAGGGTCTGCTGGTAACGTTTGGCCGTTTTGTCAGCAAGCTGTTCATCGGGGTGGTTCAATGGGCGCTGAAGAGGGCGCTTAATCAAATCATCATCATCTCCGTGATGGGAGTGACCTCGATCGGCATCATCTATTTTCTCTTTCCAAAAATGGAGTATCTGCCCCAGGGCAACCAGAACCTGGTGCTCAACATTCTGATTCCGCCGCCTGGCCTATCCGAAAAAGAGATGAAAGAGGTGGGGTACGGCTTGTATAACCATATGAAGCCCCATTATCAGGAAGAGGAAGTCAAAGGAGTCCCGCCCATCGATCGGACCTTTTTTGTTGCCAGCGGCGATTTTATCATCCAGGGTATGGTGTCTCAGGTTCAGCAACGGGCTGCGGAGTATATCCCTTTCATGCTGCCGGCTGTAAACAGTTTTCCCGGTATTTTCGGTCTGAGTCTGCAGCGGGGTGTCTTTGAGCAGGGAATCGGCAAGGGACGCAGCATCGATATCGATATCAGCGGTGATAACATAGAAACACTTGCTCAAATAGGCGGCATGTTGTTTGGAACTCTTCGGAAGAATATGAAAGGAGCCCAGGTCAGGCCGGTGCCGTCCATTGAGGTCCTGTTTCCCGAAGCGCAGCTGATTCCGGACCGCAGTGCACTTGCTTCGGTGGGTATGAACAGTTCAAGTTTCGGTTTTGCTGCCGATGTTCTGCTGGATGGCAGGAAAATCAGTGAGTATGTAGAAGAGGGCAAGAAATCCATTGATCTGATTCTCAAATCCCACGACGAAAAGATCAATTCTCCCGAGGCGCTGCATATGACCCAGGTTGCCACTCCCAGGGCCGGACTGGTGCCGATCTCGGAACTGTCGAAATTGAACCATACAACCTCGATCACCAAGATCCGTCACGTTGATGGTAAGCGGACCATCACCCTGCAGGTGACTCCGCCGGTGGATTTGACCCTTGAAGAGGCAGTTGAGTTTCTTGAGGAGAAAATCCTTAAAGGGATGCGGGAGCAAGGTATGTTTAAGGGAGCTGAAGTTAAACTGGCCGGCCAGGCGGATAAACTGGCAGAGACGGTCGGTTCGATGAAATGGAATCTTCTCTTTGCCCTTGCGATCGTCTATCTGCTGATGAGTGCTCTCTTCGGAAATTTCATCTATCCGCTGGTGATCATGTTTACCGTTCCCATGGCTGCGGCCGGTGGCTTCGTTGGCCTCAAGCTGACAAATCTCTTTGTGGCACCGCAGCCCCTGGATATTCTTACCATGCTGGGTTTTATTATTCTGATCGGTATTGTTGTCAATAATGCAATCCTTATCGTTCATCAGACGTTGAATAATATCCGATACAACGGTATGGACCATAAGGAATCGATTATCGAGGCAATCCGCAGCCGGCTTCGTCCTGTTTTTATGAGTTCCATGACCTCAATTTTCGGGATGATGCCGCTTGTTCTGGTGCCCGGTCCGGGTTCCGAGTTTTATCGGGGACTCGGTTCGGTAATTACCGGTGGGCTTGGCTTGTCCATGTTCTTTACAATATTTGTTACACCGGCTCTGATGTATTTTGCTGTAAAGTTGGAGAAGGCACCTCATAAGCCAAAGTAAACACGTTGCCTGTGCTACAATAAAAGCCAACCGTTTTGCTCGTGACTGCCTGGAGTAACTATAGAATAATTCAGTTAATTTGTTTGTTATCTTTTCTGGTAATTCATATTGAGGAGGGTAAAGGTGATCAAAAAATGGATTAAAAAAAACACGGCAGGCATAAGACTTCTTCTATTGCTTATCTCACTTGTACTCCTTTCAGGCTGTGCCAGTCCTCTGATGGTGAAGGTACAGCAGATGGGACTGCCCGACGATCAGCATGCTATGGTTGTCTTTGTCAGACCCTCTTATTTCAGTATGCCGGTACAAAAATTTGGTATATGGGATAGTGAAAACTTTGTGGGCAATTTATGGGCCGGTTCTTATATCCAGTATGTGACAACTCCAGGTAAGCACCTGTTTCTGGCCAGTGCCGAGAACTGGTCTTATGTCATGGCCAATCTGCAGCCGGGCAAGAGATACATTATTATCGCCAACGTTTTTCCGGGAATCTGGAAGGGTCGTGTGGCCTTAGATCCTGTACGGGCTCATGATCCAACAACAGATGCCCAGATCAACGACTGGCTATACTCGTTGAGGCCGACTGCCTTTGTTGAGAGGAGCCGGCAAAGATATGTTCAGCCGAGAATACCGCTTGTGCGAGCTGCCATAGAAGAATATAACTCCGGCAATGTGCTGTTTCTGATTCTTAAAGCGGAGGATTTTCGGTAAACAAACCGGAAGTGACCGAGTGTTCGGTCTATGAGTATTCAATCATGTCTGATCGCTTTAAATTCAATCGCTTGGAGCTGGCCGGTTCCCTGGGGGATCTCGGTATATTATTGCCCATTTCCATAGCCATGATCCTTGTCAACGGCATGGATCCCGTTGGACTGTTTGCAAGTGTAGGGCTCTTCTATATCTTTTCCGGATTGTACTTTGGGGTAACAGTACCTGTCCAGCCGATGAAAGTGATCGGCGGCTATGCCATTGCCACCGCGATGACCGCGCCCCAGATTCTTTCTTCCTCTCTGCTGATGGGAGTTTTTCTCCTGCTGATCGGTGCAACCGGGATTATCGATACCATAAAAAAAATGACTCCTGTCGCGGTTGTCAGGGGTGTTCAACTGGCCACCGGGTTGATGCTGATTATCAGCGGTATTCAATTTATCATTGGTCAGTCGAATTTCCAGATCATTCAGAAGATGGCTGAGCCGTATTTGAGCGTGCAAAGCCTTGGGCCGGTACCCATTGGTCTGGTTATCGGAGTACTTGGCGTTCTGGTTGTTCTTGCCCTTTTAGAGAGCAGGAAATATCCGGCAGGTCTGGTAGTTGTGCTTGCGGGTTGTGCTGCAGGCGTTATCCTGGGTGCCCGGCCGGAGTTAAGCTGGAGTGATGTTGGTCTGTCTCTGCCCACAGTCATGGGATTTCCATTTCCAACAAAAGTAGATTTGACTTTCGCCTTGTTTGCCCTGGTTCTGCCACAACTACCGATGACCCTTGGAAACGCCGTACTTGCCTACACCGATCTGTCAAAACAATATTTCGATGAACGTTCAACAAGAGTAACCAATCGAGCGGCCTGCATTAGTATGGCCTGTGCCAATTTTGTCAGCTTTTTTCTTGGCGGTATGCCGCTTTGTCATGGGGCTGGAGGACTTGCTGCTCATTATCGTTTTGGTGCCAGAACGGCTGGCTCAAATCTGATAATCGGCCTCGTTTTTCTGGTTCTTGCCCTGCTTCTTGGAAAACAGGTTGTCGAGCTGCTTTATTTGCTTCCCATGGCAATTCTCGGTGTGCTTCTGATCTTCGGTGGTGCCCAGTTGGCCTTGACTATCATGGACCTGACCAAGAGAAAGGACGTTTTTATTGCTCTGTTGATTCCGGCAATTACCTTAGCCACAAACCTTGCTGCTGGTTTTCTGGTAGGAATCGTTGTCGCCCACCTATTGAGATTTAAAAGGTTTTCCATTTGACCGGCAGGCTAGACATTGATCTGCCAAACAGCAAGAGAGTGCTTATAACATCCGGTTGCATCAGCAAAGATGATAAATGACCTCTCTCACACTCTCCTAAAACCGCAAATGAACCTAAACATGGGCGAGTATTTTTTTGATTCTTTGCTATCATCCCTTTGTTTCATTATTTTTTAATAAAATAGCCTCTTGCACAATATGTTGTGCTTTTCTTCTTGAGTATACCATAAATGTAGTGTATAAGACTTGCAGATTTCATGCGTTCCGCATGGGACCCATTGCCGCTGATTAGGGTAGGAGGGGATCAGCATCACTTCCAAATATGTACTCATCTATTCCAAAAAAAGAGAGAAATCATGACACCTGATTTGACCGAGCAGGTTTTGACAAAGACGGCGGAAACCGTCTTGGCGAGACGGTACTATCTGAAAGATGCAAAAGGTGAACCGATTGAAACCTGGGAAAAACTATGCAGAAGGGTTGGCAACGCGGTCGCCTCGGTTGATCAGGGTCAGGAATGGCATGATGACTTACGGGAAGATTTTTTTCGGATTATTTATCAGATGGATTTTCTTCCCAATTCTCCCTGTTTGATGAATGCCGGTACCGAACTTGGACAGTTGTCGGCCTGTTTTGTCTTGCCGGTCGAAGATTCCATGAACGGGATTTTTACAGCAATCCGCAACGGCGCCCTTGTTCATAAAACAGGCGGTGGCACCGGTTACGCTTTCTCACGGCTTCGTTCAAAAAATGCTTCTGTTCAGTCAACCCAAGGTGTCGCTTCAGGCCCTCTCTCCTTTGCCGCGGTCTTTGATGCAGCCACCGAGACCATCAAGCAAGGTGGTAAACGCAGAGGCGCCAATATGGGTGTGCTGCGAATCGACCATCCCGATATTCTGGAATTTATTACCGCCAAGCAGGACCAGGACAAGTTCAACAATTTCAATTTCAGTGTGGCCATTACCGATTCGTTTATGGAAGCCGTTGAAAACGACCAGGAGTATGACCTGATCGAGCCGTCTACTAAAATGGTGACGGCCAGCCTGAAGGCCCGTGAGGTTTTTGAAAAGATTGTCGATCTTGCCTGGTTGAACGGTGAGCCGGGAGTCCTATTCATTGATGCCGCCAACAGGGCAAATATGACACCGCAACTGGGCGAATTCGAAGCTACCAATCCGTGTGGAGAGCAATGGCTGCTTCCGTATGAGAGCTGCAATCTCGGTTCGGTTAATCTGGCCAATTTTATTGTCGAAGGTGAAATTGATTATGAGAGGCTGGAAGAGGTTGTCCGAATAGCTACTGTTTTTCTGGATAATGTGATCGACTGCAACCGCTTTCCCATTCCTGAGATTGAGAAAATGACCCTGAAGACCAGGAAAATCGGCATGGGAATCATGGGGTTGCATGATATGCTGATCCAGCTTGAGGTGCCATATGGCAGCGAAGAAGGACGAAAGGTTGCATCACAGGTGATGAATTTCATCCGCGAAAAGGCGGAAGAACGCTCTGTCGAGCTGGCAGAGCAGAAGGAACCTTTTCCTGCATATAATCAGGAAATAAATGATTACCCACCCAGAAGAAACGCGGCGATCACCTCCATTCAGCCAACCGGTACCGTGTCCATGATTGGTGACTGCGCATCCGGATGCGAACCGTACTATTCCATCGTCATGGTGAAAAACGTGATGGATGGAGACCGGTTGATCATGGTGAATAAGTTCTTTGAGAAAATTGCCCGTCAGGAAGGATTTTACTCCGATGAGCTGATGAGCAGCGTCGCTGACAGCGGCACGGTTATCGGCCATGATGAAATCCCGGAAAAATGGCAGGAGGTCTTTCGAACAGCCCAGGACATATCGCCGGAAGATCATATCCGAATGCAGGGAATTCTTCAGCAGAGTGGAGTCGATTCATCGATCTCGAAAACCATTAACCTGCCCAACACAGCAACCCGTGAAGAGGTCAAACTGTCATATATTCTCGGATATCAGCTCGGCTGCAAAGGATTGACGGTATACCGCGACGGTTCAAGGGATTCACAGGTGCTCAACACCAAAGATGATGAAGAAGGGCAGAAGGAAGGCGTTGTATCCAGCAATGGTTCGGTCAAGAAAAAGCTGCCCGATATGTTGAACGCCAAACGTTATCGGCTGAAAGATCAGGATGAGAAATCGGTCTATATCATTGTCTGCTTCGATGAAGGTGAACGGCCCATGGAAGTGTTTGCCAAATTCCCATTTGACAACCGGGTCGATCTGAAAGATAAGTCGACCATGTGGACAACGACCTGTCGTCTCGTTTCTTTGGCTCTCAGGTTCAATGTGCCGATGGACGAGATCATAAAGCAGCTTGATCGCTCAAGCGGACATATGCTTGACCTGCCGGCTCAATTGGGTAAGTTACTCAAGTCATTCATGGCGGGTACCCAGTATGGTTTTGCCTCAACCTGTCCTGAGTGTTCAGGAAAGCTTGTTTTTGAGGAGGGGTGTGAGACGTGTCATGAGTGTGGCTATTCCAAATGCTCCTAATACCAAAACGTCGAGAGGCACCGCATATTTGTTTGATCAGCCCGGCCCACATAGGGGTTAGCTATAGTGAACCAGGCTGCTTAAACAAATCTACAGCACCTCTCAACGTTTTGGCGGTGATGGGTATTTGTTCGGCTCGTCAGGTTTATATAGAAACTGCTGTTATAAACCAGAGTGCATGCACAAATCTGCTGCACCTGTGGGTGTTTGTTGGAAGATTGGTTTAATGATTAAAAGCCAACCGCAGAGGTCACAAGAAATATCGAATGAAGAAGTGGTAAGATATCTTTCGGCCACTATAGCTTACAAACCCACATCATGTTCTTCCGTCCTTCGACATTCATGATTTCTTGTTCGATATTCGATATTCTCAGTTGAATACTACCGATAGCTGGAAGCTGTCTGCCTGAAAGGGTTTGACAGTTTGTACAAGTTCGGGGTATTTTCCAACGTTTCTTACAAGTATTTAGATTGTTATTTTTGTTATTGAATTGTTTTTGAGGAAGATAGATGGCAAAGATCGGACGGAATGAGAGATGCCCCTGTGGCAGTGGCAAGAAGTATAAGCGATGTTGCGGGTTGAAACAGGCGATGGCGCCGAGACCTGCTCCTGCCAGTTCACCGCAGGCTACCCTGATGGAGAATGTGAAAAATATCCAGCAGGCAGCCGTGGAAAAGAGGCATCATATCATTGAGATTGGGGTGTTTATTCTGTTCTCAACCGAGGCAGGGGACAGCTGGTTACTGGAATTGACTGATTCCGACTGTATTCAGTTGGCCGAACAAGGGAAGGTGATCGAAGCTTCCATTAAGGAAGATCCGAAAGTGATCGAGGTTGATTGGACCCATACCTTTGATTTCTCTGAAAAGCAGTTTTCGGTTACCGCCTATGCGGATAAGAAGCAGCAGGTTATGTCGGACTATCCAACTATGGAGCTTGCCGCCTCAATTCGGAGAATACGAAAGAAATTCAGCCAGGCACAGCTAGATAAGGTGCACCTCGATCCGGATAGTATCGAAAAATCGGCTTAAGTTCTCCTATATGAGAGTTGCTCGACTGGCCCCTATGTTCTGTATCATGGGGGCCATTTTTTTTCTTTCCCATCAGCCGGGTGATACTTTTATCATGCCGCCTATTGTGGGTTTAGATAAACTGGTCCATATGATTGTTTATGGTGTCCTGGCCGGCACTATGATATGGGCATTTAATTATCCCGGCACGAATTACTCACCTGTAAAGCTGGCACTTGCGACAATTATCCTCTGCACCTTGTATGGTGTCAGCGATGAGCTGCATCAGAAATTTGTTCCGGGAAGATATCCCAGTCCATACGATGTAGTTGCCGATGGACTGGGAGCAGTGATAGTTTCTCTTTTCTGGTTGAGGAAGACAGGGTGTGGAATATCAGCCTCGTAGCAGCTTGGCCATATCTTTGGCAAAGTAGGTCAGGATGATGTCAGCTCCGGCCCGCTTGATCGACAGCAGGGTCTCCACCATTACCTTTTCACCGTCAATCCAGCCTTTCTCAGCTGCGGCCTTGATCATGGCATATTCACCACTGACATGATAGGCGGCAACCGGCAGGTCGAATTCATCATGCAGTCTTGAGATAATATCAAGGTAGGCAACAGCGGGTTTGACCATCAGAATATCGGCTCCCTCTTCAACATCAAGAGATGCCTCACGCATGGCTTCCCGACTGTTTGCCGGGTCCATCTGATAACTTCTCCGGTCACCAAACTGGGGAGAGCAGTCGGCAGCATCCCTGAACGGACCGTAAAAAGATGAGGCGTATTTGACCGCATAGGACATGATGGGAATCGAGTCGTAATTGTTCTCATCAAGTGTGGCTCGAATTTCCGCCACTCTGCCGTCCATCATATCAGATGGAGCGACCATGTCGGCTCCGGCCTGGGCGTGTGAGAGTGCCGTTTTGGCAAGGATCTCCAGGGTGGCATCATTATCGACATCACCGTTGATCAGACAGCCGCAGTGACCGTGATCGGTATACTCACACAAACACACATCGGTGAGTACCATCATCTCAGGCGCTTTGTTCTTCAGTTCCCTGATCGCCCGTTGGATGATGCCGTCTTTGGCGTGTGCACCGCTGCCTGTTGGATCTTTATCTTCCGGAAGGCCAAATAGGATTACACTGTTCACTCCAAGCGATAAACATTGTTTTGCCTCTTCACCAAGCAGATCGACGCTCATCCGATAGACTCCCGGCATGGAAGTGATCTCTTCCTTCTTGTTTTTACCGGGCATGACAAAGAGTGGGTAGATAAGCTGAGATGCAGAGAGATGTGTCTCTCTGATCATTGAACGAAAAGATTCGTTTTTACGCAGCCGTCTGGGGCGATAGTCGGGAAAAATCATAAAACTGTCCTGATCCTTATGAGTTGGTATAAATTAGGGTTTCTTTCAATAACCTGATTATTTCTTATGCCGATTTGGTAATGAGTCCAAGAGATTTTAACTTCTTATACAAGTGACTCCGCTCAAGTCCAATTTCCTCAGCGGTTTTCGAGATATTACCATCATTGCTTTGAAGCTTCATCTGTAAATATTGACACTCAAATTTTTTCTTGGCCGATTTGAAGTCACCCGCCTGATATGGTTCAAGACTGGAGTCGCCGGTTATGTTCTCACTCTTGGAACCGGGTGTGAGGTAGAGTTTGATCTGCTCCTCTGTGATGGTCTCTTCAGGACACATAATAATTAGTCTTTCCACAAAGTTACGGAGTTCCCGTACATTGCCGGGCCAGGAATGACTTTTCATCACCTGATAGGCTCCCTGGGTAAATTCTTTAGGATTCAAGCCGTCCTGGGTCATGTTTTTTTGCAGATCTTCGACCAGATCCGGGATATCGTCCAATCGATGGACCAGTGATGGAACACGGATCGGTACCACGGCGAGCCGGTAATAGAGGTCTGCGCGAAAGTTTCCCTGTTCGATCTCCTCTTCCAGGTTTTTATTGGTAGCTGCCAGGACCCGAACATTCACACTGATGGTTTTGTTGCCACCGACCCGCTCAAATTTCTGTTCTTGGATAATTCGAAGAATTTTAGCCTGTGTTTTCAAAGACATGTCGCCGATTTCATCAAGAAAAAGAATCCCACCGTCAGCCTGGTCGAATTTACCCCGTTTGGAGGTGTGAGCCCCTGTAAATGATCCCTTTTCATGACCAAACAGTTCCGACTCGATCAATTCTTCGGGGATAGCGGCGCAATTTACCTCGACCATCGGTTGATCGCTGCTTGCTGACAAGCTATGGATCGATTGGGCGACAATTTCTTTCCCTGTTCCGTGATCGCCTTGAATAAGAACCCAGGCATCCGATGGAGCAACCCGTTCAATCTGAGCTCGAAGATTGTTCATAGCTTGCGATCGGCCGGACAGAGAAGGTCGCTTTTGTGATGATTCACGCAGGAGCTTGTTTTCTTCCTCCAATTTGGCAAAACGAAGACCATTGCTGATGGAGAGAATAACTTTATCGTAAGAGAGCGGCTTTTCGATAAAATCAAAGGCGCCTTTTTTGGTCGCATTAACAGCTGTTTCAATGGTGCCATGACCGGAAATCATGATCACCGGCATATTGAACTGCTCCTTGATTTTTTCAAGCGCCGTCAAACCATCCATAAGATCGCCAAGCCAGATATCGAGCAGCACAAGATCGATCGTTTCTCTCTCCAGCAGCTTGAGACCCTCTTCTGCCGATGAGGCACATAAGGGGGAAAAGCCTTCATCCTCCAGAATACCTGAAATAGACTGTTGGATGGAGATTTCATCATCAATGATAAGTATTCGGTTAGACATGATCCACTTTGTAATGGCTGTTACAGCGACATCTGTTTGTTTTTATTCCTTCTCAAAAGCAATTTAGCCGACCGGCAAAAAGAAAAAACCTGTTTTAACTGCTAAAACCTTGGTCGATGCTGATTTTTCTACCCTTTCTGCTTTCAAATCTGTTTATCCTGGGTCAGAGGTAACTCAATGGTGAAGATAGAGCCTTTAGGTTCGTTGTCCTGGACCCGTATGTAACCGTTATGGTCGGACACAATGGTCGATACAATCGCCAACCCCAGTCCGGTCCCGGTTTTTTTTGTGGAGAAGTAGGGCTCAAAGAGCTTAAGCTTGTTCTCCTCGGAAATTCCCGGACCATTATCACATACTTGAATAAAGACAACATTTTTATCCAGATCCGGGGTCAGGATGCAGTCTACTTCACCGCCATCGGGCAGCACAGCCACCGCGTTATCAAGCAGGTTGATAATACATCGCTTTATCTGTTCGGCATCAAAACTGAAAATGGGAACCGGCTCGGTCTCCGTGCAGGTGAACTGGATATTTTTATGAGCTTCCTGGTAAAGAAAAAGTGTCTCCCGGGTCAGGTCACTTAAATTAGCCGGCGCAATCTGGATTTTAGGCATACGGGCAAATTGCGAAAATTCAGACACCAACCGTTTCAATTCATCAACTTGACTGATAATCGTATGAGTACATTGGTTAAATATGGAGTTCTTTTCTTCGACGATTTCCGGATACCGCCTGCGAAGACGCTGGGCCGATAATTGAATCGGAGTAAGCGGGTTTTTTATCTCGTGGGCAATACGGCGCGCAACTTCACGCCATGCGGCCATGCGCTGCATCTTCTCAAGTTTTGTCAGGTTGTCAAATACGACAACATAACCCAGGCTGCTGCCGTCTTCATCTTCAAGCCGGGTGAAGTTGACGAGCAGGGAGAATTTGTTCTGCAATACTGAGATCTTCAGATGTTTTTCCACTGTGGTCTTGCCGGTGATGTTTAAATCATCGATGAAACGATCAATGATCATCTGGTGTTCAGGCCGCAACACCTTTTTATACGGAAGGTTGATGAAATTATTTTTATCGATATTCAGCAGTTTTTCAGCAAAATCGTTGATGGTTGTGATTTTCCCATTGTTATCAAGGGAGATAACGCCTGCGGAAACATTTTTTAATATGATTTCAGTATACCGTCTTCTTCTTTCCGACTCCTGGGAGCTATCTTCAAACGCCCGGGATGTCTTGGCCAGTTGTTTATTACTGGAATTGAGGTTTGATGTCATTTTGTTGAATGAGTCGACCAACTCACCCAACTCGTCATTGGAATCACGCTGAATAGCAAATTCCAGCTCTCCTTCGGCCACTCGTCTTGTGGCAATGGCCAGCTTATCAACAGGGCCTGTTATCCCTTTGGCAATATAAAAACCAAACCAGATGGCGGAGAATATGATCAATAGGGTGACGATAAGCAGGATAATCAGCAGCCAGAATTTAAACGGATCTTTGAGATATTTGAGTTGCCGGTACCCCTCAATTCCCTGGGATATAAAGCCGAGACGGGACAGGTTCTCTTTGCCGACCAGAAGGGTGGTAATTAAAACGGCCCTGCCGGATTGATGGGAGCCTATCTGGGCCATTCTGATGTTCCGTATCAGATCTCCCTTTTCCGTTTCCTGAATGATTGTGCGTCCCAGGTGGGTCTGTCTCACCTCCTGGATAACATCCACCGGAATTGACGGCAGCAGCATGGTACTTAATTCCGGACCCTGAATGGCAATTTCAACATTTTTATCCTCGGTAATAACGATCAGGCTGTCCGGACCGTTGATGGTGTTAAATGACAGAATTTTTTCTAGAGCCTCGGCAATGGTTTTTGAGTCGTAGGAACTGATTTCAAGATCATCCAGCCGTTTGGAAATGGCTCTTCCCATTCGTCCAACCTGTTCCTCTTTCTCGTGAAAAAGAGATTGGGCAAGTTTCAATGACTCCTGCAGGGACTGTTCAACATTGGAGTTAAACCAGTAATCCATACTGGTGGAAATGAATTGCAATGAGACAAAGAAAAGTAGAATCGTTGGGATGAGAGACAGGGAAATAAACGAGATGACCAGTTTGCTTTTTAGTTTTGTTCCTAAAAATTTCTGTTTTCTCTCAAAAAGAAGTTCGGCGAGATTTCGCAGAACCAGGAAAAGGACGAGAAGGACCAGCAGGAGATTGATGTTGATAAGGGCAAAGATAAGAACATTGGATCCAACAGGCAGGGAAATGTCCTTATCAAACAGCGATGTCTGTAGCCAGGCGAAAATCGGAATAAGAGTCAGACAGACAAGAATGACCCTGCGGATCAACTTTTTTTTCTGAGCCCGCTGTTTGTCAGTCAATGGCGGTTTGACAAGGCTTGATTTCAATACCTGTGCGGATGGTTTATCCTGTTCGGTGGTTTGTTTTTGCATAGATAGACAGGATGTTCGATCTTAGAATCCCTGCAGTATAAAATCTTTCGATTTTACCGTGGTAGTTTCATTAGGTTTAATATTTAAAATCAATAGTGTGCCAGTCGGTCTTGATATCCCACCAAGAAATAAAAGGAACGATATAATGAAGATTCAACGGCAATGTCTTTTTAAACAGTTCGGCCTTGATTCTCAGTTGGTAGGATTGGTTCGGCTTGAGCTGGTCCAGCTTGAATATTTTCAAATTATTTATTTCATTGACGGCTTTCTGCGCTTTTTTCAGGGTTTTAAAGGTAGAGTTTTTTTTAGCCGTTTCTTCAAGCTTCACCCGGTAAATCTCTTTTAACGTATCGTATGTCAGGGTATGCTTGAACTCCATGGACACCAGCTCTTTGTCCGGCCAATTCTTTTCCACCTGGATCAGTTCTACAAAAAATGAAAAATCAATGGGAATACCTGAATGAAGGCCCTGGATCATCTCTTCATTGTAGCCGTTTTCCAGGACTGCAAACATGATCAACTCTTTCTCCGAGGTGGTAAGGATAATATCTGTTAATGCAGCCTCTTTATCAGTGTCTTCCTGGTCAGCAAACAATAAGGAAGGTGCTGCAAGAAACAGAAAAAATCCAAAAAAGGCTATTGAAACGGTTCGCAACATTGTATGTTTGGATGTTGGGTGAATAACTTTTGTAATACCTGAATCCGTGAGTGCCCCAAAAGACGAGTTGTTTTATAAGATTAGCGTTACAAGATCGAATAATTCACAATATATCAAGGTTTTCTTATCACAAAAATAAAACTTCGTCACCGATTCAGGTAATAGCGTCTGTCGGCATCCCGCATTCTACCTGAAAGGATATTGGTTGTCTATTGCTTGTTGCCTCTCGATTGGATAAGTGACAATTTCTCACAAGGTGAGAAGTGCGGCCCGAAAATTGCCTGTGTGAAGCGATTTATAAATAATGGGGGAAAGTATGAGAATTGGTATTCCCAGTGATCATCCTGGGGGAATTGAAGCAGTACGGTCCGATCATTTTGGCAACTGTAACATGTTTACTATTGTTGAGCTTGATGAAGATGGTTCTATTCGATCAGTAGAAAGTATCTCAAATAAAATCCATGGTGCCGGTGGCTGTATGGTTCCTATTAATCTGTTAAAAGAGGCACTGGTTCAAGCTGTTATCGTTGGAGGGATTGGTACCAAACCTATGGAGAAGTTGTTCAACGCCAATATCTCAGTTTATTTTGCCGATATTCGCTCCATTTCAACTGTTGCAGATGCGGTTAATGAATTTCGGAATAACAATCTGGTTATCATGCACTACGATCAATCCTGTGCCGGGGGACCGGATTGTCACCATTGATGGCCTTTCTGACATGTTGTTTGAAAGTTCAATACCGGACTTCGAAGAAGAGTGACTGTGTTTACTTGACTGTTGTATTGTGCGATTTTTCAGTTGTGATACCTCTATCAGTAGAATGCTGATTACTTGCTTTTTTTTGCAAACGACTGTATAAATTGCAGTTTAGCTCCTGTTCATCTTCTCCAGTTCTAGTTGAACAGATCCTGCCAATTACCTTTTATCCATTTTTCTCGCAGATATGTCACCAAGGCCAAAAAAATTCAGATATTGTGAGGGTAAGTTCTGTGGACGTGCCTTTAAACCCACCGGGAAACCGCTTGACAAGCTCATTCATATCGATCTCTACCGCGACGAGCTGGAAACGTTGAGATTATGTGATCATGAGGGTCTTACCCAGGAAGAAGCCGGAGAGCGGATGGGGGTATCCAGAGGAACGGTACAGCGAATTATTACCGAAGCAAGAAGAAAAACAGCTCAGGCGCTAACTTCCGGCTGTGCCCTGATCTTTGTCGATGAAGAGCCTGATAAGTAGTTGATTAAATCAAAAATTCCATGCAACATTTCCTCACCCTCTTCTACATATATTGAACAGAAGAATCTGATTTCTTTTCATATTCCTCTTTTAAAGTCATTTCATATTGATAGGATGTGAATGACTCTACTTTCCCTCTTTTTCCCGATTTGTGTTGTATTATTTAAAAAAAAACCTTATATTTCAATTCGTTCGGGGATGTAATGTTCGAGACTGGAGATGAGAAGAAGCTGGGCCGCTTTTCTTGCCTCCTTGCGGGTCTGATTAGCACATGGTGGAGACGATGATAACTTTAAAAAAGAGAACCGTTTTTG
>CAZLGM010000060.1:0-16539 GCA_964558875.1 uncultured Desulfocapsaceae bacterium
AAATGTAAAGCTACAATACTATCGAATGCACTCCAAGAGCACTTCCTGCGGGGCGCTCACGGATTCAGATTTCAACAATGACCAAAACAGGTATAAGCCTTAAACATAGACTCGAGTATGGGTTGATGAGAATACTCATCTTTCCATTGAATCTTCTGCCTGTTCCGGTAATTAATAAAATTGCAACAGCCATAGGCTGGCTTGCCTGGGTAATCTATCCGTTTCGGCTTAATGTTGCCTATTCGAATTTATCCACCGTCTTTCCCGAAATGGAACACGGGGAGAAGTTACGCCTTCTGCGCAAGGTATATCTTCAATTTCCCCGCACCGTCTGTCTCATTCTGCTCCTCCACCGAAAACCAATATTCAAACTGGTGCAGAAAGCAAACGTTTCCGGTCTTGATGTCCTTGATAAGGCTTTGGATAAGGGTAAAGGTGTTATCCTGACCACTTATCACGGTTTCTGGTTCGAGGCCTATTTTGCCTGGTTCAATTCCAATCATCGTCCAACCAGCCTCATTTATCAGGAACAGTCAAACCCGTTATCCGATTCTTTTTTTCGCAGGTTGCGAAACCGGCACGGCAACTCACTTGAGCACATACAGTCCAATGCAGGGCTTAAACGTTACCAGCAGGCTTTGGATGAAAACAGAGTTGTTATAATCAGTCTTGATCAAAACTACAAATATACGGGCAGCGAGATTCCTCTTTTTAATAGAAAGTTCAAATGTGCAAAGGGATCGGCCATCCTTCATATGCGCACTGACGCCCCTGTTTTGGCAAGTGTGTATTACATGAAGGATAATAAGCTTCATATCGACATCGATGAGATTCAACTTCCTCCCCTTACTCCAATAAAGAACACATCTTTTGATGAAGACACCATCAGTCTCATATCCACCACCGCCGTTCGCTGGTATGAACCGTATATTGAAAAATATCCGGAACAATGGTTCAGCCTGTTTCATCGGTTATGGTCAAAAACGGGATATCCTAAAAGAATAGGACGAACCATGAATGAAATTTTCTTCAAATAATCAACAACTTCTCCCAGTTTCTAGATCAAATAACCTTCCCGTACCCTGTATATCAAAGATTGGTGACAGTAAAAAAAACCATTTTCAGCTGTTTGCAGGAAAATGTACTGTAAAAAGTCCTTTGTGCTTCAGCCATTGTAGTGTACTTATTATGCCGACCCTAAGGAGATGATTATTTCAGCACCAGCATTCAAAAGCGACCGGTGACCCTCCAGGTATTATTTACACCTGATAAACAATATGTCAGATAAAGAAATCCTCAGAAGACTTTACCTCATTATCAAACCGTTTCGTGGGAAACTGATTATTGCCATGTTTTCCATGACCATGGTTGCCGGTTTTGTCGCCGTCCAGGTATATCTGATCAAAGATGTACTGGATAAGGTATTTATTGAACGAAACACTTTTTTCTTAAATATCCTGCCGTTTGTGGTCATCCTGGTTTTCCTGTTCAAGTCCATTTTCTATTACGTTTACCAATACCTGCTTGAAGTAGTCGGCCAGTCGGTGATCAAAGACCTGCGGACGAAAATATTTCATTCAATTCATCAGCAGCCGCTCTCTTTCTTCAGTAAAACACCGACCGGAACCCTTATTTCCAGGGTCATTTCAGATGTTACCCTGATGCAGCAATGTGTCTCCAACGCGCTGGTCGGTATTTTACGGGATATCGTTCAGCTTGTTATTCTTCTCTGTTACGTCTTTTATCAGAATTGGCAGCTTTCACTGTTCTCTTTTGTCATATTGCCTGTTGCTATATTTCCCATCGTCAAATTTGGCCGGATCTTTCGAAAACTAAGCACCAAAACACAGGAAGAAATAGCTAATGTTTCCAACATTCTGTATGAGACAATTACCGGTAACCGGATCGTCAAAGCCTTTTCCAGAGAGAAGTATGAAGATGACCGCTTTCGAGCACAGATCCAGAGCCTTTTTGATGTAACCATACGTGATGCCCGGTTCCGCTCAATGCAGCATCCGATGATGGAACTCATCGGGGGTGTTGCTATTGCCATGATCATCTGGTTTGGCGGCTATGAGGTCATCAATGGCAAGATGACACCCGGAACATTTTTCTCATTGATGACAGCACTGATTGCTGCCTATGAACCGGTCAAAGGTATTAGTCGAATTAATTCGACAATCCAGCAGGGATTAGCCGCGGCAGCCAGAGTTTTTACCATTCTGGATGTTGTTCCTGAAATTTCCAACTCGAAAAACGCCTTCAAACTGCAACCTTTTCAACAATCGATCCAATTTGACAATATCTCCTTCTCCTATGATAAAAAAGATGTGATCCTGAATGACATCAACCTTAAGGTGCGTTCAGGCGAAGCATTGGCTATCGTCGGACCAAGCGGCAGCGGCAAAACGACACTGACTAACCTTATTCCCCGATTTCTTGAGACTGATTCCGGTCGTCTGCTCATCGATGGCCACGATATCCGCGATGTGACCTTAGATTCCCTGCGCTCCCAAATAGCAATGGTAACCCAACAGACAATTCTATTTAATGATACCGTCAGCCATAACATCGGCTACGGTGATCTGGATGCTGGAGAGCAGGAGATTATCAACGCGGCCGATGCCGCTCACGCTCTGAATTTCATATCGGAGTTGCCCAAAGGTTTTGAGACGGTCATTGGTGAAGGGGGGTCTAGATTGTCGGGAGGTGAGCGGCAGAGAGTCTCCATTGCCAGAGCTCTTTTGAAAAACGCCCCGATCCTCATCCTGGACGAGGCTACATCAGCCCTTGATACGGAATCTGAGAGGGAAGTCCAGAAAGCGCTTGAGAACCTGATGAAAAATCGGACTACCTTTGTCATCGCCCACAGGTTATCGACAATCAAGAATGCCGATCGAATCATTGTCATCAAAGATGGCCGGATCGTTGAGGAAGGCACCCACGATGAACTGCTGGCACAGCATGGAGAATATGAACTTTTATATCGAATGCAGTATACTTGATTTAGTAATGGATAAAATTGGTAGATTGGACAGGTAATTATTCCTTTTCATATGGTTATTCTGCACCTGTAAAATCCATTTTTTATATACCAGTGACCTGCTGCAACTCATCTACAATGGTGATTTTTCCAACTAGACGCATTTGAGAGCTATTTCTGTAGTGTCAGGAGTTTCCAACTTCATCGGATAGAGTTGATACATGTGGAGCAAACGTGAAAAAACGGCTGATTTCCTTGTAGCTTGCGGAAACTACTGTATTATTGCCACCTGTTTCTTTATTCCACTCTCCACGACTCTTATGGGCTTATTCGCCTGTCTTGTCGTTTTTTTCTGGTTTTTATCAGGACGTATTTTCTCAATACACCGGCTGCTTTCACATAGTCCGGTCTCTTGTATGTCCCTTGTTCTTTTCTTTCTGTTTGTCATTGGTATTTTTTACTCTCCCGTAGATTACGAGGTTTCACTTCATACACTGGCCAAATACAGGGAACTGGTTTTTATTCCTGCTGTAATCGGGCTGGCGAAGGGAAACAGAAGGTACATCACCATCGCCCGGGACAGCTATGTTGCCGGCTCAATCCTTTTGATGTTCATTTCTTTTGGTATGGCCTCTTCACTGGTCCCCATCGAACGATACGGTAACTCAATCCTCTATCATATTACTCACAGCTATTTTATGGCATTTCTGGCCTTTGTCTCTCTTCACCACTGTTTTGATTCAAGGCAGTATAGATACTTCTGGATTTTCATCTTTATCACGGCAACAATCAATCTTATCTATGTCACACCCGGCAGAACGGGAATGATCATTTACGCTTTTTTAATGCTGCTTTTCATCGTTCAACGATTTTCCTTTAAAAAACAGTTAATAGCATTTGCAGTCATCATATCTCTTATTGTTGGTTCATTTTATGCTTCGAACAATGTATCAAAAAGGATGACCGTTGCCTGGAAAGAGATCGCTTCTTATTATGAGGAGGGCAGAAAATTTACTTCACTTGGTATGAGATTGGAGTGGTTTGAAAACAGTATTAAATTAATTGACGATCGACCTTTTTTTGGCCATGGAACCGGTAGTTATCAAGTAGTTCAAGCTGAAAAGATTAAAAAACAGAAAAAACAAATTACAACGGATAATCCTCACAATGAATTTCTCTTTATCGGTGTACAACTCGGTTATGTAGGATTGACTGTTTTTATTCTCCTGTTAATTGTTATGTGGCTTCGTTCTTTCAACATTTCATCAAACCACCGTTGGCTCGTCCAAGGTGTTATTCTAAGTATGGTTCTGGGGTGTATGATGAATTCCTTTCTGTTCGATGCCCACCAGGGACACTTTTTCGCTTTTCTCAGTGCGCTCCTTTTTTCCTCGATTCATGCCCCCCATCCGACACTCACATTCAGATAGCTGATGTTGGTTCAGTCTTTTTTATCTTTTCATTCACATGGTTTCACTAATTGATAACCTAAGGATATAACCCAATGACAAAAGAAAAATACTCAATAAGCGAAAAATTGCGGCTGTTCCTCTCGCAAGTATTCGCAGTCGCCGTCGTTGTGCTCCTGCTTATTTCAGCAAATGGGTGGAGTTCAACACTGCCTTTTTTCAACACTATCCTCTTTGTTCTGGGTATTATCTTTGCAAGTATTGGCGCACTTGGTCGACTATGGTGTTCTCTGTATATTGCCGGCTACAAGACTGACAAGCTTATTCAGCTTGGTCCATATTCCATGTGCAGAAATCCACTCTACTTTTTCAGCTTTGTTGGAGCTCTTGGCCTGGCCCTTGTCAGTGAAACATTTATTATTCCTATCTGTTTATCAATCGGTTTTGCCCTTTACTATCCAAGAGTAATAAAAAGTGAGGAAATAAAACTGGAAGCTATTTTCCAGGAGGAATTCAGAGAATATCTTAACACTGTACCTCGTTTCTTTCCGAAATTCTCCCTGCTCGAGGAACCAAAAGAATATCTGGTTAAACCGATTCTTTTTAAGGAACATGCATTTGACGCCATCTGGTTTATATGGTTTATCGGTATCGTTGAGATCATTAAAGATCTGCACATCCTTAACATTCTCCCAACACTATTGACTATATACTAACCTGAAAACATGCAACCCCTAGCAGATTCACCTGAAATAACGGTCAAATTCATGCACCGGGCTCTCCGCAGAGGAGTTTCCGCAAAACATTTTTTCCGTCTTTTTCCCGGTGAAAAACCGGTCTGGGGACGCTGTCGATTCGAGTTTGATCCTGATTGTCAAAAGTACGACTGGCTGGTCGTCTATCATGATCTTCCCAAAAGCGAACATTTTTTTACGGTAGAACATCTTCGCTGTCCAAAAGAAAAAACTCTGCTGATTACCGGAGAGCCATCTTCGATTACAGTCTACGGTACAGACTATCTGTCCCAGTATGGCTATATTCTCACGTTTCAGGAGCCGTGGGCCATGAAACACGCCCATTGTATTTTTCACCACCCAGGACTGTACTGGCATTACGGCCACCCTTTCGACGGTAAAAATTATCTCACTTATGATCAGATCAAGACAACTCCTCATCCTGTAAAAACAAAAACCATTTCAACAGTCTGCTCACAACGAACGGGAAGAGTGACTCTGCACTCAACCAGGGTAGATTTCACCTGGAAATTAAAAGATGAGCTGGAAGAGTTGGATATTTTTGGGCATGGGGTTAATCCGATGAACGATAAGGCAGAGGCTCTTGACCCATATAAATATCATATTGCCGTTGAAAATCATGTCTATCCACATCATCTGACCGAAAAACTGCCGGATGCTTTTCTTGGTTACACTTTGCCGTTTTATCATGGTGCACCAAACGCCTCTGATTATTTTCCCAAAGAGAGTTTCATCCCAATCAATATCAACGACTACACCAGATCACGAGATATCATCCGCAGCCATATTGCCAATAACGAATACCAGGACCGACTGCCGTATATTAAAGAGGCACGCCGAATCGTTCTTGAAGAACAAAACCTGTTTGCGATTCTTAACTGTCAAATTTCTGAAAAGGAAAAAGAAATAACGACAAAAACAGAAGGAAAAAAAATTCGAAACCGTTCAACTATGCGGATACAAAATCCTATGGCGGGAATTCGCAGTCTTTTCCAAAAAGCGATGACAAAAATATATCATAGAGTAACCTTCTCTAAGCGAAACTCTCCTCAATGAGATGCTTTAAAGCTGCTCTACTTCATACACCAGAGAGAATTGCAGTATTGTCAAATAAGCAGTCAAACATGTGTTAAAAATGGTTGGTATTTATGCACATTGATCAAAGCTATATTCCATATTTAAAAGGCGACCGGTTCTCAAACAGCCTCAAATTTGAGGTGAGAGAGCAAAATGAACCTCTCATGGCAAGAAGCCAGCTTATCACTCAGCTTATAAAAAATAAGCGTGTAATACATCTTGGATTTTTAGATCACGTTGATCTGCTTATAAAGAAGATTTCAAAAGGCAAGTGGCTTCATAACGATATCAGAGAACATGCAAAAAAATGTCTTGGAATCGATATCAATCGAGATGGAGTTGACTATTTGAAAAAGAACTTTTCAATCGAAGATGTTCTCAGTGCTGATATTATCAATGAGGATATAAAAAAAATTCTGGAAACACGATGGGATTATATGATAGCTGGTGAAGTTCTCGAGCATATTGATAATCCTTGTCATTTCTTATCACAGATTAAGCGTAAATATGCAGGAGTGATAGACAAACTGATCATTACGGTCCCAAATGGATTTTGCTCGGCAAATTTCTTGGCAATGAAAAAACAGCATGAATGTATCAATTCAGATCACAGGTATTGGTTTACACCGTACACACTGAGCAAAATAATAATCTTATCGCAAATGAAGATATTACGCCTTTCATTCTGCACAGCAACTGCTGTATCAAAAAGAAGAATATTCAGACGCTATTATTTAAAAAAATATCCAGGTTTACGGGAGATCATTGTTGCAGTAGTTAAAATCAACGATCACTATTGAGAGAGAGTAGAAAAGAGTGAAGATACTGGTTATCAGCTGGAACTATTTTCAAGAAGGCTTTAATGAACTTTTTGAAAAAAATCTCTCTTTTGAGTGTATCGATCGGGATAGCGTATGGAAAAAGAAGACGCTCTATTCAAAAATCCGATATGGATCTTCGTTTGACATCCTTCATTATTTTCCAGGCAAGATTTCTTTTTTTGAGGTCCTTTTTTTAAGATTTACCGGAAAAAAGATAATTCTTCATTTTATCGGCACTGATGTTACAAATGTCATTGCTTCAAAAAGAAGATTATGCAGGCTGAGACTGTTTCAATGGCTCGGCTGCCATATTGTTGCTGTACACGAACGGTTAATTGGGGAATTGCAGTCGGTCGGCATCAAAGCTAGGCTGGTTCCTTTCGTAAACAGGGTGTTGAGTGATAATGAAGCCCCTTTACCGAAAGAGTTTTCTGTCCTGGCCTATGTGCCTCAAGGCCGTGAAAAACATTTTTCCCTGGAGATGATTGAAAAGGCGGCACGAACATTTGATGATGTTGTCTTCACCCTGTTTCCAAGAGATTCTCACAACAAGAAAATTCCTAACATATCTTCTATTCCACATGTTCCTCATGATGAAATTATCAAATTATTTCAAGATCATAGCATTTTTCTAAGATTAACAGTCCATGACGGGCTTCCCAATACCGTCCTGGAAGCATTAAGTTGTGCCAGACCCGTGGTTTGGAGTTTCAAGGAGAAATACTGCTATACTGTCAAAGGTGAAGAACAGTTAATTTCTACCCTTCAGCGGATAAGAGATCAAAACAAGCTGAACAGGGAAGGAAAACAATACGTACTCAAAAGGTATGATGCTGCTCATTTGAGAATGACTTTCCACTCTCTCTGGGAAAAAGCCATGAGTTAGTCTTTCAAACGAACTGATAAACCCCGGATAAAAACTCTGTTTTAAGGCTTATGCAGATGTCTAACTCTCAGGGGCAAAACGGCCTTATTTATCGATAGTAATATGATGAATATGGCTAATGGACAAACTGCATTTGGGGAACTCCCACCATCCCTCATTGACTTTTAAATCATAAGGCTGAAAATCAACAATTATGGCTGTTCACTTCATGCCAGATATAGTCACTGGATAATTTGAGATCCATGGTCATCTCTACAACATATTGGGTGACCTTTTCAGAAGAGAAATTCTCATGATAAAAAACACGTCCCTTTGCAGCCACCTCTCTCCTCATTGCATCATCATTCTGATAGTCAACAATCTTGGTTACAAGATCGTCATAATCTTTAAAAAACACCGCCCTGCCAGCTAAAAATTTTTGAAGGCCGTTCTTTTTGTTTATAAAAGTCAAAATACCATTTCCCATAAGCTGTGCCAGTCTGGTTGAAGATGAGAGATACTCCCCTTCCTGCCTGTTGAGGTTTAAAGCCATTTTTGTTCCAGCAAGAACATCATCATAGGCCGCACCCCATACGGCAGGTTTCCCTACAGCTCCGTAAGTTTCAAAGTGGATGTTTTTCAGGTCATTTTTCAGTTGTTTCACTAAAACAATTCTTGAATCTTTTTCCTTCCCATTGCCGCAAAAAAGAAGATCTCTTGCAAAACGTTTTTTCCTCGAATTGTCATGAATTTCTATGGCGCGATCAACCGGGTTAGGAATATAAGAGACCTTTGTTTTATTGGTTGTAAATTTTTCAATCTGTTCCCCGGCGATGGAAAGGAAAATATGATCAACATAATCCCGCCTATGTTTTATCCTGTGTATGGTTTTCGGCAGATAGAGAGCGTCAAAATTTCGATAGGCGATACGGATAGTCGGGAGCTTCTCTCTTATTTGTATAAGCGTATTATTCTCAATAGCATCGCAATGCCCTATCATCAATAAATCCGGTCTGAATTTCTCACATCCTTCAATAAGTTTTTTATTAACGATTTTTCTGCCAATGGGTCTAATACCCAATGGAGCATAGAAAGCGCTCATGTCACGGTCACTGTAATGAAAGGTGTCATGATTATTGCGCACGAATCCGTAATGGAATTTATGCTCATTGCGTACTCGTGCCTCACCCAGACGCCGTAATTGATTATGACCAACTTGTATAATCTTCAAATTAGGTATCTCCTGATACAATACCTGAGTCTGTCTGTCTGCATACCGATTTGAGTCATGTTGATGATTTCCTTCCTCTTGGATATAACATCTATCTCCAGTATTTAAACAATGCACATGGGAGATAAAACCATCAAACCTTGAACCAATATCCCCGGTATGCCTAAGGGCGTTGATGAAAATCTTGTTTAACTGCAGCGACCAGGAATCTTTACATTAGTTGATCAGTTCCCTGTATACGCCAATGGTTTTTTTACACATGGATTCAAGTGTGAAATATTCATTTACGCGTTGTTGTCCTGCCTTACCAAACCGTATTCTTTTTTCTTTTTCCCCAAGCGCCTCCTTGATCGTTAAAGCCATTGTCTCCGGATCGGAAGGCGGTACCAGCCAGCCTGTTTCGCCGTCAATAACGGTTTCCAAACTGCCACCGTGAGCTGTTGCGATAACCGGTTTCCCCATTGCCATGGCCTCAACGGTAGTTCGACCAAAAGCTTCCGGTTCGGCAGAAGTTGCAGAAATGACAAGATCGGCTAGTTGAAAGGCAGCTGGCATGTCCGCGCAATGACCGACAAACTTAACCTTCTCGTTAAGTTTATACAAACCAATCTGCTCTTTGAGTTCTTCATAGTACCCGGGATTTGACTCAACATCGCCAACCAGTATGGCCTGAAATTCCATATCCGCAAGTAACTTAAGACTTTCAAGAAAGACCCTCTGTCCTTTAAGCCTGGTTAATCTTCCTGGAAGCATGATAACTGGCGAGCGTGAGGTCAGTCGCCATTCGGTTCGCAGTTTTTCGATGCGGAGCTGAGCAATTTTTTCAGGATTAAACACCTGCTCATCAACCCCCCTATAAATAAGTGTTACTTTTTCATCTACACCATAATGCTGTTTAATGTGCGAGCGTATTCCATCCGAAACAGCAATAACCCGACTCCCCTTTGTCATAATCTCACTGTAACTGTTAATGGAATAGAAACCATGGAAGGTTGTCACCAGGGCCGGGCGTTTATTTTTCGGTAAACTCATCCATGCAGCATAGCCGATCCAGGCCGGCATCCTGGATCGCATATGCAAAATATCGATCTGCTCTTCAATCATCAACTGTCTCAAAGGCCAGAGATATTTAAGAGCTTTGGGTGATTTATCCCCTATTCTCCAACAGGTATGGACGGAACCCTCGGATTCGAGCTGTTGTACCATCCTGCCTCCACCTGAAATAACAAGAGATCTATGGCCCTGCTCCGCCAGAAACCTTCCCATTTCCAGGGTGCCTCTCTCAACTCCGCCACCTTCAAGTTCGGGCAGGAGTTGAAGCACTGTAAGCCTTTCTTTTGCTTTTCTCCTTTTCTTATCAAGTAGCAGATTGTTATAGAGTGCCAGGGTTTTTTCACACATAATGCAGGCGGTGAAAGATTCATGAACCCTTTTCTTTCCATTTTCACCTGCAATCCTCAGCTTTTCAGGATCAAGAAGTACCTTTTTTACAGTTTTGGCAAGATCGTCACTATTCTTTGGTTCTACCAGCCAGCCGGTTTCTCCATCCTTGACCGTCTCCAGACTACCACCATGTCTGGTGGCAATGACCGGTTTTGCCATAGCCATCGCCTCAATGGCAACCTTGCCAAAGGCCTCCGGCTGGGTTGAGGAAGCCGACACCACAATATCGGCAACCAGCATAGCGGCGGCCATATCGGAACAATGGCCCACCAACCGTACTCGCTCACGTAAGCCAAAATTGTCGATCTTCTCCTGAAGTCGTTTGGTAAAGGACGGGTTGTCTTCCTTATCCCCAACAAGAAGAGCGAGGAACGGAACATCTTTGATCTTAGCCATGGCATCAATAAAGACATCCTGGCCCTTCCACCTCGTGAGACGACCGGGAAGCATAATGACAGGCGGTGAATTATCAGCCACATCCCAGTCCTGCTTCAGCTGATCAATTCTTTCCTGCTCGATTTTGTCAGGGTCGAATGCGCGTGCGTCAAAGCCGCCGTGAACCAATTCGACCTTATCGGAGTGTACCGGATAGTGTTCGAAGATATGGTCTCTAATAGTATCGGATACGGCTATGACCTTTTCACCTTTGGTCATGATGGTCGAGTAGCTGTTGATCGAGTAGAACCCATGGAAACTGGTTACCAGACCAGGCCGCTGATCGATTGGAATTGATTTCCATGCCATATATCCCAGCCACGCAGGAAGACGTGATCTGAGGTGAACGATATCGATACGTTCTTCGATAAAGAACTGTCGCAATTTGTTTTTATATTTTAGACAACGAAGACTTTTCGCACCAATATGCGGCCAGCATATGTGGTTGACTCCACCCTTTTCAAGTTGTTCAACAAGTCGTCCTCCACCTGAGATGACAAAAGATTTATGTCCGTGTTCCGCAAGATAGACTGCAAAATCAAGGGTTTCACCTTCAACTCCGCCCTCTTCCATCTCGGGTACAACCTGAACGACTCTTAGTTTATTGGCTACCATATCACCAGCCTATTATAAAAATACTTACGGATTCAGAAACAACCTGCTGTTGATTCCTTGATTAACCTTTTGATTATTTCTTGAGCACATCGGTCCGCCTCATTGAGTGCGCCCTTCGATGGCCATCTTGTTTCTTTACCATTCATCCAACCATCAAACGAGATGACAAATCCTTCATCAATGAGAAAATCTTCACTACGCCTGAATTTGCTTTTCTTTTTTTTCCACTGTACGGGCAAAAGCCCGACATGACAACCGGCAGAAAGCGCTTCATACACCATGGACATCGAATCGGCCGTGACCCATACATATTTATTGAGGTTATACTGCTGTTCTACCCAGCCTTTTTCTGTTTTCTCAAAGGGAAAAAAGTTTATATTATTGTTGTTGCCGACAAGAACTTCAACCATTTCACATGTCTGTTTGGGAGTTCTTGGAGATGAAGTGACTGTCCACTGACCAATGGTCGGGTCGTTAAACAGGTTGAGGAGCTGTTTTCTTAAGGTATCACTGTTCCAATAATGACTCTTTTCATCAATACCACCGATCAAAATAAGCCCTTTATCGGGATCGTGCTTGCCATCGGCTGCCGACACATTAGGTGGGCCAATTGTCTGAAACACATTCGATCTGTCAGACAAACCGTCATGAACAGGAACAAAGCAAAGATCAAAACGGTTAATCAGTAACGGTGATGGACTCATCGCGGTTGTTACAGGAATATCATACTTTTTTTTCAACCCAAGCATCGGTATATGCGTTCGAGAACCCGTTCCTATCAGTAAGTCAAGCTCTTGCTTTTGTCTGTTTAATGATTGTTGAGGAATAAGGAAATACCAAAGCCAATCCCAAACCTCATGGAACATCGTTTTTCGCTCAATTTCAAACTCGGTTGTAGAAATTGGTATTCGTTTACTCAAAGAATCAAGGATGCCCTGGGTCTGTTTCTCATGACCGGGCCTTCCGTCATAAAAAACTCCGATCCTTAAAGCTTTTTTACTATTTTTATCCATGATTCAATTTTTAAAACAACCGCTGGCAAAAAATCATCTCTGTTCTTCGACACCTATACGCAACATCGCAGTTACACTAGATATACCGGAAATACCACCTGTTCTGCTGTCCTTCCCGGTTGCTCGAGTTCAGGTTTTTACACTTTTCAGACAGGAAGTTTATATCCAGTGTCGTATCAATGATGAACTGTTGTATAATGCGAAGTAATTTTTCTTGCCAGTGGATTGTTTGCTTAAGTTGCATAGTGGGGCTATGTAGCTTAAGCAAACAATCCACTGACGAGGAAAAGGACAAGCAGAATGCAACAGTTCAGCGTTGACACGGCACTAGTGTCTGAACTGAAAGTGGACATGATAATGCGGATACACTGGAAGTGAAACAAGAAATCTGACTTTGTTCTATCAACTACTCGATTTAGATGATAATCGGTAATTTAAGCAGGACAGACCTAGGTTTACTGCTGAAAAAGATACTAAAGCTCCTATTTGGGGCGATTCCTCCTTACCTGGGAACTGGCCAGTTTCAGAATAATACTGTTTGTCCTCTTTAATCGTCCGGCCATAGTTTTAAATATTTTTTCTGCAATTTCAGGATATTTATTAATGATCTCAAAAATTTTCTCTCCAGGGAAACGTTTGACAATCGATTTCCCTTGAGAAACAATAGAGGCTGATCGTACTTCACCGGTAATCGCGGCAACTTCACCGAAGAATTCACCGCTGGTTGAAAGCTCTCCAATCTTTTTTCCGTTTTTTATGACAGTCAGATGACCTCTGATGAGATTAAAAAAATCGGTATCTCTACTTCCTTCCTTAATGATATACTCGCCACTTTCATACTCTTCAACATCCGGATTCACAAGGTAAGCAGGCAGACTTTCTTCATGGGCAACAGTCCGGCGAACAGCCTCTTCGAGACTGGTTATACCCATTCTCACCTTCTCCAGAGCAGCGTCCCTTAGAGGAGTCATTCCCTCCCTGATCGCCATTTTCCTTAGAAGATCCTCTTCCACCTCGGCACTAATTGCTTTTCTTAAATCATCGGTAATTTCCATCAACTCAAAGAAACCGACCCGCCCTTTATAACCAAGCCCATTACAATCAGTACATCCCTGAGGTCCATAGGTGACCAGAGAGTTGATCTCTTCTTTATTAAAACCGGCACTGAGCAGTTCTTTCTCCGGATACTCAACCCTTTTCTTGCACTTCTGGCAAAGCATTCGTCCCAACCGCTGGGATAGGACCATGGTTACGGAAGAAGCCAGGAGGTAGGAAGGCACACCAAGATCAACCATTCGGCTGATGGTTGCGGCACTATCATTGGTATGCAGAGTTGAAAAGACCAAATGACCTGTCATAGCGGCTTTGATGCAGATATCGGCTGTTTCAAGATCTCGAATCTCGCCAACCATGATGATATCCGGATCCTGACGGAGAAAGGCTTTCAAGGCCGCGGCAAATGTCATGCCTACTTCGGTGTTGACATTGACCTGATTGATCCCTTTAAAGTTGAATTCTACCGGATCTTCTGCAGTGAGTATTTTTATTTCTTCACTGTTCAACGAATTCAATGAAGAATAAAGAGTAACTGTTTTACCGGAACCGGTCGGTCCGGTGACCAGCAGTAATCCCTGGGGTCTTGAAAGACACCGCCTAAGCATTTCAAAGGTTTTCTGTTCAAACCCGAGCTTTGTCAGATCGACGTTGAGGGAGCCCTTGTCAAGTATACGCATGACAACCGATTCACCAAAAAGGGTCGGCAATGAAGACACACGAAAATCCACTGACCTGTTTTTGCCCAAACGCATTTTAATACGACCATCCTGGGGCACCCGTCTCTCTGTAATGTCCAGGCCAGAGAGTATTTTCGCCCTGGCAACAAGCGCGTTTTTAATCGACAGCGGCAGGTTCATTGATTTATACAGGGTGCCGTCTTTTCGATATCGAACCTGCATGCTTTTCTCATACGGTTCGATATGAATGTCGGACACGTCATCCTGAATAGCCTTAATCAGAATACCGTTGAGCAACTTGATGATCGGGGCGTCGGAAGCGGCAAACTGGTCCAGTTCCTCATCATCTTCCAGGCTCTCAATTTCAAAATTATCGGCTGCTTCAGCCACGATGGAGCCGAAATCATCGACTTCAGTGACAGTAATTTCACCGACAGTGTCCTCAATGCTTCCCAGATAAGAACTGGCCTCTTCTTCATCAATACCGTAATACTTGACATAGGCATCGACGATATCCTTCTCTGTGGAAACACAAACCGACAGCTCTTTGCCCAGCTTATCCTGGAGCTCTTCAACAGCTGCAGCATCGGTTGGTTCGGCCATGGTGACCTGCAGAACATTGCCGGCCATCTGTAACGGAAATGCCATATATTCCTTTGCCATTTCATAGGGAAGAATCTTAATGGCATCAGCGGAAGGCGACTCATCCTTAATTACAACGCCGGTATAGTTGTGCTGCCTGCTGAGGAAATTATATATTGTTGCTTCATCGATATACTCAAGCTTTCTTAAGATAGCACCGAGTCGCTCACCCGATTTCTTCTGTTCTTTTTTGGCCGTTTGCAACATAGCCGGAGTGATATACCCGGCTTTACTTAACAGCTCACCAACCTTGATTTTCCCGGCACCCGAACGGTCTTTTACAGTCCGTTTGATCGATGTTTTTTTTCTGGCGATACTGTTTGCAGCCATCTATAAATCCCTTACGATATATGTACAGGCGAAAAATCAATACCCGACTGATTCTTCTTTGTTAGCAGCGTGAATAATTTCCCAGCCTCAGTTTATATCAAGCGTGCTTATAACACCATATTTTTTATGAAATAAGGCGGAGTGACAATCACATGATATCATTCAAATCCATGATTTTTTTTGGTTCAAGATACGATTATCGGAAAATAGAATTCCGATCAACAAACCAGCTCGTCAAGAGTTGTTCATGTAAACCGACAGGTTTTTCTGAAAAATGAGAATTTTATCCGAATCTGAAAAGAACTCTTTTTGTTCCGATAGACCACCTGCATCGATTGTGCGTTAAAGACCTGTTTACTTTACCGGTTATGATTCGATTTTTGAGGCTGCAAAAAAAACACCGGTCAAAGGAAACATCCTCTGACCGGTGTTGAAAAAAGATAGTCTGAATGATCTTAGAACAGACCTGTTACCTTACCGGTATCCGTTTCAACGTCAACCCGTCTAAAAGCCGGATTGGAGCTGGTGCCAGGCATCAGGCTGATGGTTCCTGCACATGGGCACAGGAATTTAGCGCCGGAATAGATCAGTATGTCCCGAACAGGCAGTCGCCAACCTTTGGGCACACCTTTCTTGGTCGGATCATGACTCAGGCTCAGGTGGCTCTTGACCATCATGGTGGCATAGTCAGCGTACTGAGGATCATTTTCCAGCATTTCCGCCTTGGCATTCGCCTCTGGTGACCAATCGACACCATCGCCGCCATATACTTCCTTGGTGATCACTTCGACACGGTCACGAAGCTTCATTTCCAGAGGATAAAGGAATTTAAATTCATTTTCTTCGTTGCAGGCATCAATAACGGCATCGGCAAATTCCAGGGCACCATCACCGCCCATTTCCCAATGCTTGGACTCGGCACAACGGGCACCGGCAGCCTCGGCAATCCTGCGAACAATATTACACTCTGCATCGGTATCGGTATAGAAACGGTTGATGCAGACAACCGGGTTGATACCAGCCTTACGGATCACTTCGATCAGGTGGACCATGTTTTCACAACCCTTTTCGACCAGTTCGAGGTTCTCTTTGGTATAGGCATCATCCATTGGTTTTCCGGCAACAACTTGTGGTCCGCCGCCATGCATCTTCAATGCGCGGATGGTAGCGGTGAGAACAGAGACATG
>CAZLGM010000061.1:0-16486 GCA_964558875.1 uncultured Desulfocapsaceae bacterium
ATCTCTCAACCCGGATCAGTTTCATTAACAATTTGTGTTTGTCAACCAGATCAAGGCAGGTCCTTTTGGCCCGTTCTTCTCTGGCAGCAAGATTCTCAAACCGGGTTCGCTCTTCATGGGTCGACCGTCTGACAACAACAAGCTCCACCTTTCTGGGCAGGTTGCCGGGACTGCAGCCGGGAACTGCGCAGATGACTTCTGCCGGTTCCAACCCATGGTCGGTTTTCACCATGACCACCTCACCTGCAGTCAATCCGCCCAGCGATGAGCAGGCAAAAAACTCCTGGCCGTCCTTTCGGAAACGAATCCGATAGTAGACGCTGTCTTCGCTGTCGGAATTTGCGGTTTGTTCCTTTTCCGCTTCTTTTTCAACCATCTATCATTAACCTTTTATTCAATCTGTTCTTTTGTATCATACGAAACGAGGATATGCTTACACCTACCCCTTTACAGCCACACGCTGACCATCCTGCAACTTAAATAACAGTACCTCACACACCAGGGCTCGGTTGCAGTTGCGGTTCAGTTCCTTTTCCGCCTGTTCAATGGCTGCAAGTTTGGCGAACAGGAGATCGGCAGAGTAATTGTTTTCTATATTTCCGCCGGTTGCCTCTTGAATATAATCAGCATCAACCCTATTACTGCTTGGAGTTGAGAGCAGCAGCAGGTCCCGTATCCATATTCTCAACAGGCCAAAAAAAGCTGGAAGGTGTTCATTTAAGTCGGCCATAACGGCTGCGGCTGCCAGCACGTCACCGACCCGATCTTCGGAATGATACGTTGGATCATGAAGAACGGCAACAACTTTTTCCAGGATATCAGTCATTTCCGCCTGAACGAAGGTAAGTGCCATTCCAGGGCTTCCTTCAGCCAGACGGGACAGTAAAAGAGCATCCCGATCTTCGAGTTGTGGATTATGAGCCTGCAAAATCCGTCTGGTATCGTCTATGCTTAAGCTGAAAAATCCAACGATCTGGCATCGTGAACTGATTGTGGGCAAGATTTCCCGTGACGATTGGGCCGTTAAGATAAACATGTTGTTCTCAGGCGGCTCTTCCAGCGTTTTCAAGAGACTGTTGGCCGCTTCCTGCCTCATGACGTGGATGTCTTCTATAAGAACAACCCGTCTTGACGATTCATAGGGCGGGTAGGACAACCCTCTGTTCATCTCCCGAATAGTGCCTATCTTGATGCTGTTCTTTTCCGGACTGATCACGATGAAATCTGGGTGATTACCTGATGAGTACTTTTTACACGAGGAACAGATACCACAGGCTTCAACATCCTGTCGGCTGCGACAGTTGACGCTCGCCGCAAGACTTCTGGCAAACAGCCGTTTGCCAACGCCGTCTGGTCCCCTGAACAAAAAGGCATGGGGCAGACGGTTGGAACCAATGGCCCGTGCCAGCATGGTTTTGGCCTTGCTCTGACCCAGAAGTTCAGAAAAAGTGATGGGAAAATGGCTGGATTGCCTGTTCATCGCTTGTGTTGTATTGTTATCAGTTCAGGTTCACTTGGATACAAGATTAGAACAGTGACTGTTGCCTGCCTTGTGAAGAATCGGTGCCACTTTTATCATCCGGGCCATCATCTTGCAGGGGGTGGAGGAAAAGAAATCTCTCAAGGCTCCGCTGGTAGTCGGTCCACTGATATCCTCCTTTTTTCATTTTGCGGCGCAACTGCTCCATCATATTCATTTTGGCATCCATGTCGTCGATCTGGCTGAGCAGGAGGGCCTCAACGGTCATCGGCACAGTGGGTGAGCCAAACTGCAACTGGCCGTGATGACTGAGAATAAGATGTTGGATTTGCTGGAGCAGCCCGGTGGGAAAATCATCGATTTGGGCAGCAGCTTCAGCCACCATCTCGCTTCCCATCACCAGGTGACCTTTTAACCGTCCACTGTCTGTATATTCGATCAACCCCTTGTCCATGGCCAGCTCACTCAATTTACCAATATCGTGAAGCATGACGCCGGCAATGAGCAACGACCGGTCTACACCCCGGTAATGATTGCTGATCAGATCCGCCAGCTTCGCCATTGACAGGCAGTGTTCCATCAAGCCGCCCAGATAACCGTGATGCATGGCTTTAGCGGCAGGAGCCTCCTGGAAAAGCTCCCAGGTCTCCCCGGAAAAAATGTTGCCAAGAAGTCGTCTGACAAAGGGATTTTCGACAGAATGAATCAATGATTGAATCTCATGCGCCATACTGTCACGATCGCCTTCACAGGCTGCTGTAAAGGCGGAAGTGTCAACCTCCTTGCTGTCAACCTTTAGTACCCTGTCGATTTTCAATTGCGGCTGATCACGATATGAACCGACACTTGCCATCAAATGAACAAAGGTACCCGGCTGACAGATCTGGCTGAGCTGCTCCACACTGTCCCAGACCGGTCCCGATATTTCCCCGCTTTTATCCATGAAGGTGACAATCAGGTACGGCTTGCCGGCCCGTGTTTCTCCAGCCCTGGTCGACTTGACAAGAAACAGGTCATCAACCCGATCCCCTTCCTTCAACTCATTCACATAGATTGTTTTGTCCATTTCTCTGTTTATTCAATATTTCAACATAACCCCGACCTAAGTTGATAGGCTCTCGATAGTGCAGTAGCGTAAGCCTATCGACACAGGCTACACATTAAAGCGGAACTGTATAGTATCACCGTCAGCCACCACATAATCTCTTCCTTCGGAACGCATCAGTCCCTTTTCTTTAGCTCCGTTTTCACCGCCGCAGGCCACATAATCTTCATAGGGTATTACTTCGGCTCTGATAAAACCGCGCTGGAAATCGGAATGGATTTTCCCGGCGGCACCAAACGCACTGGTTCCTTTCTTAATGGTCCAGGCCCGGGTTTCCTTCTGTCTCACTGTGAAAAAGGTCAACAATCCCAGCAACTCATAACCTGCCTTGACCAGCCGGTTCAATCCAGGCTCCTGCATGCCCATCTCTTCAAGGAATTCCTTTTGCTCTTCGACATCAAGCACACTCAGCTCCTGTTCAATGGAACCGCCAATGACAACAACCCCGTCGCCTTCTGAGCTGGCGGCTTTTTCCAACCTGCGGACAAACTCATTGCCGCCGGCCATATCCTGTTCATCGACATTGGCCACATATAAAACCGGTTTGCTGGTCAACAGGCAAAGTTCTTTGAGCAGCCCCGACTCCATGTCATCTGTGGTCTCCATTTTCCTGGCCGGTTGACCGGAATCAAGCAGGTCCCGAAGTTTTTCCAGAAAAGACGCCTGGGCACGAAAAAGCTTGTCACCCGATTTTGCCTGGGTGGTTGTTTTGCGATATCGTTTTTCGACGGTCTCAAGGTCAGCCAGAACAAGTTCCATGGTGATGATTTCCCGATCACGGTCAGGGTCGATGGAACCATCCACATGGACAATATTGTCATCTTCAAAACAGCGGATCACATGAACAATGGCATCAACTTCCCGGATATGACCGAGAAACTGATTGCCCAGCCCTTCCCCCCGGCTGGCCCCTTTGACCAGACCGGCTATATCGACAAACTCCATCTGGGTGGCAACCATGTGCCTGGCATTTACCATCTCCGCCAGCACATCCAGTCTGGGGTCAACCACCGGCACCATGCCCACATTAGGTTCAATTGTACAGAACGGATAATTTGCCGCATCGATTCCGGCAGCAGTAAGTGCATTGAAAATCGTTGATTTCCCCACGTTTGGCAGCCCAACGATCCCGCAACGAAAACCCATCTCTCATCCTTATTTTGAAACACCGGTTTAAATCGACCGTTCATCTTCCAATTTTTCTGCTAACGTGAACAACTCTTGCCATAGTGGATTCAGAGTTGCTTCACATCTTTTCACTACTCTGTCCGGTTTCAACAGGATTCCAACTCATATCGTTTTCCAATCGATAGGAACCGACAAAGCGAAATGGCGGAGAACCGTTCCATTCATCGGGCCCGATCATGGAAAACAGCAGACCGGAATCCTCCTTTTTATAGAGGTGATAGATCTTCCCGGCAATCTTCTTAAACCCGCAGTGCGCCCTGTGCAGTTCCTGATTGCGTCGTGTTTCCTCAAGAATCGTCCTTGCCTCGTCCTGCAGCCCGCGCATCTGTTCAAGGAGGAGCCGCAACTTACCGGTTGCCTGAATGGACAGCATGTCGTCCGCTTCGGCAATTTCCTTAGCCATATCGATAAGCTGGATATCAGGAGACAGGCGGCTTAACGGGTAAGGTGCCAACCGGTCCGGCCCCACGTGATTTTTCCCGGAATATTTTATGTTCCCCATAGCGGCCATTCCATTGTATCGGATTGAGCTGATTCCATGTTCCTCCCGTTCGGCCGGGAGCTGCAACCATTTTATTACAGACAAAAAAACCAAAAATATATAATATACTCCGTCAACCCGTAAAAGCCTATGTTTTTCACGCTTTGCCTTTCACTGGACAAGCCAATCGATCACAGAGAACGGAATGAACAACTCCATCGCTATCACTCACTGTACAATCCTGCCAGAGGCTACATCGCCATTAATTCACAACGGTTTTGCCAGAATTTCAGGTGACACTATTCAGGAGATTGGAAAGATGGGGGATTATTCCCCACGGCCAAGAGAGGAGGTCATCAATGCCACGGGGCAGCTGCTGATGCCGGGTCTAGTCAACTGCCACAATCATGCCGCCATGTCGCTCTTTCGTGGAATGGCCGACGACCTGGAACTGACCAGCTGGCTCAATGACCACATTTTCCCCGCAGAAGCAGCCAGCGTCAACCCGGAAATGGTTCGGGCCTGTTCCAAACTGAGCGCAGCTGAAATGATCCTCTCCGGGACAACCTGTGTGGCAGATGCCTATTTTTACGGTTCCCAGGCAGCCAGATCGTATTCCGAAGCAGGACTGCGGGCCGTGGTCGCCCATGGAGTACTTGACTTCCCAGCCCCCGGGGTTCCCGACCCCAGTAAAAATGTCGACACCGTTGCCGACTTCATCGACCGACATCTGGGTAAGGACACGCTGGTCGTTCCGGCGGTTTTTGCCCATGCTCCCTATACCTGTTCAGCCAAAACACTCACCAGAGCAAAAAAGCTGGCCGACGATCGTGGAGTTCGTTTCTTTCTCCATCTTGCGGAAACAAAGAACGAACAAGCTATGATCACCAACCCCTTAGGCGAAACCCCGGTCAAGCATCTTGATGCCTTGGGCCTGCTGGATGCGAATACCATCTGCGTCCACTGTACCTGGCTGGACCAGGACGATATCGACATCCTGGAAAAAACAGGCTCCCATGTAATATCCTGTCCGCAGTCCAACCTCAAACTGGCCTCCGGTATAGCTCCGGTTGATGCGTTAATCAAGCAAAATGTTCCGGTCGGTATTGGAACCGATGGCTGCGCCTCTAACAACAGCCTTGATATGTTCAGGGAAATGTCTACACTGGCCAAAGTTCAGAAAGTTGCCACGGGAGAGGCCACCGCTCTATCGGCACGTCAGGCGCTGCTGTGCGCCACAACCCTTGGTGGCCGAATTCTTGGCCTGAAAGATACCGGTACCTGTAAACCCGGATCCAAAGCCGACTGTATTCTAGTGGATCTGCAATCCCCCCATCTGACACCCTTCTATAACCAGGATCTACTTGTGTATGCAGCCCGGGGCGGTGATGTTACAACCGTATTTATTAATGGCCGGCTGGTCATGCAAAACAGACAACTTCTCACCATCGATATCGCCAAAACTATGGCAACCGTTGCCGCTCTTGCAGGTGAACTGAAAGGGGGCTGAGTTGGAGAGTCACTACCACCCACAACAATCTTTTCAAAGGCAGCATGAGGTGTCAATTCAGCGAAGGAAACGGGCAAACTCCTGGAAAACCAGGTCGATATGGATGGCAAAACCAAGGCCTTCAAATTTTTCTGTTACTAATTTTAAGGTATTGACACCGATCACCCGGCCGTCCTTTGTGATCAGCGGTCCGCCCGAATTGCCCGGATAGATTTCAGCATTGGTCTGGATATGATCTTTTCGATAGGAGGACAGGACACCTGAAGTCACACTGTTGGCCAGATTTAAAGGGGAACCGACCGCGTACACCGGGTCGCCGAGAGCCGTGTCGCTCTTTTTGGCGGGAAGAAGATATGGGGTTTTCACTCCTTTGATTTTTAAAAGTGCCAGATCGTACGAATCACTGATCTTATAGAGCAAGGCAGACATTTTCGTCCCATCTGCCAAAGTTACTGTGAACTTATATTGGCCTTCCTGTTCCTGCCGCATTTGCTGATATTCGCTCTTTTTGGAAGAAAATTCCTGTAATTTCCGGTCGTATTCTTCCTTCACCCGCTGATACTGCTTTTTGTCCATCCGCAACTCATCTTCATGCTCCAGCAGTTCCCGACGATAATTCCTGAGATGCCTTCTGTCACTCTCAGTCGTGGCTTCCTTTTTATAGCTGCTGTACTGCCTCCACCACCTGGTGATTTTTTGCTCATATTTATCTATTCTTTTTTTTCTCTTGTCCATCTCCTGTTTGAGCTTCTGAAACTGTTGTCCGGCATCCTTTATTCTTTTTGAGATCTCTTTTTTGTTGCGATCACTTCCCCTGACCACATGGCGGTTGGTTACGATCAATCCGTCATCGCTGATAAAAAAGCCGGAACCAAAGCCGGCAACCGTTTTAATATAAACGGAGCACATATTGGCCCGCTCAATCATATTTTTTGGCTGTTTTGCTGCCAGCAGCTTTTTTTCCAGATCGTGTTTCTGAGGGGTACGGTTACTGGTCTTCCTCTGTTGCTGAACACCCTGTTTGACTTTTTTAGAATAGATGATTTTTTCCACATCTCTACTGGGGATCTCAATCATACCACCATACCGCTCATAGGCAACAGTTGTCCCTTTTTCAATCACCATGGAGCTGCGTATAATCTTGCCGTTTTTTAAAACGATCTTATGACCATAAACAGCTGTTGAAAGGAAAAGACAAAGACTCAGTGAAAGGATGATGATTTTGATCTGACCCATCGCTTAAACCCCTGAAACTATGGAATAACGCCACAGTATAATGGAACAACTTACCCACTACCCACATGGTGGATACTACCTGGTTATTAACCGGCTGCAGCGCTGGTATGATTCAAGAAAAGGTTATAGCACAAGTTTGATCAAAACGAAACCACCGATCAGCAGGATCATGAAGACTGTGGTGAGAATACCGAAATATTTATCGATGTAGACCCGCATCGGTTCCCCAAATTTCCAGATGATGGCTGCCACCAGAAAAAATCTGGCTGACCGGGAAACGATGGAAACCAGGATGAACTTGGAAAAATCGATCTTAAATGCGCCTGCGGTCAGGGTGAACAGTTTGTAAGGAAGTGGGGTGAAACCGGCGGTTCCAACGGCCCACACGTCATATTTCCGATAGAGGTTCTGCATGACCTCATATTTTTCCTCCAGACCATAAAATTCCAGGATGTTCTGACCGATGCTGTCCATGAACCAGAGACCCAGGCCGTAGCCAAAAGCACCGCCTACTACTGAACCGACCGCGCAGATAGAGGCGTATTTAAATGCATTTTTGGAAGCGGCAATACACAGGGCGATTAAAAAAACATCAGGTGGTATAGGGAAAAATGATGACTCGGCAAAAGCGATGCAGAAAAGGGCAAAAAGACCATAGGGGGTCTGTATCCACTCCATGCACACGTCATAGAGCCGCTTCAGCCAGGAAGCCTTCTTCAGATTATCAGTTTTTCCATCCATGCTTACCAATCAGTTCCACAAAACGAACATATTCCAGGTGGGATACTTCAACCTCACCATCTACTTTTGTCATCAACTTCAACTCCTGAGTATAGACATCTCCAACGGGAATGACCAGCCGTCCCGGATCGGCCAGTTGATCGATAAGAGGATCGGGGATTTTAGGTCCACCAGCGGTGACCATGATTGCATCATATGGGCCGTTTTCAGGCCAGCCCAGGGTTCCGTCATCAAGTTTTGTCTGGATATTGTTATAGCGCAACTTGTCAAAAACTTTGCGGGCGTCGGACAACAGGGCAGGTATCCGCTCAACGGTGTAAACCTTCCTGCACATCCGAGACAGAATAGCTGCCTGATATCCCGATCCGGTTCCGATCTCCAGAACCGTTTGATCACCAGTCAACTGCAGAGACTCGCTCATCAGCGCCACAATGAATGGCTGGGAAATAGTCTGTCCGGAACCGATCGGCAAAGGATGGTCGCCATAGGCCTTTGACTCCAGCCCCTTATCGACAAAAAGATGTCTGGGAACGGCCATCATAGCCGCAAGTGTCTTTTCATCGGTAATACCTCGGGGAACAATCTGCTCACGAACCATCCGTTCACGAGCTTTGGAAAATCGATCTTTCACAGATTTTACCGATTCCCCGGTTATTTTGTTTGAAGGTTGGGTTTCTCAGCAGTTCTATAAACGGAGCCGACCACAACATCTCCTTCAATAGTGACAACGATGGAACTGTATCCATCACCGCTGAACAGCCCGCCAATGACGTACACATCCTGAAGAGATGAGCGCTTCTCCTCTTCATATATCCATTGTTCGCGTTTCTCAGACACTTTTTCCTTCAGGTCCGGCTCTCCCAAGAAGGTCAACACGTCCTGACGTGTCGAATGGCCGACCTTGATCATACTGATATCGGAGGAAAGATGACGAACAGGATGATCGGCGCACCCTGCCAAGAGAAACAGCAGAGCAAGCGGCAGTATGAGTCGTCCAAATCGTGTTATCATAATGTTCTCCCGGAGTAATTCACGGCCTCTTCCATACCGGGCCGACTTGACTGTAAGAAATATGGAAAAGTACAAGCTGAAACAATGTCTGCGTCCAGCCTGTATTTTTTCCGTAAACAAGCACTTATAGTCCGTCGACCGCGTTTTTTCAAGACAAAGTAATATGTCCTGGTTTTACTCTCCCACCGCCCGGTCAAGGATCCTATAATTTCGCTCGACCATGGTCAGCGGATCGACAACCAACCCCGCCTGGATCATGGCGTTATCATAGATCTGTTCAGCTACCTCTTTGGCAAAGGTTTCATCGCTGTTTTGCAGTTCGGCCAGCTTGACGATCAGTCTGTTGCTCATGTTAATCTCAAGGTTCTTCTTGGACGGTGGCATCGCCCCCATCCCTTTCTCAAATTTGGCCGCTGAAAGCACCCGTTCCATGGAGGAGGTCATATGACTGTCCGGATTGACGATCATCGCCGGGGCGTCAACAAGACGTTTGGATTCGATCACATCACCTACCTTGTCACCAAGCGCCCCTTTCAACCAGTCGATCAACGACTGTTTCGATTCATCTCCTAGTGGCGAGTCTTGAGTGTCTTCACCACCCTTTTCCTCTTTTTCCTTGGAGTCGGGAATGGAAAGGTCGGCCCGGTCGGCAGAAACCAGTTTCTTACCCTCGAATTCACCGAGATGCGACAGCACAAAGTCGTCAATCGGCTCCATGGTATAGATGATCTCGATATCTTTTTTCTTGAACATCTCAACGTATGGACCTGACTCAATGGCAGCACGTGAGGATCCATTGATATAATAAATTTCTTCCTGGTCCTCGTTCATGCGCTCCACATACTCACTTAAACTGGTGGGGACATCATTGTCCGAGCGTGACGACTCGAACCGGACGAGGTTGCCCAGCTCCTTCTGGTATTCGTAATCCGAAGTAATTCCCTCTTTGATGAAGATTCCAAAGGTCTTCCAGAACTCCAGGTATTTTTCCGGGTCTGCTTTGGCCTGCTCAGTAAGGTACTTTAAAAACCGTTTGGTGATGACCTTGCGCAACTTGGCTACCAGGGCATTGTCCTGCAGCTGTTGGCGGGAAATATTTAGGGGCAGGTCTTCACTGTCAATAACACCTTTTAAAAATCTCAACCATTCGGGCAGGATCGTTTCCGAATGTTGATCGATCAGGATGCGCTGGCAGTAGAGATTGACACCGGGGTCGAGACGACCGAAGCCGAGAACTTCAAAATTCTCTTTGGGAACAAAGAGCAATGCATTGATGGCCAGCGGAGCATCTGCGGAAAAATGAAGACGATACGTCGGGTCATCACCGGCATTACCGATAAATTTATAAAAATCGGTGTATTCCTCATCCTTGATCTCGTTTTTATTCCTGGTCCACAACGCCTGAACCGTATTGACCGTCTCCGAATCAAGTTTGATGGGAAACTGAACAAAGGCCGAGTACTGTTTGATGATCGATTCGACCTTCCATTTGGCCGAGTAATCATGGGCGTCTTCTTTAAGCTCGACGATGATCTTCGTTCCCCTCCGCAAGCCTTTCATCTCACTGATGGAATAGGTGCCGGTACCGTCAGAAACCCATTCGTTGCCTTCGGAGCCGTCCCATGAACGGCTTTGCACCCTCACTTTGGCACCGGCCATAAAGGCTGCATAAAATCCGACACCGAACTGCCCGATCAGGCTGACATCCTTTTTCGCTGCCTCTGCAAGTTCAGTCAGAAAAGCGTTTGAACCTGAATGAGCGATTGTGCCGAGGTTGGATTCGAGTTCGTCCCGGGTCATACCAATCCCGGTATCCGTAATAGTAAAAGTATGGTCTTTATCGTCAAGATCGATGGTGATCTCGAGAGGAACATGAGAATCAAAGCCCTCATCCTGGGTCAGCGACTCATGCCGATATTTTTCCAGGGCATCCGCCGCATTCGAGATCAATTCCCGGACAAAAATATCGCGTTCGGTATAGAGTGAATGAACAACTATATCGAGTAGCTTTTTTGTTTCCGCCTGAAACTCATGGGTTGTCGTCTGTGTCATGATTGCCACCTTCTGTTTCTTTTTCTTCTATTGAAACAAGCTTTCAGCAGTGGTACAAGGTTTGGTGATTTGGGCCGTATCGCTATAGCAACTCCTATGCGGTGCAGCCCAAATCGCCAAAGATGTACCGCTGATGAACTCTTGCGTTGCTTTTTGGGTTGATGTGAGCCAAAATACAGATAACCATACTTTTTCCCCTGTCAAGGTAACGCCAGACACGAAAACACACAGATTTTACATGTACGACACAAGCCTTTTATGAGAATTATTGGTTTTGGTGATATCCATATGTCCCTTGGGCAGTTCCAGGATATTCCCGGGATCGAGTCCGCCAACGCTGTTATCCTTACAGGGGATCTGACCCACTTCGGCGGAGCCGACGATGCACAGGAAATCGTTGACCGGGTTGCTGCCGTCAACGAAACAGTTTTTGCTCAATTTGGCAACGTGGACAATTTGGATGTGGACGACTATCTGCAGGAGCGGGGAATCAACATCCATGGCCAGGCAAGGATTGTCAACGGCCAGTGCTGCCTGATGGGTGTCGGCGGTTCAAATATCACCCCTTTTAACTATCCGGTCCAGTTTTCCGAGGAAGAAATCGGCTCTTTTCTTGACACAGCCTACACCCAGGCCAGGAAATTATTGGCATCAGCACAAAAGAACAACCTGCCCCTTATTCTTGTAGCCCATGCGCCACCCATCGATACCAGGCTGGATGAATTGTCCAATGGTACCCATGTCGGCTCATCGGCTGTAAGAAAATTCATTGAAACGGTTCAACCTGCTGTCTGTTTGACCGGGCACATTCATGAAGCCAAGGGTGAGGATGCTATTGGCAGCACGGTTGTCATCAATCCTGGAATGATCAGCGAAGGCGGCTGGATCGATGTAACAGTAGAAGACTCAACAGTAAAAACATATCTTACATGAAACAGACTACTAATCATTTCACCACAATCATTGTCGGCGCCGGTCTTTCCGGTCTGACTGTCGCTCACAAGTTGAAAACCAGAGAGCCGGACCACCAGCTGCTTGTCCTGGAAAAAGGCAACCGGGTCGGAGGTGCCATACGCTCTCACCATGACCAGGGGTATCTTGCCGAGATCGGCCCCCATGGCTTCCTGGACAATTGCGAGGAATCAAAGGCTCTGCTCTATGAAACAGGCCTTGACAAGGAATGCGTCAAGGCTCCCTTGAGCCGATTTGTCCGCTATGTCTGCTTAAATGACAAGCTGCTCCTTATTCCCCAAAGTCCACCGAAAATCATCAAGGCGCCACTAATCTCATGGCCGGCCAAATTCAGAGTTCTCGGCGATCTGTTTAAAAAGCCGTTCCCCGGTGAACCGTCGGTGGCCCAGTGGGCCGAATATCGGTTTGGATCGGCCATGCTGCCTTTTGTGGATGCGGTTTTCACCGGGACCTACGCAGGTGATTTCAACAGACTTGTGATTGATGGCGTAATGCCGGGAGTCCGCGAATTGGAGAAAAAACATGGCTCCGTTATCCGTGGTCTGCTGGCCAAGCTGAAAGAGTCTAAGAAGAAAGGAGGGAATACAAAAAAAAGGGGACTACCTGCCATGACCAGTTTTCCCCAGGGAATGGCACGACTGCCGGAAAAACTGGGAGAGGGGTTGCGTGAGGGTATTGACCTTTTTCTGAACTGTGCTGTTTCAACCGTAACAAAAGAACCAAATCGGTGGGCAGTCACCAGTTCACAGGGAACCTTTTATTGTGACAATCTGGTAATCGCTCTGCCGGTGAATCCATCACTGGACCTGCTGTCCCAGCTTGGTGATTCGCCGCCCTGTTCCTCCATTGCAGATGCAAAAATAGTAACGGTCGCCATGGGTTTTACAGACGATGCCAAATTGCCGCCCGGTTTCGGTTTTCTCACTCCAGAACAGGAGCAGCGGTTCAGTCTTGGCTGCCTTTTCTCTTCCAACATGTTTCCGGGCCGGGCGCCTGACGGCCACATTCTTTTTGAGGTTCTGGTCGGTGGCCGACGGCATCCGGAGCGGGTCGAACTCGATGATGAGACACTGATCACGAATATCTTAGACGATATGCGGCAACTTCTTCACCTGCCCGGAGAACCAGCCTACGTAAAAGTCCTTCGCTCCTCAGGGGCCATTCCTCAGCTGGAAAATGGATATCCGGAATTATTAAGCTGGCGTGATCGAGTCACAGGGCGACATGACAATCTGTTTGTCTGTGGCTTTGGCTGGCAGGGAATCGGGCTGAACGATATGATGAAACATGCGACAATTGCTTCAGAAAATCTGCTTGCCGGAATGAAAGGTAAACAGCAGCAAAGTGAGGTGAAGAAGATCTATTTCTAAGTCCTCTTAACACCCATGATTTCTACAGCTTGCTCGTAAATATCATGGGTGTCATGAGTGGTAACCCCTTTCACACCAAACCCGGAATAAACCAGTACCGGACCCGCTTTTTATACTCCAGATAATCCCGGTCCAATGACAGATGCCGCTCTTCTGTCCAGGCACGCAGCAGATAGATTATCAAAAAGCTGACAAACAGACCGACAAAATATTTCCCCAGGAAAATCGCTTCAATTGCCCAGATAAGGACTTTGGCCGTATAGGCCGGATGGCGACAGTATCTATATGGCCCATAATCTACGATGCCGCGGTTGGTTAAATTCGATGCTTTAAAACCAAGGGCAATGGAGGCCCAGGTGAAGATTGCCCACAGCAAAGTGACACTTCCCAGAACAACAGGTTCCATCCATACAGAAATGGGGATGTGGATGGGAAACAGGTCGAGGTCAAAGGGAGCGAAAGAAAAGGAGTTGAAAGGCGGATAACACCAGAGACAGACAATCCAGCCGAATAGTGTCGGCTCAACTGAGCGTATTGTACTTCCCAGCTTGCGGCTTTCAAATGTGTATCCGAACAGGAAAATCGATGTGTCGGTCAGAATCAGCAGGGCAAGGAGAAAGGTGTTGATCTGTTCAAACGACCAGCGAAAATCCTGGAGCAGGTTCCACTGGTGAATAACATTGCCGATCACCCAGCTGGATAAAATAGGGAGAAAGAACAGTTTCACTCCCAGTAATAGCCAGCCTGCCGCAAGAGGAGACTGGATTCTTTTCGTTTTCGACTCAACCTGGCCAAAGGGTTCCGTAATGGAATGGCGGATGATCCCCAGCCTTGCCGGCAGCCACAGAACTAAAGATATCAAGGACAACAGGGCGGCTACATACTTATCATCATCAGGCCGTCCCTGCCGGTGAGCCCGGAGCTTGTCGATTATCAACAGATAGGGAATATACAACAACGTAAAACTCCAGAAGTAAATATCGACAAAATAGAGAAAAAAGTATCGGTAGTTTTTCCCGGTGAAATGGTCAATGAGAAGCGGCGAAAATGTTACCAGCAGGTGGATGTTTTTGAGCAGCAGATAACTGAGGCTGAAAAAAAACAGCCGGGAGCAAAACAGACTGACTGCTGTCGAAGTAATTCTGTTTGAAAAGGATCCGGCCATAGAAAATATAAAGAGAGCCAGACCGACGCAACAACCGATTGCCAGAACAACATTTGGAGTTCTGCCCCTGAAAATACTCGTTTCTGCCGCCCCGTGGTTGATGCTCACTTTCAGGCCGACTATGCCCGCTTGATGGACGCCATCGACCACCCGCTCCTTTACGGCGAATATCGGATAGTCGACCCGAAGACCTGAGTAGGTACCTTTCAGACGAAAGCGTCTTGTCTTTTTTTCACCTTCTTTTTCTTCGCTAAGGACTACTTCATCGGGAGCAACTATTTTCCAGCCTTCAGGCCGGTCGGCAGAAAGGACCAGCAAGACATCCTTTCCTCTGCGATATCTCTTCAGCTTAGCTTTTTCACCAAATTCCCCTTGAGTCTTGAAGTTGAAAAAGCCGGCATGGGAAAGACTGAGCAGCCTGGAGTCGTTGCGATAAAACAGGGTTGCCACCTGAGTATAGGAACCGGGGACAGCCGGCTCATCAACGTTAAAAATAGTATTGAGCGTTTCACCTGCTGCCAGAAGCCGGTGAGTCTGGATCACCTGACTGCGACCATTGAGCTCCAGCCTGAGCCGCTCAATCATGACCTCTGATGTGCCGTGATTGACTACCGACAGGGTAACTCTATTATCTTTACTCTTCTGGGCCAGCTCGAGATTGATCGTTGCGCCGTATGAGGTGGAAAGCCAGGGGATAAGCAGGAGAAAGATGGTTAACAACAAAATCAGCCGAAGAGCCACCAGGAGATGTCGATCGCAGGGAAATCGAAAAACGATTTTGCTCACGGCTTTTTCCTGACAGCAGAAGGTGTTACAGAGTTCTTCTCGATCCGATCATACAAATCAAGATCGTACCGGACCAGAGGATACAGAATCTTCCGCAAGTTTTCATCATTGAAGTCAAATAGCGGCGGACTTGTTGAACGGTTAAGTTTTTCCTGAAGGATCGGTCTGTTAAGATGGTTAATTCGTTTAAAACTCTGGACAAAATCATCATACTTTTCCGTTAAACCGATCAGCTTGAACAGACCGGTATTGCCTACGGCTATGGTGAGGTCATCCCCTGTCACCCGAGCCGGTTCATGATCGAGGAAGTAACGAACCTGCATATTGTCGAAAAATGCGGCGCCGGCGCCCTCAATGTTTTCGACAAACCGGCTAAGAACTCCGGTATTACCCAGATCGAAACGACTCAGCTCCTTGCCCAACTCATAGATAACAGGGTTGGAATACTTAAAATAATTATCATCGCTGGCAGTCGATGTCTTGATCAGCCACTTTAAATGGGAATGGAGGTGGGAATACGGTTCCCGGACAATGGCATAGAGCTGCGACCGCTGAAGATCGAAATGGGCCTTGAAAAGGCCGACACGAAGATGTCCGGAGATATATCGATAATCACGCTGCAACCGGGCATACTCCCTGTTGTCCTTCAGTTCGATATGGGCGATGATCCCATCTTTGGGTAACAGGGTGCGGACCAGTGTATTAAATGATGTCCCGGCCGTTTTAGGAACATGCATGAATAGAATGGTTTCCTCTTCAGCCTTCGAGGTGGAGCCGGTTCTGAGGGCAAACGCTGGAAATCGACAGGACTGACGGATAATCGTGCCGTCAGGACCAACTACTCCAAGTACTACGGCGGACCCCTTTGGCCTGAGGACCAACGGTTTTCCCTTACAACGGTCACCCTCTTGTCCAAGAGCAAACTCAAAACCACACCGGCCGTCAGGATGCATACCCAGCTCCCGCAGATCCTCCCGGAACATGTCGGCAATAGTCTCACCGATCTTTTGGTTACCACAAAACAGCTCAAGCTCGACTCTACGATCCTTGTTGAACCGGGCGAAACACCAACCGGAAAGATAGTGCGGATTGACGATATCGATGGATGTCTTATAAAAAAATCTCATTTGATTTCACAAAAAATGATTCATCCCATATAACTTTGAATCAATTCCTACAGAAGATACCTGAATCCGTGAGCATTCGATAGTGCTGCAGCTTTGCTTGATTTAGCTGCCCGATTATAGTGAACTATATCAGACGGTTAAATCAAGCAAAGATGCAGTGCTGGCGGATGCCCCGAAGGGCGGATTATTCTTTAGGGTTAAAAATGTATAATCTGATTACCCCCAATCCTCAGCAAGCTTTAATTTTTGTTGAGGAAGAGGA
>CAZLGM010000062.1:0-16424 GCA_964558875.1 uncultured Desulfocapsaceae bacterium
ATAATTATCAGAAATATGGCTTTTATTTGAAAACTCAATTTTTCAAGGCACCCTTGCGTTTATATGTGACAGTCACTGTAAATCTATGGTTGTTTATAATCACTATTTATAGATTTGCCAGCCGGTTTGCTCCAAAGAAGTAGATGATGTCTTTACAGGTTGGAAAAGGATATTCAATATACAGACATGGTTAATCAATCACAGAAAAGCATTTCAGAGCGACTTAATCATTATCCGGCAGCACTGTGGAGTGCATTGCGGGATATAGCTGAAGATCGTGATGACTCTTTTTTCCTGACTGGTGGTACGGTTCGTGATTTTCTTCTTGGCAGGGAACCTGTCGATATCGATTTGACTGTGAAAAAAGATGCCATTCTCTGCTGCCGTCATTTAATCAGCAGGCTTGGCGATGGTACTTTTGTTCCTCTTGGCCGTAGACAGGAGGAGTGCGCAAGGGTTGTCTGGCAGGGCCTAAGTATCGATTTTTCCGCTTTTCGTTCAGGAGCCGCAACCATTGAAGAGGACCTGCGAAAACGTGATTATACCATCAACTCGATGGCTATCGATCTGACCCCTTACCTCTCTGGGGCAAAGAGCGAAGCTCAACTTATCGATCCGCTGTCAGCAGAGAAGGATCTTAACAACGGAGTCCTGCAGTCGCTGCCGGAAGCCTTTGATGATGACCCGTTACGGTTGCTTCGGGGCTATCGATTCGAGGCAACTTTGGGATTTCGGCTTTCGAAGGAAACCAGAGAGGAAATCAACCGGAAGATATCACTGATTGAAAATGTTTCTCCGGAAAGGATTCTCTATGAACTTGACTGTATCATGTCAGCCGATAACTCACATCCGGTGATTCGTGAAATGGCTGATTCGGGGCTGCTTTTTCAGGTCATTCCCGAACTGAAACAGGGTGTGGGAGTTGATCAGCCTGGTTTTCACCATCTTGATGTGTTTCACCACAACCTGGAAGCACTCAAACAGATAGAGAAGATTATCCGTGAGCCTTCCCGATATTATCCGGAGCAGGAAGAGCTTTTATCCAACTATCTGCTGGATACCAGCAAAAAAAACGCTTTGAAGTGGGCCGCTCTGTTCCACGATCTTGGAAAGCCTGCCACCAAGGCTGCCCATCCGCAAAAAAGCAGCAGGGTTACTTTTTATGGTCATGATCGTGAAGGGTGCGCGCTTTTTGAGCAGATCAGTCAAAGATTGAAGTGGAGCAATCAGAATAGAGCAATTGTATCCGGATTGATCTATGGTCATATGCATCCGTTTCATCTGAGCACGATATTGCGAACTGGAAAGCTGTCGAAACGGTCATGTCTGAAGCTGTATAAACGGGCAGGAGACCATCTTGCCGGTCTGTTTCTCCTGGCCATGGCGGACAGCCTTGCCGGTCAGGGGGAATTAAAACCGGCCGGGATGGAGGACGACCTGGTACACCTGTTCACCAAGGTTATGAACGTGTATAATCAGGATATCCGGCCCACTCTGACAGGCCCGAAGCTGGTCAATGGACACGATTTAATCGAGTTGTTCGATTTACATCCCAGCCCTGTCTTTTCAACAATTCTTGATGAGCTTGAAGTCGCGCAGGTAGAAGGCGAAGTATCAACACGGAGTGAGGCTCTTAACTGGATTGACCGATTCCTCAAAGAAAATAGCAGCATGAATCTGAACGATACAGCGAAAATATAAAGGCCATCTGTTCGGAATTATCCGATGGATCTCTTTTGCATGAGGTGTCTGCACAGGACGAATTAAGATAGACTGATAAACTGCAAAGAAGAGGAAATAATCGGTGCGTAAGGTAAAAGACTATTACTATAAAAAGGCCAAGAAGGATAAATACCCGGCCCGCTCTATTTATAAACTTGAAGAAATACAGCAGAAGTACAAGTTCCTCAAAAAGGGGGCGTCGGTGTTGGATATCGGCTGCTACCCGGGCTCATGGTCGCTTTATGCCTCGGAGGTGGTTGGTCCCAAAGGAATTGTGGTTGGCGTAGACCTCAAAGAGGCGGATAAACACGCGCGTCCTGGTGGAGCTGAGATACATTGGTTATGCGGCGATATCACTGAGCCGGAAACAATTGATGAGGTGCGAAAAATCCGTCCTGCCTTTCGGGTAATCATTTCCGATATTGCTCCAAAAACAACAGGCAACCGCTGGACTGACCACCAACAGTCCTTGAATCTGGTCCACAATGTTCTGTCATTGACGAATCTACTCCTATTGAACAAGGGTCACTTCGTCTGCAAAGTCTTTCAGGGAGAGGACTTTCCCAATCTGATCAGTCAGATGAAAAAAAGCTTTAAACTGGTAAAAACGGTGAAACCGAAGAGCTCTAGAACAGAGAGCAGGGAGGTTTTTGTTGTTGGAATGGAGTTTATGAAAAAGTAGTTTGTTTGATAAAAGTGTAAATGAATAAGAAATCAATTTCTAACACATTGAATTGTTGGTAGTATAAATGGTTACAATAAATAAAACTCAAGCTGCAGTTCAGCAGCCTTCAACCAAGATAGGAACCATAGGAAGGGGAAGATGGCAGGACATTCGAAATGGGCAAATATTAAGAGAAGAAAGGGGGCAGTCGATGCCAAACGGGGCAAGATATTTACCCGACTCATTAAGGAAATCACTGTGGCCGCCAGGATCGGTGGTGGTGATCCGGACGGAAATCCTCGGCTACGCTCGGCAATTGCTTCGGCAAAGGCCGAAAACATGCCCAAAGACAATATCGCCAGGGCAATCAAGAAAGGAACCGGCGAGCTTGAAGGTGAAGTATATGAAGAGATCCTCTACGAAGGATACGGTCCTGCCGGGGTGGCGGTTCTAGTTGAGTGTCTGACAGATAATCGAAACAGAACGGTTGCCGATGTTCGCCATTTTTTTGCAAAATCAAACGGAAACCTCGGAGAATCCGGATGTGTGGCCTGGATGTTTGACAAGAAGGGCTTGGTTATTGTCGACAAAGATACAATTTCCGAAGAAGAATTGATGGAACTGGCCATTGAAGCCGGGGCGGAAGATGTGGTGGAAGAGGAAAATGAGTTTCATGTAACCACAGTGCCTGAAGATTTTGATGAGGTTCGGGAATCACTGGAAAAAGGTGGTGTGAAGATCGTAGAAGCGTCAGTTTCAATGATCCCGAAAAATACGGTGGAGGTAACGGAGGAGAAACCGGCAAAATCAATACTCAAACTGTTAGAGAATCTTGAGGACCATGATGATGTCCAGCACGTGCATGCCAACTTCGATATTGATGATGGGTTGATGGAGTCCCTGTCGTAGATTAATGGAAAGGATACTGGGGATTGATCCAGGCTCAAGACTGACCGGCTATGGCATCATTGAATCGGATCGAGGTGAACTACATTTCGTCAGTTGTGGAGTGATAAAAACGAGCCAGAAATATCCCTTTTCTCATCGGCTCAATGAGATATTTGAAGGCATCAATGAGGTTATCCAATTGCATGAACCGTCCGTTTCGGCTATCGAAGACGTTTTTGTTTCAAAAAACGCTCGTAGTGCCCTCAAGCTTGGACAGGCGCGTGGGGCAGCAGTTGTGGCCATGATGCAGAACGGTCTGCGGGTTTATGACTATAATCCGAAGATGGTGAAACAGGCTGTTGCCGGATACGGACAGGCTGAGAAGGGCCAGGTTCAAAATATGGTAAAGGCGATACTTGGTCTTTCCGGTTCGCCGAGTTCGGATGCTGCTGATGCGCTGGCGGTAGCCATCTGTCACGCCAACCAAAGCCGATACAGTTGAATGAAGGAGCCGTCATTGCCCGATCATGTCTGTCCGTATAGGGTTTGGCTATAACGAACAGACATGCTTGTACAATGCCGACCCCTTCATTCAACTGTATCGGCTTTGGTTAAAGAATGTGTTTTATAGGCAATTCTAGAGCGGACAGACATACTTAAACAATGTCGGCCCCTTTACTTAACTGTATAAATGGTGCATATGTGATTTCGTTCAAAAACACTTTTTTCAATCTGTCCACATGATTGCAACGCTATCCGGAAAGCTTCTGTTGAAATCCACAGACAGGGCTGTTGTTGATGTTGGAGGGGTGGGGTACGAGGTTTTCTTCTCTCATGACGGTATGGCCCGGCTGCCCGATATCGGGAGTGAGGTCTTTATTTATATCCATACCAATGTCCGTGAAGATGCCATCACTTTGTTCGGTTTCTTGGAAGAGGAAGAACGGGAGATGTTCCTGATCTTAAAAAGCGTGTCCGGTATTGGCCCGAAACTGGCTCTTTCCATATTATCCGGTATCCGGGTCGGTGAGTTGTGCCAGGCAATAGTGGCCAAGGATGTCGCCCGGTTGACGGCGCTGCAGGGGATTGGTAAAAAGACGGCTGAAAGGCTTTGCCTCGACCTCAAAGACAAGATCAGTCATCTAGGTCATGGTGAAATGGAACCGGGCTCTTTTGAGCAGGGTTCGATTCCACAAAGCTCATCCCATATGGACGCTCTTTCTGCCTTGGTTAATCTCGGCTATCCGGATCCCGTTGCCAGAAAAGCTTTGGCAACAGTGAAAAAACAGGTCGGTCAGGACGCTTTTATGGAGCTTTCCGTTGAAGGTCTCATACGACATTCTCTCCAGTCCTTATCATGAAAATCGAAGAAGATATACAAGCCAACCGGCGAATAGTCAGCCCCAAGCCTGATGAACAGGATCAGGTGCAACCCAAAGGGCTGCGTCCTAGGAGTTTGAGTGAATATATCGGACAGGAGCCTCTGAGAAGAAGTTTGGAGGTCTTCATCAAGGCAGCTCAGGGAAGGGGAGAACCTCTTGATCATGTACTTTTTCACGGTTTTCCCGGGCTTGGTAAAACAACCCTTTCTTACATTATTGCCAACGAGATGGGCACCAACATCAAGGTGACTTCCGGACCGGTTATTGAAAAACAGGGAGATCTGGCGGCTATCCTGACCTCCCTGCATGAGGGTGATGTTCTCTTTATCGATGAGATCCATCGACTCAATCATGCGGTGGAGGAAATTCTTTATCCGGCCATGGAAGATTTTCAGCTCGATCTGATCATCGGTCAGGGGCCGGGGGCCCGTTCGGTGAAGATGGATCTGCCCCACTTTACCCTGGTCGGTGCAACAACCCGCACCGGGTTATTGACTCCACCGCTCAGGGACAGGTTTGGCGTTGTTCTACGATTGGAACTCTATCAGCCGGAAGAGTTGTGTGTCATTGTTAAACGCTCTGCCTCGATACTGGGTGTTGCCATTGATGAATCGGGAGCCCTGGAGTTGGGAAACCGCTCCCGGGGGACACCGAGGATTGCCAACAGGTTGTTGAGACGGGTCCGTGATTTTGCCCAGGTGGGCAACCATGAGGTGATTACCAGGAAAGTGGCTGATGACGCACTCAATCTGCTCAATGTGGACAAATATGGGCTGGATGAGATGGACAGACGAATTATGCTGACCATTATCGATAAGTATCAGGGCGGCCCCATCGGCCTTGAAACGTTGGCCACAGTGGTGTGTGAGGAGAAAAACACATTGGAAGACGTGTACGAGCCGTTTCTTATTCAATCAGGATTCCTTGCCAGAACGCCCCGCGGCCGGGTGGCGACAATGAATGCTTATGAACATTTCGGACGTAAACCAAAGGGGAATGTCAAAAGGCAGCAGACGTTCTTTGATGACGAGTAGCCGGTCGGGAGAGGATTTCAGCTCAAATTAATCATAATAGTGGAGAGATCATGAAAAAGCGAAAGACTATCCAGGATATCCTGGCAATGAAAAGAAATGGTGAAAAGATCACCATGCTCACAGCCTATGATGCATCCATGGCCGCTCTTCTGGATAGCTGTGATATAGATACCTTGCTTGTTGGTGATTCTTTGGGCATGGTTATGCTTGGTTATGATTCGACGGTGCCGGTGACCATGGAAGAGATGCTGCATCATAGTGCTGCTGTCAGGCGGGGTGCGCCGGATAGCTTTGTTATCGGTGATATGCCATTTGGGTCCTATCAAGCTTCCGCTTATGATGCGGTAAAAAACGGCAACCGGTTTTTAAAAGAGGCGGGTTGTGACGCGGTAAAACTCGAGGGCGGCCTGGAGGTCTGTGAGATTGTAAAAGCCATGGTGCGGGCCGGTATTCCTGTGATGGGCCATATCGGTCTGACCCCTCAGACTGCCTCCCAGCTCGGGGGTTATAAGGTCCAGGGAAAAGATGATGAGTCGGCTATCAAAATGCTGGAGGAGGCAAAAGCCTTAAGCAATGCCGGTGTTTTTGGTATTGTTTTGGAGTGTATTCCTGACGGCCTTGCCAAAATAATCACCGAAACAATCCAGGTTCCAACCATTGGCATCGGGGCAGGAGTTCATTGTGACGGCCAGGTTCTGGTAACCCATGATCTACTCGGTATGTTCGAAAAATTCATTCCCAGTTTTGTCAAAACCTACACCAGCCTGGCACCGTTGATTAAAGAAAATATCGGTCTCTATGCCAAAGAGGTGCGAGAAGGTGTGTTTCCCAATGATGAGTACAGTTTTACCTCTAAAAACGATTTTTCAAATCTACTGCGGAAGAAATAACTGAAGAGATAATTAATAGTCTTATCCATTTTAAAGCCGTGGCCATACCTGTTTGGTCGCGGCTTTTTGTTTTTTGGATCACCTGGATTCCCGAGTAGACTCTATGAAAACCCTAAAAACAGGCCACCCATTTATTAAGCATGTTTGTCAATAACATGGAGATGGAGCATATTCCTCCGTTTCTACTTGACGCGATTTGAACCGTTTCGATACAATAAAGGTAGAAGAACACCCAGGTGGATTGATAAGAAAAACCTTGGAGGTGAATATGAAACAATTATTCGAAATTGGAGATCACCTTGGCCCACTGAAGGTAATTCATATCAACGTCCCATCCATTGATCTCAAAGCCGTTGTAGCCATTGACAATGTTGTTTGTGGACCTGCAATCGGCGGAGTTCGCATGGCCCCCGATGTCAGCGCCATTGAAGCGGTCCGGCTGGCCAGGGCCATGACCCTGAAAAATAGTGCGGCAGGCCTTGCCCACGGGGGTGGAAAGTCGGTCATCTATGGTGATCCCAAGATGGACAGCCATCAAAAAGAAAAGATCATTCGAGGGTTTGCCTGCGCTATTCGCGATCTGAAAGAATATATCCCGGGCCCTGATATGGGAACAGATGAGATGTGCATGGCCTGGACCCAGGATGAGATCGGTCGGGCAGTCGGCCTGCCGGCATCCATTGGCGGCATCCCTTTAGATGAGATTGGTGCCACCGGATTTGGATTGAGTTGCAGTATCGATGTCGCCCTAGACTATTGTGATCTAGAGCTCAAAGGAGCTCGGGTTGTGGTCCAGGGTTTTGGTTCCGTGGGAAAACACGCAGCCAGATTTCTGGTGAAAAAGGGAGCTGTAGTAATCGGTGCCTCGGATTCCTGTGGATCCATCTTTAATCTTCAAGGTCTGGATGTTGATGGGTTGATTGAATTGAAAGGTAAGGGAAAAAGCGTTTGCGACTCCACCCAGGGAGAAGTGCTTGAACGGGAAGCGGTCATTGATATGGAATGTGATATCTGGATTCCGGCAGCACGGCCCGATGTGCTGGATAAAAACAATATCGATCGACTGAAGACCAAAATGGTTGTTCAGGGAGCCAATATTCCACTGACCCCTGAGGCTGAGCAATATCTTCATGAAAAAGGAGTCTTGTCGATACCGGATTTTATTGCCAATGCCGGCGGTGTGATCTGTGCCGCTGTTGAATACTACGGTGGTACAGAACGAGGTGCGTTTCAGACTATTAAAGAGAAAATAACCAGAAACACCAGAGCGGTATTGGAGGAGTCAAAAAATAATAATTTGGTACCGAGAGAGGCTGCTGTAGCCCATGCGGTGAAGAGAGTGGAGGAGGGGATGACGACACGCCGCTGGTCGTTGTTCTGATCAGAAGTTTCCCAGTACTCCATCTGCGTCCGATCGTCCCTAATCGCATAGCTCCAAGTATAGCGAACAGGGATGTTTGAACACAGCTGGAGCACTGGAAAACTTCTTAACTAACTTAGGCGCAGGCGTTATTAACGTGTTCTTAACAATTTTTAGCTACTTAATATGGCTGTTGCATGTTGCTGTCTATTAAGCTGATTCTTAGACGGATAAAAAGAGCCCATTGAGGAGGGTTGAAATGGATTCAGTAAGGTACCGGATACAGTGGCTATTTTTCTTTTGTTCTTTATTTCTGCTAACTTCCTGCACGGCGGGTAATCCGCAATTCACCCCGGAGAGTCCCGCCGGTTTCTGGTGGGGTGTCTGGCACGGCATCATTTCTGTTATCTGTCTGGTCATCCATATTTTTAATCAAAACATAGCTGTCTATGAACTCAACAACACGGGTGGTTGGTATGATTTCGGCTTTTTGCTGGGTGTTATCTGCATCTGGGGCGGGAGTTCACATGCCAGCTGTCAGTCCCGGCAGAAGAAAGAGAAAGACAAAGAGTGGGATGAAATCTGTGATAAAGTTGAAGTTAAAGTCATGCGGAAACTAAAAGACTGGTCAGAGGACGAACAGGATACCGCTTCCGATGATGAGTGGAATGAAATCAGCGAAAAGGTAGAGAAAAAACTCAAGCGAAAAATTCGCGACTGGGCTGAGAAAGAGTGAAACACGAATTATAACGAACGGAGGAAACATGTTTCGGGTTCGTTTCCATGGTCGTGGTGGACAAGGGGTAAAGACTGCCAGTCGAATTTTGGGAACGGCTTTTTTTCTTTCCGGTTATGAGGTTCAGGATGCACCGCGATATGGGGCTGAGCGACGGGGGGCTCCCATGTTCGGTTATGTACGGGCTGATTTCTCTCCCATTCTTGAACGGGGTGTAATCAACAATCCCGACCTTGTTGTGGTCACCGATGAGACTCTGCTCAAATTGCCGGCAGCCGGTGTTGCTGTCGGACTGACAGCACAGACCACCCTCCTTGTTCTCACTGATCGGCTGGCAGACGATATCCGGCAACAGCTTCCGGTTGCAGCTCAACTGCTGATTCTAAAGAAAAAGGTGCTGTCTCATTGTCAGACATCTTTTCCTATGGACAGCTGCTGCGGCAGTGCTGCAGCAGCGTTTCTTTGCGGGATTTCCCAGGAAGTATTTCAACAGGCAATGGCAATGGAGTTGAATATACAGGACCCGGGACAGCACCAACCCGAGTTTGTTGCTGTCCAAAAAGTTCATCACCAGATCGGTCGACAGAGGATTTTGCTCAACAGTAGCGAGAAAAAGATGTCAGCAAGCTTTTCCCCTGTTAGCTGGATTGATCTTGGATTTGAGGGCGTAGAATTGTCTGCCCCGGCAATACGTGGACAGGCGACAAGCCGTCACCTGAAAACCGGGGACTGGCGAACCATAAGACCGGTGATTGATCGGGAACGGTGTTGTCGTTGTCGGCTCTGCTTCACATTTTGTCCGGACGGCGTTATTGCCCTTGATGAAGAAGACTATCCGGTTATCGATTATGACCACTGCAAAGGGTGTCTTATCTGCCTGGTCCAATGCCCCGGCCGAGCCATTGAATCCGAGATTGAACAGACAGTAAACGAGGTGGGTGATGCGTGAATTGATAACAGGAAATGGAGCGGCTGCCTGGGGTGCCCGGCTTGCAGAGATCGATTATATTCCCGCTTTTCCCATCACTCCACAGACAGAGATTATAGAAACGTTAGACAACTGGATTGGTCAGGGACTCATGGAAGCCAGAATGGTCACTGTAGATTCGGAGCATTCGATGATCACGGCTGCCGGAACTGCTGCTGCCTCCGGTGTGCGGGTTTTTACCGCCACATCCAGCCAGGGGCTGCTGTACGGCATGGAAATGGTCTATGCTGTTCCCGGTTGGCGGGCCCCTTTTGTTCTGGTGAATGTATCCCGGGCACTTGCCTCTCCAATAACACTGGAGCCGGATCACAACGATGTGTTTGCTGCCCGGGATTCCGGCTTTCTTCAGATTCACTGCGCGACCTGCCAGGAAGTGGTCGATATGGTTCTGTTGGCTTATCGGCTCGGTGAAGATGAGCGAGTTAGGTTGCCGGTCATTGTCAATCTAGACGGTTATTATCTCTCCTTTACCCGGGAACCGGTTACCTTGCCATCAAGTGAGCAGGTAGCATGTTTCCTTAAACCCTATGATCCCAAAGGACAGCGTTTTCGGGCGTCAGACCCCGTTTCCCAGGGCGTTGCCGTTTTAGGTGGATCTCAATATTCATATTTTCGATACGAAACCCATCTGGCAGCCAGAAACGGTTTGCATGTGTTCATAGAGATTTGTCAGGAATATGAAGAGCTTACCGGTAGAAGATATAACTGCCTGGAGACCTATTTATGCGATGATGCCGATATCCTCTTCTGTATGATCGGCTCCTTTTCGACCAAGGCAAAGGATGCGGTAAATCACTTACGCAAACAAGGAATACCGGTTGGTCTGGTTCGACCAAGACTGCTGCGGCCATTTCCCGATGAAGAGATCGCCCGTGTAATGCAAGGAAAAGGGGCAGTGGCCGTCATCGATCAGAACCTGTCATCCGGTAGTGGTGGGGTCCTGCACTGTGAATTGGCTTCTGCATTGTATAGCAGCACAGATAGACCCGCACTGATTAGTTTTATCGGCGGTCTGGGTGGACGGGATATCAGCTTGGGTGAATTTGTTAAAATGGCTCAAGTAGCCAGGAAGGCAGCGAAAAATGGAGAGACTCCCCCACCGAGACTGTTGTATACACATGAAGAGCTTGCTCAGATGAAAGGGCTACAGTCCATAGCTCTGCAAAATGGGGGAGGTGAGAAAACATGAAAAAACATAGGGTAAAACCCTCCTCTCGTTTTTCGGATCGTCACCTTCTCGGTTCAGGAACACCGCTTTGCGCCGGTTGCGGTGCCCTGGAAGATATCCAGATCTTCTATGACATTCTGGGGGAAAAGACGGTGTTTGTCAATGCTGCCGGTTGTATGACCCTGCTTTCCGTCTATCCTTTTACTCCGTTTCGTGGCTCCTGGATTTATACATCCATGGCATCTGCACCTGCCGGTGCCCAAGGTGTTCGTGATGCCCTCGATATCCTAATTAAAAGTGGCCGCATGGATGAGGCTGAGGATATGCGTGTTGTGGTTTTGACAGGTGACGGATCGGCATATGGAATGGGGCTGTCATCTACCTCGGGAGCGATGGAACGGAAACTGGATTTCATCTATATCTGCTATGATAACGAAGGCTATGGTAATACCGGTCATCAGTTTTCGGCAGCTACACCCCACGCTGCAAGAACACCAACGAGCACAGGAGTACAGGGACATAAGGGGTATAAGAAAGACCTGTTTTCTATTTGGGCTGCTCATAAACCATCGTATTTAGCAACGGTCAGTGGCGCGTATCCCAAGGATATGGCGGCTAAAATTAAAAAGGCCATCCAGTTTAAGGGACCAAAAATGTTCATTGCCCTTGCCCCCTGCCCGACAGGTTGGCATTTTGAACCTTCGGAGACCGTTGCCATAGGCAAACTTGGCGTTGATACCGGTATCTGGCCATTGAAAGAATATATGGATGGGAAAGTAACCCATACTCGTATGGTGAAACCGGCCGGTCAACGGCCGGGAGTAGAAGAATATATGAAAAAGCAGGGCAGGTTTGGACATCTCTTTCAACCTGAGCCTAATCAACAGTTGATCAATAAAATTCAGAGACGGGTAGATAGCTACTGGGAACATGAATCACTCTGAGATACAGACGAATAAAAGCTATTATCGTCTTGAAAGTGACACAGACCTTCTTGAAGAGACGATCTGGCAACGTTTTAGCTCAGTTGTGTCAGCCTTTCCCAAGAATGAGGCCGTAGTCTCTCTTCCTCAGAACAACCGTCTAACCTACAGGGAATTTAAAGAAAAGATCGATCATCTGGCCTGTGGTTTACTTGCTCTTGGTTGCGATGTTGGCAGCAAGGTCGGTATCTGGTCGACTAATAATCTTGAGTGGCTGCTTGTTCAGTTGGCCTGCGCCCGGATTGGCGGTGTGCTCGTCAACATAAACCCGGCCTATCGGGTTCCGGAGCTGGCCTATGGTCTTGAACTTGCCGAGGTGGAGTTTCTCTTTACTATCCCCTCATTTCGGTCCAGCAATTATGTCGAGATGCTGCTTGAGCTGGTGCCGGAACTTGCCCATGTTGAATCGGACGATTTACGGAGCCGCAAGCTTACCCAACTGAAAAGAGTTATTCTGTACGATCCGGAAAATCCATCTGACACCACACAACCCTGTTCCGGTTTTACCGTCTGGCAGGATGTTCTTAAGATGGCGGAAGAAATTGATCAATCTCGGCTTGATCGGCTCACCAGCAGTCAGGACGTTCATGATCCGGTCAATATCCAGTTTACTTCCGGCACAACTGGAGCTCCTAAAGCAGTAGCGCTTTCCCATTACAATATTGTCAATAACAGCTTATCTACCGCCAGGATCATGAGATTTACCGAGAACGATCGTCTCTGCATGGTTGTACCACTGTACCACTGTTTCGGCACAGTCCTAGCCAGCCTGCTCTGTTTCACAACCGGTGGTTGCCTGGTAATCAGCTGTGATCATTTCGACCCTGTCATGGCCCTGCAGGCAGTTGAGGCTGAGCGATGTACCGCACTTCACGGAGTGCCGACCATGTTTATCGCCGAGTTGGATCACCTGAATTTCAAGCAGTTCGACCTTTCCAGCCTGCGAACCGGTATCATGGCGGGAGCGCCATGTCCACCTGAGTTAATGAAACGAGTGATTGAGGAGATAGGCTGTACGGAGATACTTATCGGCTATGGCGAGACCGAGGCTTCACCGTTAACCCATCTGACCCGGCCTGATGACAGTTTTGAACGCCGGACAAAGACGGTTGGTTGTAATTTACCACATCAGGAAGTAAAGGTGGTCGATCCGGTAACCGGAGAAACAGTCCTGTTGGGAGAACAGGGGGAGATCTGTTTTCGCGGCTATCATGTAATGCTTGGATATTATCGCAACAAAAAAGCCACAGAAGAGGCCATAGATCCGCAGGGATGGCTCCACTCCGGAGATCTCGGTTCCATGGATCAGGATGGCTACGTGAAAATTACCGGCCGCTTAAAAAATATGATTATTCGAGGTGGTGAAAATATTTATCCCAGAGAGATCGAGGAGTGTCTGTTTTCCCATCCTGATGTGGCTGAAGCAGCTGTTTTTGGTATACCTGACGATTACTGGGGGGAAGAGGTGATGGCCTGGGTACGGCTCCACCCTCATGCCCGTTTGGATAAAGAGGGCATGAAACTGCACTGCGAAGAGAACCTGGCCCACTTCAAGGTGCCGAAGTGGATAAAAATCGTTGATGAGTTCCCCATGACAGTCACCGGTAAACTGCAGAAATTCAAAATGAAGGAGATAGCCGTCAAGGATCTGGGCGGCGGCTGAGTCTTCTAACGTCTATATATAACCGCCTGGAAGAGCAGGGTGCACTCACCTGACCGGATAAGCCTGCTGAATCAACTCGTCGATGGTCTTGATGGCAAGATCAAGATGTTCATCGGTATGGTTCTGAAAGATCTCTCTGGCACTGTCCTTGCTCTTTATTCCCCCCTTTCTCAGAGGCAGATCAGATACCAGCATGATGGCACCCGTCGGCACATCCAGAGCATAGCCCACGGAAAACAGGGTGGCAATTTCCATATCAATGGCGATGATCCTGTGTTTGAGAATATACTGAATGAAATCCTGGTCAAACTCCCACATCCGGTAATCGGTGGTGTGCATAATGCCGGTTTTCGGCAATTTTCCTTTCTCTTTTCTGATCACATGTTCAGCAACTCGGTTGATACCGAAATTGGGTAGGGCAGGAACATCTTTTGGCAAATAGTGAGAACTTGTTCCTTCATCCCGGATTGAAGCCGTCGGAATGACCAGGTCACCAATTTCAAGATCATCGGCGATCCCGCCGCACATGCCGAGCATGAGCACGGTTTTGAGATCATCAAGAAATGACAGACAATGCATGACAATACCAGCTACCGGTGATCCCACCCCGTAATTGATCATAGTTATATCTTTCTCAGGCCAATGGGCGAGGCTCCAGTTGCCATAGGATATTTCCTGGGAACTCATCCTGGAAAACAATTTAATGTAACGGGAAAAGTTCACCAGAATGATATTGTCACAGAATTCACTGACAGATGAACCGGTGTATCGTTCAAGGGTGTGACGGGCGTAATTGTTGGGTCGTAGTTGTGATGGCATTTCTCTCTTGAAGCCAGTGAGGTGGAAAGAGTTTGTACCGCTATGTTAGTAAATTTGTCTTCTTGTGATTATATCCTATTTTTTCAATTGGTTACAAGGAAATAATGGACAATCTTGTATGAGGTGTCGACCTCATCATTTTAAAAAGCATGGGACGATTCTGGTTTTCAATCTGTAACCGGGTAGAGAAACCCATCTAATATTTCGATTTGTTTGGAGATAACCTGTCTGCCACTGAAGTTGTTATAGACAAGAGTAATATTCAGGCTGGGGTAGTACCTCGTTATTGTATAATTTTATAAAGAAAAAAACCGGATACTTCTTCTGTGCAGGTAGGCTTATAAGATACTTCAAACGTTTCTTTGCCTCCAATGGTCGTGAACTCTATTGCTGTAACATTCAACAGTTTTGATTCCTGGCCGGGAAATGGTGAATAGAGTCCTGAGGATACAACAGGATACGTGATAATTTTTTTTCTGGAACGAGAAGCTATTTGTTGATCATTCTAAAGCACAAAGGTATGCGATGTGTTTCGAGATCTTTAAATTCGGAAGAATGTGTTTCAGGGAGTTGTCAACAGCTTTGCAATCACCTTTTTAAAATGATCGAGGTCGGCAGTCATGGTCTCAACCATCACCTGAGTCAAATCAAAAAATTCTATCAGCATTTCATCGTCGATCGGTTCAATACCAAAATCGAGGATCACGATTCGGTCGAACATCCCCAGGTTGATACGAAAATCCTCCTTGGTCCATCGCCCGTCATTAATGGAGTCGTTGATCATTTTGATCCAGGCCGGAGTCATCAGGGTTGTGCGGTTCTCCTGAAGCTTTTGCGCGACTTCTTTTCCCAGCAGAGTCTCAATACAGTTGCCGCCATCAACTATTTTGCCACCGCAGTGCTCAACCACATCTGCAATTTCTGTTGTGCAGTTGCAGTTCTTACCTACAAGGAAGTGGGGGATGTGTTTTTCCTGTTTTGCTTTATCGATCCCATCAATGAGCTCAGACTGCATCAGTTCGGGATCGATGTGGATGGCGTAATGCATGAAGTGGATGACCGGAAGATCATCATATTCAGCAAGCACGCATTGCAGCTCTTTTAAGAATATTGGACAGACGATCAGTGACTTGGGTGAACCGCTGTGGTGCTTCAGCTGTTTGTTTGTCATGTCAGTATGTGTTCTTGACGAAAAGGGGGAACTCCGGATCACACTTGAGCCCGGGTGGTTTAAATCGGCTATTGCTTGAGCAAAACAGTACGTTGTTATGTCTTTCATTTTAGCATCTCTGTCTACTTGTGAACAGGCAGTTTCCTGATTTTCTTAGTTTATACGGACGGTTAATTGAGTCAAATTGGCATCACCGAAAGCTAACCGCTTTGCACCACTTTATTCCATACTGCACAGATGGCTTCGGTTCGATTGGCGCGTTGGCTTTTTTGCGTGACTTGCCAATGAGTCGTTGATTTTTTAGAAAATAATTGTCATAAGCCAGAGAACTCATCAGCCAGGTTCTCTCTACACCATATAGTGCGTTGTATTTAGTTGTGTGCAATATGTTGTGCGCTAATGTTATTTCCTTATCTCTATAGTTACTTGATCTTGTAACGATTTTTCTTGACATCCGGTTTAAATATCGGCTACTGTGATGCATAATGGAGTGAAGTGGGTTAATGTGGTTATAAGGTCCTCAGCCATGGCAAAAAAGGAAACAATAAAAAAACGGTTCCGCAGCAGGTCGGAACATACCCTTGATCAAAAGGGACGTTTGAATTTTCCCAGCCGATTCCGCCAGGTTATGCAGACATATGATTCGAATGATCTGATGATAACCGTGTGGGGGGATCATCTTCGCGCTTTTCCGCTTTCCGAATGGGAAAGACTTGAAGATAAGCTGCTGACCCAGGGCAGAGAACAGCCGGGGCTTGCCAGTTTTGTCCGCATGGTTGTGTCGGGTATCACAGAATGCTCACTGGACAAGCAGGGCAGGTTGTTGATTCCTGTCTCTTTGCGTAATGAACTTAAGATTGAAAGAGAAGTTATTTTGACCGGAATGCTTGATTGGGTCGAGATCTGGGATAAAGACAGGTGGCTCGTCGAAAATCAGGCAGCTCGGGATAATTTTG
>CAZLGM010000063.1:0-16306 GCA_964558875.1 uncultured Desulfocapsaceae bacterium
CCGATTTTTCAAGGGCCTGGCTGATGAGTTTTCTCTCCAGTTTTTCAACCTGATCAGGGATTGACAGGTCCCCGGCTCGTCGCAAATGCTCTGGAGGGCTGTTGTCCGAGAAAAAATCCAACAGTTCCTTTGAACACTTGTTTGCAGTGATCGGCTCACCATTTCCGGTCAGGGCCACAAGCCGCTCAACCTCCTTTCTCAGTTGACGGACATTACCGGGCCAGGGAAAGAGTTCGAAGAGTTCGATAACTTCGCTTGAGAAGCTGTCGGTGTTCTTTTTAAATCTGGTATTTGTTTCTTCCAAAAAGAAGAGAGCAAGAGGCAGGATGTCATCTTTTCTCTCCCTCAGGGGAGGGATTTCGATATCGATTGAAAAGATCCGGAAAAAGAGATCCTCGCGAAACTGTCCCTGTTTCACCTCATCTGCCAACCGTTTATTCGAAGCGCTGATGAGTCGTGTATCGTACCGGATTGTCCTGTTGCTGCCCAATCGACTCCCTTCGCTCTCCTGAATGGCCCGCAGGAATTTTGGTTGAATAGACAGGGCCATATCACCGATCTCGTCAAGAAAGAGGGTGCCTCCTTCTGCCTCTTCAAACCGTCCTTTTCGCGATGTGGAGGCGTCTGTAAACGCACCTTTTTCATGACCGAAGAATTCACTTTCAATGAGATTCTCAGGGACGCAGGCGCAGTTGACCGGGACAAAAGGACGATCGGCACGAGGGCTGAGCTGATGAATCATGCGGGCAATCAGTTCTTTGCCCGTCCCGTTTTCACCCTGGAGAAGAATATTGATATCAAGGCCGCTCACGATATCAACTGTTTTTAAAACCTCTCGCATGGGCCTTGACTCGGCGATAAAAGAGGTTCCGAGAAGCTGACCCTGGTCAAACCGTTTTACTTCCTGTTGCATCCTGTCGGCAAAATGAAGTATTTCACGATTTAGGAGAAACGATTCAATTGATACGGCAAGGTAGCCTCCTATTTCCTTAAGAGCTGTCTGGTCAGCCTGGTTGAAAGTACCTCGATTCTTTTTGTTGAGAAGCTGGACAGCGCCGATCACACTTCCTGTACTCAGGGAACGGATGGGTGTGCAAAGAATAGTTTTTGTGACAAAGCCGGTTATTTTGTCCGCTTGAAGATGAAAGCCCGAAAGGGCGTTCAGATCATTTGCGCGTATGGTTGTGTTGGTTCTGATGACCTCGCCGACAATCGATCCTCGCATCGGCGGATCAATCTGCTTGCCTTCAATGCCGGTGGCGAACATGGTCAATATTGTATCGTTGTCCCTGTCACGGATATAGATTGTGCATCGCTCCACATCCATGATTTTAGGGATGATGGTTTTGTAAAAACTTAAAAAATTGTTGTGATCGTCTATGGTCCAGGCCCTGGAAAGCTCGGAGAGCTTTTGGTGGAGAATCGAGAGACGGCCAACCTGTTGACTGCGGTCCGATGGTGACTGAAGTGCCATGGTATGTGTTAACTAAGTTTACAATAATAATGCTTGCTGAATGCCTTGTTTAGCTCAGTACAATGGTAGCCTTTCAATGACTTCTGTGTCAAGGATATAATAAATAACTACGATTAAACAATATGATGCTTGTTTTGCTCCTCTGCTTGAATTGGTGGAGTTGTCTTGATGTGTAAACATTTTTGTCGTAATTCGTCCAGTAACTTTTGTTTGTAAACTTAATTTGCAATTTTTCTATGGAAAGAGTGTGCGAAGATCATCGCGTACCAACTCTTATTTCGATGATCGATTCTTGATCGAAATTGTTTTTATATCAATTGTTGGATGTATTTATTTGAAATAAAAGAAAAAAATTATTATTGGGGGTGCGAGTGCAGGTCGGATTGGCAGCCTGTTTCTGGAGTGTGGACAGAAAACAGGAAAAATCCATATCTGTGGCCCGATTTATGCAACCTTTTAAGTGTTACATGAAACCAAAAAACCCGAAGAGTTTAAACTCTTCGGGTAATCCAGGCAGCAGCTAAACAAGACAGATATGGACACCCGGAAACGGTCCTTTCCTCATTATTCTCTCTACGAGGTATGATCCTGTCTCTTCTTAATTATCTTATGGCCTGCATTTTGTGTTACCCCTTTCTCGATAACTTACACAATTGACCGTTTCCGAGTGAACATTACTTCTCGTTGTTTTGTCTGATTCACCAATCTCCTCTGTTCAGCTCCTTTTTCACTGTTCTGTATTTTTCTCGAATCGTAAATAGCAGCTTTTCCTGAAAAGCTGCCCCGTCCCAGATGTTGGTTCGTCGGGTCGGCCGATGTGCATGGCCGGTAGGACAGTTGGATTGCTAAATGTAAATTTACATTATTGCCTTTTTTTCTTTTGGGTGGTAATGTAAATATACAATATGGAGGCCAGGATGGAACTGACAAACAAGCAGAAACAGTTTTACGATTATCTGGCAGACAGGCTGGCCGAAGACGGCCGGACGCCGAGTCTGCGACAGGCCGCCGCCGATTTGGGTGTCAGTCATACGGCTATTGCCCAGTTAATGGCGCAGCTCGAAAAGCGGGGGCTGCTGGAACGTGACGGCCGTTACAGCCGTACAATCAGGCTGCTGCCGGAGTCGTCTACACCCAAAGATACGGCACTTGGCCGGCGACTGCCGATCATCGGCAGGGTCACTGCCGGATTACCGATGTACGCCCAGCAGGAGTGGGACGGTATGGTGGTCGTGGACTCCAGCCGGTTTCGGGGCGAAAATCTATTCTGCCTGCGCATCCAGGGTGATTCCATGCGGGATGCCGGCATCATGGATGGTGACTTGGTTGTCTGTGAACCACGGCAGTACGCGGAAGACGGCGAAATTGTCGCGGTGTTGATTGGCGGTGAAGAGGCCACCGTCAAACGGTTTTTTCTCAATAGCGACCACATTGAGATGCGGCCGGAAAACCCGGCCTACCCGGCCATGCGCTATGGCTTCGGTGAATTACTGGTGCAGGGCAAGGTGATTGGTTTGATACGAACCCTTTTTGAGTGAAAAGCCTGGTTGGTGTGGGAAAAGATAAATAACGAATATCGAACAGGGAATGTCAAATAAAATCAATAGGCTGAGGATATAATTAAGCATTAAGCAATGAAACAGCAGCAGACAGCAAAGCACAATCATATCATCCGAGAAAACGGCTGTGATATCCTGATCGGTACCAGTGGCTACTCCTATCAGGAATGGGTTGACTGTGGTTTCTATCCGCCGGGAACACGGACAGCCGATATGTTGGGGCTGTACATCAAACAGTTTTCCATCGTTGAGCTCAACTATACCTGGTACCAGATGCCCAGGGCCGATGCTTTGACCCGGATGGCAAAAAAGGTTCCAGCCCATTTCCGTTTTGCCGCCAAACTGACCAGGACGCTGACCCATGAGAGAGGCGAGGACTGGCGTGAACAGCTGCGCCTGTATCGGCAGGGCATTGGTGTTCTTGAAAACAGGTTGTCAGCCATCCTTGTCCAGTTACCGCCCGATTTTAATCGCAGCACTCCCAACCGTCTGTATCTTGCCCACCTGCTGGATGAGCTGCATCCGTTTCCTGTTGCCGTAGAATTCCGCCATGGTTCCTGGGCAGCTGATTCGGTCTTTGGCGAGCTTGAGCGGCGGAAAGTGACCCTGGTCTGTGTGGATGAACCGGAGCTGCCCGGTCTGTTTCCTTTGCTGGATGTGGTGACCAACCCGAACCTGTTTTACGTGCGCTTCCATGGGCGCAACAGAGCCGGCTGGCGGACATCCAACATGCAGAAGAAGTTCGATTACAGCTATTCTCGGGAAGAGCTGAGTGACTGGTATGAGCAACATATCAGAAAGATGGCATCCCGGTCGTCCAGAGGTATTCTGTTTTTCAACAACCATGTCCGCGCCCAGGCGCCGGCTAATGCGCTGGAACTGAAGCAGATCATGGAAACGTAAGCGATCACAGGGCACACCTGCTGCAGACGATCGGCAAGCCTTATGTAGCGCCACAGTACACTGCGCCTTGCCGCTTGTCTACATCAGGCACACCCTGTGACCGCTTACAATTTACTCTGTGATTGGTTACATGAAAACAAATGAACCATAGAAGGTCTATCGGTGAGGGAGTATCTGCCTGCATGCGTCTTGAGCAAACGATTCTACACATTAACGTCGCCGATTTCGGGGTGGCAGTCGAGCGGGTGGAAGATTGCTGCCTGCGGGGGTGGCCGCTGATTATTGCCTCTCAGCATGTTGCCCGTTCCGTTGTGTATGACATGAGTGAAGAGGCATACCATTCCGGTGTGCGCAAGGGGATGCGACTGACCAGGGCCCTGAGGTACTGCCGGGATGCCACCGTGCTGCCGCCCCGTTTCGATGTTTATCGGCGGGCCATGGCGGCTCTGATCAAGCACGCCAATCACTATTCTCCCCGGCTTGAGCACGGTCTGGTGGATGGTCATATCTTTGTCGATATCACCGGAACCCATCGGTTGTTCGGTCCGCCTCCCGATATCGGCTGGAAGTTCCGCAATGGCGTGCGAAAATCTCTGGGAATCGATCCGATCTGGTCCATTGGCTCAAGCAAACTGGTGGCCAAGGTTGCTTCACGGCTGGTCAAACCAGTGGGAGAGTATATCGTTGGAACGGGTGAGGAGGGCGAGTTTCTGGCACCACTTTCCGTCTGTTTACTGCCAGGCCTTTCCGTGCTGGAAATGCGGCGGATACGGGAGTTGAACCTTAACCGTATCGGTGAGCTGGCAAGGTTGAGCAGCCGTCAGCTTATGGTGCTGTTTGGCGGGCGCGGTATGGATATTCATGGGTTATGCCGTGGTGTCGATAAAGAACGGATAGTCTGTGGAAACGACCGGGACCAGGTGATCTGCCGTGAGCATCAATTTGACACCGACACCAACGACCGGCAGCAGGTCAGATCCGTGGTGGCCGATATGGTGATCCGGGCGGCGGCAGAACTTCGCGCAAACCGTTTGACCGGAAAACGAATACGGATACGGGTCGATTACAGTGACGGCACCACTAAGATGGGTCAGGCTGTTGGCAGAGGCGGCAGTTCCGACAACGATGTGCTTCTTGAGTTGGCTTCCCTTGCCTTGCGGCGGGCCTGGAGTCGCCGTACCAGACTTCGTGGCTGCACGCTGCTCTGCGACCGGCTTCGCCGGGCTTCCACCCAGTTGCTGCTTTTCCCGGAATGCGGGGAAAAAAAGCAGCGGCGTAAACGGGTGGCCGCTGCGGTGGATACAATCAGAACCCGTTTTGGTCACAGTGCCGTCCGCACGGCGGCCTGATCGGTTTTCTATAACTTTCTCAATCTGTGGCAGACCAAGGGTATTTGCACATGTTTCCTTTGCGAGTCCATTCATATTACTCTTTGATGAGGGGAACTGCATCTCCCGAACAATTGTGCAAAGCAGCCGCTAAATTGGGTTACTCTACTCTGGCAATGACAGACCGGGACAACCTGTATGGGCTGTGGCCGTTTCTCTCAGCCTGCAAAAGAATGAACATCAGGCCGATTGTCGGGGCCGAGATCACCGATCCTGGAACCGATTATTCGGCCACCCTGCTTGTCCGCGACCAGACCGGTTATGTAAATCTGTGTAACCTGCTGACCCGCCGACAGCTTGATCGGGATTTCTCCCTGGCCGCGGAAATATTGAGATCAGCGGAAGGGGTTACGGTCCTGTGTGACCGGTTACCATTGCTTCAACAGTGGCATGGAGAAGGAGTCGAAGTGGCGGCCGATCTCGGCCCGAAACCGACTGAGCTGGGTTCCCGGTTGAGAAGGTGGGCCGGAAAAGCGGGAGTGATGGCAACGGCAACGGCGGACAGCTACACGCTTAATGATGATGATTCCGAATTATACCGGCTGCTGCGCGCCATTGATCTGAACACGACGTTAAGCAATGTCGATGAAGGAGAAGCGGCCGGCAGCCGTCGGAAATTGGAAGCATCCGAGGTGTATCGAAGACGATTTGGGATGTGGCCGGATGTTATTGAGGCCGGCTGTGTGATCGGTGAGCGGTGTTCGTTTAAAGGGCCCGAGTTCGACATAGTCATGCCACCCTGGCACGGTAACGGCAAAAGTGCAGAACAGATCCTGCGCGATAATGCCTATGAGGGCGCCTGTCTGCGCTATGGAGACGAATTGCCGGAACCTGTGGTTGAACGCCTCGAACATGAGTTGGCCATCATCGGTTCAATGGACTTTTCGTCCTATTTCCTGGTGGTTCGCGATATCGTTCATCGGGGCAGGGGAGAACATGGGAAAAGAAGAATCTGCGGTCGCGGTTCGGGCGCTGCCTCTCTTGTCGCCTATTGCCTGGAAATTACCAATATCTGTCCGGTGAAGCATAACCTGTATTTTGAGCGGTTTCTTAATCCGGAGCGGTCAGACCCGCCGGATATCGATATCGATTTTGCCTGGGATGAGCGGGATCAGGTGTTAAAAGAGGTTTTTGACGACTACGGTGATCATGCCGCTATGGTCAGCAACCATGTCTGTTTCAAGCCGAGGATGGCAATCCGGGAAACGGCAAAGGTGTTTGGCTTGCCGGGTGGTGAGATTTCGACAAAAACAAAACGACTGCCCTGGCTCTATCGAAACCGGGGGACTGACCTGGCCGAGCAGCTCAGACAGCTGCCAGCCCTGAGAGACCAGGATTTCAACGAGCCATGGCCGGAAATCCTGCGTTTGAGCGCCCGGTTAATCGGGCTGCCGCGATATCTCTCCGTTCATCCGGGAGGCGTTGTTATAACACCTGAGCCGGTACGCAATTATGTGCCGGTGGAGAAGGCAAGCAAAGGAGTAAATATAATTCAGTGGGAAAAAGACAGTGCCGAGGAGGCTGGGCTGGTAAAGATCGATCTGCTCGGCAACCGCAGTCTCGGCGTGATCCGCGACTGTCTGCAGACAATACGGACAAATGGAACCGAGTTTGATGAAGCAGGCTGGCAGCCGGAAGAGGATGACAAGACCAAAACCAATATCAGTCGGGGCGGAACCATGGGCTGTTTCTACATCGAGAGTCCGGCAATGCGGCTGCTGCAAAAAAAAGCGGCCAGCGGAGAATTTGAGCAGCTTGTGCTGCAGTCCTCAATTATCCGGCCGGCTGCCAATGAATTTGTCAGGGAGTATGTACGTCGTCTTCATGGCGGCAGCTATCAACCTCTGCATGAGAAGGTTGAGGATGTGCTTGACGAAACCTTTGGTCTGATGGTTTATCAGGAAGATGTCTCAAAGGTAGCTGTCGCACTGGCCGGTTTTTCGCATGGCCGGGCAGATGGCCTGCGCAAGGTGCTGTCGAAAAAGGACAGAAACGTGAGACTGCCGGACTATAAAACCGATTTTTACGAGGGCTGTAAACGAAACAACCTGTCAAGCGAGCAGATTGAAACACTCTGGGCAATGATGATGAGTTTTGACGGTTATTCGTTCTGTAAGCCCCATTCTGCCTCCTATGCCGTAGTGTCCTATCAGGCGGCCTACCTCAAAAGCCATTATCCGGCAGAGTTTATGGCAGCGGTTATCTCCAACATGGGCGGCTTCTATTCGAGCTTTGCCTATGTGTCTGAAGCAAGACGGCTGGGGCTGACAATCCTGCCACCGGATGTGAATGTTTCATCTGTCCGTTGGCAGGGAAACGGAAAAGAGATCAGAGTGGGGCTGCAGTCGGTCAAAGGGTTAACCAGTGATTTGATGGAAAGGATCATTCATGCACGAAAAGAACGATCATACTCGGGGTGTGAAGATTTTTTCAGACGGACTCGACCGGAAGAGGATGAAGCGGTTGCCCTGATTAACGCCGGAGCACTGGATGGATTTGACAACTCCTTGAACCGCCCGGCGCTGCTCTATCAACTGGCAAGTTTCAGGCAAGTGACTCAAGGGGCTACCAGCCTGCCACTGTTTCCGATCCGGCTGCCACCACCACCTGAACTGCCTGCCCAAAGCAGGCGGGAGAGGTTAAGAAACCAGTATCAGGTGCTCGGTTTCCTGTGCGATGATCATCCCATTCGTTTTTTTTCAGGCAGAGGCTGTTCCCTGCAAAAGGTAAAGGCAGACAATCTGCATCAATTTGTTAACAGACAAATTAATTTCTCCGGCTGGCTGATTACCGGAAAACTGGTATCGACCAAAACAGGAGAGGTGATGGAGTTTTTAACCTTTGAGGATGAGACGGGATTGGTGGAGGCCACGTTTTTTCCAAAAACGTACCGCCGCTACGCGCACCTGCTTTCAGCGAGCAGACCGTATCTGTTAACGGGATTGGTGGAGGAGGATTTCGGGGCGGTGACCCTGACAGTCCAATCGGTACGTCCATTATCAAAATAACAGAAAAAAGGGCAAGATGAAAAAAGAAAGCCCTTTGGAAATTTGATTACCCATTATGGCCAGCCCAACACTTCTTTTACTGTTAAAGCTGAAAATTATTTGTAACCAGATTTAGAAATGCAGTGCTGACAGGAGCCTGTAAAGGCAGGGTGTTATTTTGAGTTATTGATGAAATTAAATAAGACCGTATAATATCGTCATATTATATGTTGATGTTGGCGGCTAATAATACGGATTCATGATGTTGGTTCGGGTAACGACAGAGGTGAGAATAGTTGTTAATAAAAAAAAATCCCAAATTAGTTGATAATAAGTAGCATTTCCTAGTAAATAAGAGAAGTCTTTTGGCAATGGAGAAGGTTTATTTGAATAAAACTGGTTGATGTGAAACGGATACTGATCATAGATGATGAACTGCCGATCCTGCTTTTTTTAAGGGCTATTCTGGAAAAAGAGGGATATCAAGTTGTTGAAGCAACCGACGGCGAAAAGGGCATGGAACTCTTCAAACAGAGTCACTTTGACCTTATGATCGTCGATATGGTGATGCCGGTTAAAGATGGGCTGAAAATGATTATGGAAGTTATGGAACTGGCGCCGCAACAGCCGGTTATAGCCATATCCGGTGGCGGTAGAGTCATTCCAAAAGAACGATATCTGACTGTGGCGTCACTTCTTGGCAATGTCAAAACGATCTCAAAGCCATTCAGCCGGGAAGTCATTGTTGAAACAGTGAGTGATCTGATCGGTTCCTGAGAACCTGTGATCTGAAATTGATTACTGCATTGTAGTTTTACAGCTGGAGTTGGTTCTTGGGAATATTCTGATTTGTTGTGGCTACTCCGGGAATTATCCGGGAGTTCTCCGCTAGAGCTCGGGAGTGTTTCAATGTATAGAAACCGTGATGGACCAGTTTTTTTACATCGGTCCACATCTTCTTGCTGGCCATTAACGCGATAATGATTTCCTTATCTCCACGTTTGAATTTCCCAACGTAAGTCTGTTTCGCCGCCATTGTATAGCCGGTTTTACCGCCAACTGTCCCTTTGACCTGCCATAAAGCCTTATTGTGGTTTCGTAGTGTCGAGCCAAATGATGTCCGGACTTTGGTCTGTTTTATCCGTTTGGCAAATTCATTATCCTGCATGATATGTCTGAAAATGGTAGCCAGGTCTCTCGCCGTACTTCTCTGGCCTCGAGCCGTAAGCCCAGTGGCTGTTTTGCAGACGGTTTTCCGGGCACCCCATATTCTGGCCCGCACGGTCATCATGCGGGCGAATGATTTCTCGGAGCCGGCAATTTTTTCTGCCAGAGCAACACTGGCGTCATTGGCAGACGCTAAAAGGACCGCATTAATCAGGTCATTTGCCTTATATTTTTTTCGGCGATCAAGATAGATCTTTGATCGGGGTTGTTTGGCAGCTCTTCTGCTGACCGGGATAGTGTCATTAACGGAAAGAGACTTGAGAGCGATCATTCCGGTTATGACCTTGATGGTCGAAGCCGGTTGACGAGGTATATCGGGTGAAAGGGAGAACAGGGTCTGCCCGTTTGTGGCGTCTATGATGATGGCACTTTTGGCAGACAGCTGTTTTTTGACCTTTTTATTTTTCAGGCTGATCGCGGTTTTGGATGATCGATATTTATACTTGGAGATATCCTTGTATTTACCTAATATAACAGGTGATTTTGAGTAACTGCGCCTGGAGCTCGAAATGGCGGTTTTTCCCCTGTCGGTCAGCACAGGAACAGCGCTACACGGTGCCAGCGAGAAAAACAGCGAACCAGTGGTCAGGAGAAGCAGGATAATGGCAGATGAGATACACTTCATTCGTATCTGGCATTTGATGTGTTTGAAATGATTGTTTTGGCCTTACTTGTTGATATCCTTACATTATGTTGGGTTTTGTGTCAAGTGAATTTCTATAAAAATCGGTTTGGTCGATAAGGTTCCTGTTTTTGTATGCTCCTGTAGAAAGAACTTTTCACGAGCATCAACCATCTTTCCCAGCAATGAAACGCTCAAAACAATTTTGATAAACCCGTAAAAGTCCGGTGATCTGCAACCTCTTTATTTTACAGGATATCTGAGTCTATGCTTCCCTGCTTAGTCGTTTCACTGCTCGTAAAGACAGCAGGGAGTGATTCTTAGGTTTTCCCAACAGAATCAATTATTACTACTGGCGATAACTTGTTCGGCTTGATTATTTTCAGTATTAGCGTGACAAAACACCTACAGCTTCATATATGTGATCAATTTGGATCAAGAGTAATATAAAAAACAGCCAGGGAAGCAGGATTTCATCTGGTTAAAATTATATAACTGAATATCGATAACTTACATGGTTGTCTGTTCTCATGTCTTGCTATTGAATAAAAATGATCATACATTATCAGGACCAGAAAATGAACCGGACTCTGTTTTTTGATTCCGCTGTTGAGCTGTGATTTACGGCCAAACTGGAACAAAGAAGTATCAGAAAAGGAGTATGTGTATGTCAGAAATGACCAAAGTGGGGATGACGCTCAATTATGTTATAGATTCCAGCCGGGAACGGTATGGAGATCTTCCTGCAATGGGCATGGCCCTGACCAAACCGCTGACCTATAATGCCCTGCATGATCGGATTATTGCCCTTGCCTCAATGTTGAAGCGAGACGGGGTAAAAAAGGGCGATCGCATCGGTGTTTTAGCAGAAAATTCGCATAACTGGGGTACTGTCTATTTTGCAGCCGTGCGACTGGGAGCGGTTGTTGTTCCGATATTGCCGGATCTTTCAGAAGGAGATGTCCATCACATACTGCTTGAGATGCGGGTAGCCATCCTTTTTACGACCCAACGTCAGATCGAAAAAATCTACGAGCTGAGAAAGAGCTATCTGACAAAAGTCATCACCCTTGATGATTATAACTGTATTCTGGGTGTTATCAATACCAATACATTTTCGGAATATCTGGCAAAGGCCATGGACAACATGGCCCATGAAAAACAGGCCAGGGGAATGCAATTTGAAGATGTTGATGAGGATGACCTGGCATCTATTATCTACACATCCGGAACAGCCGGTTATCCCAAGGCAGTCATGTTGTCCCATAAGAACCTGACGGCCAATGTCTATTCATCAACCGGACTTGCAGATATACAGCCAGGCTCAGTGTTCCTCTCTATTCTGCCCATATCCCATATTTATGAATTCACCTGTGGTTTTCTGCTGCCGATCATAAAAGGCGGTCGTATCGTCTATGCCGGCAAAACGCCGACCCCGGTGATCCTGCAGAAGCTTTGTAAAAAAGAAAAGCCATTCGCGATCTTTGTTGTGCCCCTTATTTTGGAAAAAATATATAAAAAACGGATTCTGCCCAGGATCAACAGGAGCAAATCACTGTCATTGGCCTGCAAAACAGGCATTGGTCGAAAATTAATTTATAAAAAACTCGGCAAAGAGATGTTGGACTTTTTCGGTGGCCAGTTGCAGATGATGGGGATCGGTGGCGCCAGTCTCAACAGGGAAGTCGAGTGTTTTCTGCGGGATTCCGAATTCCCCTATATCGTCGGTTACGGTCTTACAGAAACCTCACCATTGCTGTCTTGCGGACCGATAGATGACCAGACGATTACCCTGGGTTCCTGTGGAAAACCGATACCTAACGTAGAGGTAAGAATTGCCCATCCGGATTCTGTGACGGGAATCGGGGAAATTCAAGTGCAGGGGCCGAACATCATGAAGGGATATTATAACGATGAGCAGGCAACGGCATCTGTTTTGTCGGAGGATGGCTGGCTGGCCACCGGTGATCTGGGGTTGCTCGATGACAACGGCAATCTCCATGTCCACGGACGTGTAAAGAACATTATCACCCTTGAGGATGGAACAACCCTGTCTCCTGAAATGGTAGAGCAGATGATGAATACCTGCCATTGGGTCATCGAATCACTTATTGTCGAGAACAGCGGCCATCTGGAGGGATGGGTCTATCCCGATTATGAGTTGATCGACGAACAAACAGCAGGACAGACTCAGTCGGCACGGCATGAGTATATTGAGACTCTCATCAGGGAACTGCACAGTGATATGAACAACCGGCTTCCGGACAATCAGCAGATAAAAGAGATTTTTGAAAGGCGGGAGCCATTCATGAAAACGGTTACCCACAAGATCAAGCGTTATCTCTATGACGGCCACAAAATGGTCGTAAACGACGCCTGATATCTACACTCTATTTTTTCTTTGCAATTACACTTAGTTGAATAGTGCAATGGCTGACGGCGGTAGTTCTTTTGACCCAACTATCTCAAGTCAGCAGAAGACTGTTGGCAAAGTTTATGATGGGAAGAATCAATCTGCCGAGTACGCCGGAGAAGGCAAGCAGCAGAATGATGACAAAGCCATAACGCTCAATTGAGGCGTAAGATCTGGCCATGTCTGCCGGGAGGAGACCGCTTAAGATGCGGCTACCATCCAGGGGAGGAATGGGCAGAAAGTTGAAAATGGCAAGAACCAGATTAATCCAGACCGAGGCGATCAGCATCTGATGAAAAGGCACCAGGATGGCTTCCATAACTTTTGAGTAGGGAATGACGGATGCCAGAAACCAGACAGCTTTTGTCAAAATAGCACTGACAATCGCCAGAAACAGGTTGGAAGCAGGGCCTGCGAGTGCCACCCACAGCATATCTTTTCTTGGGTTTTTAAAATGAACCGGATTTACCGGCACCGGTTTTGCCCAGCCGAATTTGATGAAGAAAAAGGCAATGGTGCCGATTGGATCCAGGTGACGTATCGGATTCATCGTCAGCCTGCCCATCATTTTGGCTGTTGGGTCACCCAGGCTGTAGGCGACAAAGCCGTGGGAAAACTCGTGGAGCGTCAATGCCAGGAGCAGCGGCGGGGCAAGGATGATGATTTCTACAATAAATTGTTCCATATTTAAAATCTTTTCCGAAGGTGAAGAATTGGCGTTGAAGGTTCTATTGTTTGAAGATGATCGGCCAAGTGTTCACCGATGTTCGCGGTTGTCCGTGAGTCAGGACAGTCTTAGACGTTCTTACTAGATAAGCATTGGGCAGCGCAGGGGCAAGGCTTAACGTTTAAAATGTTTTTCGATAAATGCTTTTTCCTGTTGTCGTGTTGAAACTTCACCATCCAGACGGGCATTTTTTAGACGGTTGAGCATTTCCTTGAACTGGTGTCCCTCCTGATATCCCATTTCTTTAAGATCATTACCGTTGAGTTCGGTTTCGACCTTCTTCATGGTTGTCACAAAGTGGGAAACACTTTTTTTAATTTCATTTTTTCTGGCAATGGCTGTGAGGTACAGGAGTCCTTCGTTGGATAATTCATTGAGTAGCCGGTAAATCTCACTGTTTCTGGGATTTCGGCTGTGATACAGAACCTTGGCTGCCCTGTCTGCCAACTCTTTTTGCCGAATCAACTGGTCGGCGTCCTTCTGTGGAAGGGAGAATCGATCGCTGAATGAGCGAAGTTCGGCGGTAGTGGATCGTCCCATGATGGTCAACAGATAAACCTGCCAACTGTGACATTCTTCATTTATGAACAGCATCTTCCACCATGAGAGAGCCCGCTGGGCTTGATTGAGCATGTGATTGAGTCGTCTGTCAATTTTCAGATGCGGTTTAAGGTCCGGCCAGAGGAATTGGAAAAGACCAAACTTTTCAAGCCTGTGGATAGCAGGAATGGGACTTTCTTCTGAAAAAATCAGTTTGAGTTCTGTGAAGAAACGAGGATCATCTCCTTTATTGAACAATTCCATCTTAACCGCGTTGCGGATCAACCGTTTAGTGTGGGTGACGATGATAAAATCCATCCGTTTCTCAAAGCGAATAGCCCTGAAAATACGAGTTGGGTCCTCTACAAAGCTGAGGTTGTGGAGGACCCTGATTGCCTTGTGTTTCAAGTCATTCTGGCAGTTGAAAAAGTCAAGCAGATTGCCGAACTGGGATGGGTTGAGCTGGATGGCCATGGCGTTGATGGTAAAATCGCGCCGGTACAGATCCAGCTTAATAGACGACAACTCAACTGTAGGAAGAGCGGCTGGATAATCATAGTATTCCAGTCTGGCGGTGGCGATATCGATGTGAAAATCGTCTGGCAGAAAAACTTTGGCTGTAATGAATCTTTCATGGGTTTTTACCCTGCCTCCGACAACCTTGGCAAATTTTCTGGCAAATGTGATGCCGTTGCCCTCAATGACGATATCAAGATCGAGGTTTGCCTGTTTCATCAGAAGATCACGCACAAAACCGCCAACCACAAAAGCGTTGTATTGGAGATCCTGGGCCACTTCACCGATCATTTTCAACAGTCGGATGATTTTCCCATCCAGCATATCAACAAGGAGAGGACCGAGATTTCTGGTCCGCGTAAGGGAGGGGTGATCCGATTCATGGAGCAGGTTTTTTGGAAAATGGGCTGGGTCATTAACCAGTCTGTTGAGCAGATCAGTCCGGGTAATGATGCCGCGCAGTTTACGGTCATGGATAATAGGAACCAGCCTCTGCCGGTGTTCAATGATCAGTTCCTGTATATCGGCCAGGGTGGCGTTAAGCGAAAGAACCTCAATATCGGTTGTCATATAATCGCTTACCGGAAGATGACCAAGGTCGTGGTGGATGGCTTTCTCAACCACACGGCGTGAAATTGTGCCGACAATCAGTGGATCGAGGCCGGATTTATTTCTTTTATTTTCCGCTTGCAGGATGGGGATGGCTGTCACATTATAGCGGGTGAGAACATCATTGGCCTGCCGGATGGTGGTGTCTGACGATATCGAAATCGCAGGGCTGGACATCATCTCTCTGGCAATGGCTTGGGGTCGAACATGTTTGTGCAGGGTAAAGATCAGCCTCTCTTCCGCTTCGGTCATTGTGGTGTCGCGAAGGGTGCCGGAGGCAGCCGTTGCATGTCCGCCGCCGCCGAGATCCCGGGCGATATGGCCGGCATTGACCTCTGGGATACGACTACGGCCGATGAGGTAGATCCGGCCGGCCATGGAAACCAGAACAAAAATGGTGTTGAGGTTCTCCATATTCATAAACCGCTGAACAATGACGGCAAAATCATCCACATATCTGGGAAGGATCAAGGTTGCCACTACGATCGGAATATCAGCGATGGTATAGCTGGTGGCCGCTTTCATCATATCGTGGAGCAATTCAACCTGGTGGCTGGTCAGGTCATGGCTGATAAACTGGGAAACAATCTCCAGATTAGCTCCCTGCTCCAAAAGCCAAGCGGCCGCCTTGAGGTCATCCGGCATCGTGGTGGCGTGGGTTAAAGAGCCGGTATCCTGGTAAATACCGAGAGTAAAAATGGTAGCCTCCTCAGCAGTGATGTCAATTTCCCTTTCTTGAAACAGTTGGGTGAAAATGGTTACGGTGGAGCCAACATCTTTAATTACCTCATGGGTTCCCTGCATGGCACCTTTGGTTGAAGGATGATGATCGTACAGATGAAGGGCCAGGCCGGGATTGTCGAGGCAATCAGCAAGAATACCCAGTCGTTTGGCATCTCGGGTGTCGACCACGACCATGCCGCTTACCCGCTTAAGATCGATATCCTTGAGTTTTTGAAAATCGTACCGATATAAAAGTATCTGCGAGATGAAATCTCTAACGATTTTTTCCTGAGAGCCGGGGAAAACCAGCAGGCCATCGGGATAGAGTTTCTGCGCGGCGATCATTGACGCCAGACCGTCAAAATCTGTGTTGAGATGAGTGGTGATGATCTGCATATCGATCACTCTATCATTACCGGTGTTTTTTGCAATCTTTTGGAATCAGGTCTCTTTTAGAGAGATTGTTGATCATTGGGTGTGAAGGAAAAAAAGGATTCTGATTACCGTTTGCTGAGTTTCGATGGTAATAAGGAAAAGGATAGCAGATCAGCTGCGGGGATGGAACTGTTTGTGGACCGTTTGGGGTTTGATTTGGTTAATTTGGGGTTCATTTTGGTT
>CAZLGM010000064.1:0-16277 GCA_964558875.1 uncultured Desulfocapsaceae bacterium
TGCTGGTGAGAACGGAATTATCGATTGTGAGGTTGCCGTTAATTGATTTGATATATAGATCACCATCCTCGGCATAATCCGCCTTTTTACTGAAGAGATTTTCTATGCTTAACAATTCAAGGAGTCTTACCAGGATATAGTTGCCTTTCAAGGTGGCATCATGAACACGAAAGGAGAGTTCGCCTTTCAATTTTGAACCAAGGTTTTTGAAACTGTTACTTTGTGACCGGATAATTCCACCGGTAGTAATTTTCCCTTTCACCTCGCCTTTGTCCAGGTGGGGGACGAACTTGCTGAAATCTTCAATATCTAGATTCTTAATAAAGAATGAAAACTCCAGATTCTCGGTATCATCTTCTCCCAAATGGGTCAGCATGCCGATTCGACCGTTTTCAAGCCGGGCTGACATTTTTACAGGGAAGAAGTTGCCGTTTGTAGCAAAACCCTGAAAATAAAAGGGTGAGATAATGGTGCCTGAGAAGTCCAGTTTCCTGATTTTAGCATTGACCACGATACCCTGGCCGGAATTTGGTGATGATTCGTTTTCCTGTTGTTGCTCGTCTTCCTTGGTAGATTCGTTGAAAATATCGCTGGAGTTAACGTAGTCGCCTGTAAAGAGCAGTACTCCGCCAAGCTGATCATCCATCTGCAGATGTCCTTGCAGGTGGACCGGGCTGCCAAGCAGGTTCTGTTCAAGCCAGAAGTCGAATCGGTTGAAATCAATCCGCTTGCCTGAAAATTGTAGATCAAAGATCGTATTAACAGCAGGAGATACAAGTCCCGGCAGTTTTATGGACAGATCCTGGCCTTGAATTCTCCCATGTAAACTGGATTTCTCAGGTTCATTCATGTCGATGTCAACTGATAGATCCGCCTGCAGTGGACCTTTTCGTTTTTCCTTCTCAGGCTCGCCCTGAGCGTCATAATAGGTCACCTGTTCCGGGCTGTGTAAAGCCATTGCCATTTTCATCGTTTTGAGATCAATACTACCTTTTCCCTGGAGTATATACTGCCCATAGGAGACGGTAAAACTGTTCATTTTCAGAACATGCCAGTCCTGAGTCGTCAGCCGGGTGGACAGAAATCCATTGGTCAAGGGGCTCTTTGTTGTAGAGCAGGAAATGGCGTCTAGTTTTGGCAATTCTGTTTTGACATCAACAATAAAGGTGTCGATCTGTTTCTGGACCTGAATTGTCAGCCCAAAGAGCTGTTCAAAATTAAAAGAATCGGGAGGAAATTGATCCTGACGGATAAAAGGAAGCAGGGTCTCCATGTCGACCTTGGCCTTAATTGTCATAGTACCGGTGGCATCATCGAGGAAAAAACCGGAAAGACTGAAATCGGTTCCTCTCCATGTACCTATGCCGACCACCTGATTTCTTAATCGGGTTTTCCTTGTAATTGTTATGTTGTCAAAGGAAACAGGACTGCCACGGATCTCCTTTTTTGATGTGACATCTGTTATTGTCACATCAAACCGGTCAAAACGGAGTGTATCGTATGACGGAGCATAATGGGCCATGATATCAGCCTTTAGCTGCCCGCTGTAGCTGGCAAAAAGCTGTCCGTCTTTTCTCAATTTTTCCGGTAAAAGTGGAGCAGCACTTATATGCGCCAGATCTTGCAGGGTTGCTGTTCCGTTTATCGCAAATCGTGAGATCAATTCTTCACCATACAGATCGTCGATCTGATACCAACCCTGCCTGACTGTGGTTTTTTTTGTAGCTCCTTTAATATCGAAAACACGTAGTTTTCCATCCACGATTGTAAGCCTGGCTGAACTGCCGGTAAAAATCGCTTTTGGTTTGCTTAAAACAATATCCAAATTCACTAGTGACAGATCGAGCTCAAAACAACTCCTGTTTTCCGACTGCCCCATGTTTTTAAGCTGTTCCCAGGAACCCTTAATAGCCAGTTTGTCCACTTTACCCTGGCCTTTGGAAAAGATCGGAAAAAGCTCAGAGGTCAACCAGAGGCTGAGATATGGATCGGGGATCAGACGTTTTAACGTTTTGACATTCATCAGGTCGCTGGATATTTCTAAATCCAGATATGGAGAAACGGGTCTCAGATCAAAGCGGCCCGACAGACGAAGGTTGACCAGGTCGTTGCCGGCAGTTGAGGGCAGGAGGGTAAACAGTCCGTTGGTGTATTTGGCTTCTATTTGGGTGTGGAGATGGTTAAATCGATATGTTTTTTCCTTACCGGACTTGTTTATGGTAAATAATACGTCTAACAGGTTGATATTTGAGTGTATATGAAAAGTGTCGGTTTTTGCGATGGAAGAAATCCTACTTCTAATGGACATTGTTCCCCGGTTGATGTGAAACCTGCTACTCACCTGTATGTTGTCAACAGGAAGGGCATTTGCAGCCAGCTCAAGGTTGAGGCCATAGGGACGGACAAATGAATTTATACTGCCTTTAATGCTGAAGGGGATATCTCGTTCCTTCCAATATCCTCTGCCTTGGAGGAGAATATGACGGATCTTTTTGGTTTCGAGTGTTGTTTTAAACGATATTTCAGATACTTGAACGTTATCTGGCAACATCACAGTTCCATTTTTCACCAGGATATTACAGTAATTGAACAGCCGGGTGGAAAATTTCTGTTTCTTTTTACCGGATGTGAGTGACTCTCGGATAGGATAATCCGAAAGATCAACGGCTGGGCCGTTGAGGATTATCGATGATATGGTTGGGTCAGGGGTGAAAACGTTTGAAAGGGGAACATGTATTTCAGCATGGTCAATTTGAAGGCTGACAGGTTTCGCCCGACTGGTGAGATGGAGCTGGTCGCCTCTCACCAGTAATGAGCCATCTCTGTATGAAACCAACAGTTTCCCTCTTTTTATATCTACCTGTGAGTATTTTGAGATGGCCGATGTGAACAGTCGGCTTTTCTGATAGTCATCAAGGACAAAGAGAAAAACAGCCAGGACGATGCCGAGACAGCAGGTTACGGTAACAACAATGAGGAAGAATATCTTCAGGAGCTTTAACAGCGAAGAAACCATTGAGCAGTGCCCCAATACTGAAGTGTTACAGTTTACTTCAAATAACAGAAGAATATGTGGTTAGGGTCGGTCACGCCTAAGGTAGTGGACAAAAAAATAGTAAGCAGAACATGGTCCGGAGAAGATTAGACAGCACCTAAGTAGGCGGATCTCGGTAAATAGAGTTCATAAAGCTCTTCCTCCATATCGATTCGTTCGGTGAGGATTACACCAAGCCCTTCCATGCCTTCAGTAAACTCTTTTTTTGTTGGCCCATCCCACGTACTACTCTTGTACTGATTGAGGAAATCAAGGGCGGTTTGGCCGATTTCCATTATCCTGACCTGAAAGTCCTTGTTCATCTGCTGGGTGAGGGCGCAGTCTTTCAGGGCCTGTTCGAGGTAGGTATGAAATTTTATCTGTTCAGTCATCAGGTGGAGCTTCAGCCGATTGCCAAAAACAGCCAGCGATTTGTCAACCTGATCAAAATCGTCTTGAGAAGCGGCCTCCATGATTTCTGTGAAAAGCCGTAGAAGTTCCAGGTGGTCGTTGTTGAGCTTTTTGATGAGACCGGGATCATACTGGATCACGTCTCCAGATCCATCACCTGTATTGTCTCCATCGTTGGTTGTATTCTCATCGTAATAGTCACCAAGGAAGCCCTCATCGACCTCGTATGTTTCTCCTTTATAATCGAGGGAATTCATATGGATCTCGATGTTTTGTTTTTCAAAGAGGGACAGGGCCGAACATTTACCCACATACCCCAGTGGATCATCAGGGCTTGAGATGCAGGCGGTGAATTTAAGAGCCGGGGTCAATAGATAATATCCGGGAAAGTCATTGGACTTCAACATGGACCCCTCAAGTTCGATACGTCCACTGGCCATGGATGATTCCAGGTTTTGTTGATTAATAAATATTTTCTTTTTCATTGTCTGCTCACATACGAATCAATACAAAACAGTTCAGAAGCTTTTGTCGAATAGTGCAAGGTGGATTGGCAATTTGGCACAGTATATCAATTTGGTGGAGAATAGAAAAGAATTCTTCACTTTTTACCGGGCTTTTGCTGATAAGTAATGGGCATATAAAAGTTGAAGCAACCGTGCGCGATTGTTTTTTTTCTGGTTGAGAATAATGACGAATGGATCCAGATTTCCTGAATTTTTAAAATAGCCGGCATAACTGAATACATCTGAGAGTGTGCCTGATTTAAGGGCTGTTTTTTTAAGAAGAGGAAGAAGATGAAAGTAGGGTTTGAAATGATACAGAATATGAATAAGGGTTTGGGCGTTGACCCTGTTGTTTCGTGAAATCCCAGAGCCTTCAACGATATTGATTGTTTGAAGGTCTACCTGAAGCTCCGAGTGGATGAATCGGTTCATCACACCTCTTGCCTTGTTCCAGGTCGCAGGTGGCCCTGCCCGATGCATACCGCACATAAGAAAAAGCTGGTTGGCAATAAAGTTGTTGGAGTATTTCAGCATTGCCGCAACAAGGTCTTCCACTGTTTTTTCGGATTGATAGGTATACAGAAGAGTACTCGACGGGCTTGGGGTTCCCTGCCGAAAGTTACCAGTTACCCGAATACCTTCCTGAGTGAAGATCGTGGTGACTAATTCTCCAGCATATCGGAGGGGAAGAGAAATATCTTGAGAACCGGCAACAGAGGAAATGTTGACCCGATGCAGACCGCTTGGCAGCCTCTTGGCTGCTTCGTGCATCAGTGGGATAACAGGTGTCTGCGGTTCCGGTGATTCAACAGTTCCATTTGTATGGATTAACAGTGGTAGAGAGTTGAAATTAACACTGAGAGCGGAATTGACGGCATCGTATGGGTTGGAGGAGGAAGAGATTCCATCGGCCGGTCCGGACAACTGAAAAGCCGAGTCGTCGAGAATGATTGAACCTATGGACAAAACACCTAATTTTATCAATTGGCGGGCAATCTCCGTGATGTTTTCTGAAACAAGAAAAGGATCTCCTCCTCCGCGAATAGTTAAATTGTTTTTGTTGTCTAAATAAAACTCGGTCGAAAACCTGTATTTGGATCCCAGGACTTTTAAGGCACCAAGAGCGGTTACCAGTTTGATGACAGAAGCTGGAATAAGCTGTTTGTTGCCGTTGTAGTCGAGAAAAGTCCGGCCATCTCTGGTGACGATGAAGCTGCCGTTTTCAATAAGAGATTGTGGTTGGGGAAATGATTTTCCAGAGAGCGGTGGAGGGAAAAGAAGCAGGATCACCAGAAAAAAAACGGTCCGGAAAGGAGATGAACAGCATCTGTATCCCTTTCCGGACCTCTTTTTTTTTCTGCTGATCGTTTTCACTTAGAAAACGCGGTTATACCCTGACAATAAAAGTTGATCCATTAGATCTTAGGCAGATTTGCCATGGCCCGGTTGATCTCTTCTTCGGGGTATTCATAATCATGCAGTTGACCCGCGTAGTACATCTCATAGGAGGCCATATCGATCAATCCGTGACCGGAGAGATTAAAGAGAATGGTTTTGGGTTCTTCTTTATCTCTGGTCGCTTCGATAATGGCTCCTCGGATGGCATGACAGGTCTCGGGAGCGGGAATGATACCTTCTGTTTTGGCAAACAGAACACCCGCCTCAAAACATTCCATCTGGTGAACCTTGACCGGCTCAACGATGTTTTCCCGTACCAGCGCAGAGACAATCGGCGCCATACCGTGATATCTCAGGCCACCGGCATGGATTCCCGGAGGAATGAAATCATGACCCAAGGTGTACATATTTAAAAGAGGTGTGGTCTGGGCGGTATCACCAAAGTCATAGGCCAGTTTACCCATAGTCATTGTGGGGCAGGAAGCAGGCTCGACACCGATAAAACGGACTTTCTTGCCTTCGAGCTGATCGGGAACAAATGGTCCAACGAGTCCTGCGAAGTTGGAACCACCGCCACAGCAGCCGATGACAACATCGGGATAATCACCGGCGATCTCCATCTGCTTCTTGGCCTCAAGGCCAACGATGGATTGATGGAGGATGACGTGATTGAGAACAGATCCCAAGGCATATTTGGTGTTATCACTGGTTGCGGCATCTTCCAGCGCTTCAGAAATGGCGATTCCGAGTGAGCCGGGTGTGTCCGGTGTCTTGGCCAGAATGGCGCGTCCTGTATTGGTGTCCTCGCTGGGGCTGGGCACGATGTCAGCGCCATAGGTGTGCATCATCGATTTCCGATACGGTTTCTGATCAAAGGAAACCCGTACCATATATACTTTACACTCCAGTCCGAATTTATTAGTGGCAAAGGAAAGGGCAGAACCCCACTGGCCGGCGCCGGTTTCAGTAGCGATACGCTGGACTCCTTCCAGCTTGTTGTAATAGGCCTGCGGAACTGCGGAGTTCGGTTTATGAGAGCCGACAGGAGAAACGCCCTCATTTTTAAAATAGATCTTTGCTTTAGTACCAAGGGCCTGTTCCAGACCGGTTGCCCGAACAAGGGGAGAAGGGCGCCAGATTTTCAAGATATTCTGGACCTCTTCAGGGATATCGATGAATCTCTCCGGTGACATCTCCTGCTCAAGAAGACCCACGGCAAAAACCGCTGCGAGTTTCTCCGGACCCATCGGCTCTCCAGTACCTGGATCTAGGGGTGGCATCAGCCCGTTGGGAATATCAGGGGCAACATTGTACCATTGGGTCGGCATCTCATCTTCACGGAGTATGATTTTTTTCATCGTTGGTCTCCTTAGGGTTCAAAAAATTGGTTATTGTTATGCTTATAATAAAAATAGGTGATAGTGCGGTTACTACTACCATAAGATTCATGGTAGTGGCAACAGAATTACGGATTTTCCCATGACCGCCAATCCGTTTTTAGAATAGTGAGGTCGAGAAGTTCCTGCCGACGGGCCGGAAACAGAACCTCGATGGCCTCAATCACTTTGACAGATGGTTCTCCTGCCTTACTCAGAATCGACAGGTTCAGGCGGTCATCACCAAGTAATTCCATATTGGTGATAAGTGGACGAACGTTGATTGTTTGTTGCCGCCTTTTTCTGGTTCGTTGAATGAAAACATCCGACTTGCCGAGAAAAGATACAACTTCTCTTTGTTCTTCCGGAGTCAGCGGTGACGGGAAAGTAATGGTGTAGCTGCTGATACCGGCTTGCGGAAATTTGCCTGAATGGGGAGAAATGTGGCGGACCTGGAGTCCTTCCGGAAGCTGGTCATTGAGGTCATTTTTAATCTTTTCAGGATCGGTCAATGTCTGAGGCAGGTCCATGATAAAGAACTCGACCAAACTCTGGGTTCCGACCGGGATAGGTTGTGAAAAGGAAATTCGTGGTGACGGGTTGTAGCCTCGCGAAAAATTGACCGTGATCCCTGCACGTCGGATTGCCCGAAAAATGAGTTGGACAAGTTCAAGGTGGCCAAGATAGGAGAACGGTTCTTTTTTTTCGTAAGTGACACAATACTTAAAGTGATTCTCTGGATGCTGGTCTGGTCTGGCAACCAAATTGTCCTGGTCAGAGTTGGTTTCATCCAAACTGTTGTCCGTGGTTGCTCTTTTTCTATCTACGACAACCGGTTTGATCCGTTTAAAATCGCACAGACCGCATTTATGACAGTTGTGATAGCGGCAATCCGGTGTGTATTCATGCTTGTGGGCTTTTTTTAGCTCATCTTTCAGAAATCCGGTATCCACACCACAGTGGAGATGCTGCCAGGGAAGAACCTCCGTAAGCTCCCGCCTGCGCAGATAGCTGTCCAGATCAATGTTGCACTGTTGGGCCGCCTGTAGCCAGACATCCAGATTGAAATGATCCGACCAGCTATCCAGGCCGGCACCGTTTTTCCAGGCGGTGACCAGAAGAGCTGACAGCCTGCGGTCGCCCCTTGAAAAGACTCCTTCCAAATAACTCTGCTTCGGATCATGCCATTTCAGGTTAAATCCCTTGCGGGGCAGCAGTTTTTTCAACCGGTTGATATGGTCCCGGCTTTGTTCCATTGTGATTTGAGCTTCCCATTGAAACGGTGTATGCGGTTTGGGGACAAAGGTGCCGACACTGACATTGATCTGTTTCCGCCCGACACCGGCGGCAATACCGGCATCTTTAGCTCTTTTTACCAGGGTGACAATACTTTCGACATCCTCTTGGGTTTCGGTCGGCAACCCGATCATGAAATAGAGTTTAATCAGCTTCCATCCAAGGGAGAAGGCATCCCGGCAGGTCGTTATCAGGTCATCTTCGCTAATCCCCTTATTGATCACCTGCCGCAGTCGTTCGCTCCCGGCTTCCGGAGCGATGGTAAAACCGGTTTTTCTTACTCGCCTGATCTGGTCCATAACCGATTGAGTCAGGGTGCCGACCCGCATAGACGGCATTGACACGGAAACGTGTTCACTACTGAACGAGTCCATCAAGGTGCGCAATAGCTCATCCAGGCAGGAGTAGTCGCCGGTTGACAGGGAAAGAAGAGCCAGTTCATCGAAACCGGATGACGATATGCCAAGACGGGCAAGTTTTTCTATCTCATCAACAGTCCGCTCCCGGACGGGACGATATATCATGCCTGCCTGGCAAAATCGACATCCTCGCGTGCATCCACGGCCGATTTCGATACCGAGTCGATCATGAACGATTGAGCCGTTGGGAACCAGCGGTTTTGTGAGATGGTCAATATCATTCAGGTTGGCAAGGACCCGTCGATGTACCATTGAGTAGTCGTCAGCAAGCGGCTTGATTCGATCTATTTTGCCGTCAAACGTGTAATCCACTGCAAAAAAAGAAGGAATGTACATCCCTTCGATTTCACGTAAATGGTATAGAGTCTCCTCTTTTGAAAAGTGATGCTTCTTTGCCCTTTTCATCAGACGTATCATGTCAATAATCCCTTCCTCTCCATCACCTAAAAGAATAGCATCGAAAAAGTCGGCCACCGGTTCAGGGTTCATACTGCATGAACCACCGCCGATAATAAGAGGATCGTCTTGAGCACGATCACGGGCATAGGGCTCAATGGAGCATAGGTCGAGAACTGTAAGAATGTTGGTATAGCACAGCTCATATGGAAGAGTGATACCGATCAGATCGAAATCCGTCAGTGGATAACCGGATTCCAGGCTGGTGGTCTGCAATCCTTTGGCTTTGAGCTGACGGACCATGTCAAAATCGGGACAGTAGGCTCGCTCTGCCAGACCATTGGCAGAACTGTTGATGATATGATAGAGAATCTGTAATCCCTGATGGGACATGCCGATTTCATAGAGGTCGGGAAAGACAAGAGCGCAGCTGACTGTGTTCTTTCGCCAGTTCTTTTTTATGGAGTTGTGCTCTTTGCCCAGATATCTTCCCGGCTTGATCACATATGGAAGTAAGGTTGTATCTGTCATACTTGTACTGTTTGGTTTAATACCTGTATTTTGAAATCGTTTGGCATTCGGCCGCTGTGGCAACCACATCTGCCACGTTGACTTCACAGATGTTATGCCTTGCGTAGCGCTGATATGCCTGCGCTGAAATCTGCTAGTCGCCTCGCACCTGTACCTATTTCAACATCCTCGGTACCCAAACGATTGCAAAATATAGGTAACAATAAACGGATTGGTTACATTTTTCCTTTTCTTTCATGGACTTTTCCACCCTTCATTTACTTGAAAAGAGTTGACTTTTCAAGGTGGTATGAGGTAATCAATACGTTGATGTTGTTGTTTTGACAGAACAATCAGAAGAATTGTCAGGTCTTGTGATGAAAAAAAATATATTTCTTTTCCTATTTATAGCTGTTTTATTTTTTCCGGATGCCTCCCTGTACGCGAGAAGTAATCCACTGAATATTCTGGAAAAAATAACATTTACAAAAAAGGGTGAACAAGAGGAAACAATAGAGTTTAAACTCAACAGCACCCTGATCCCGAAGGTCTTTTCTATTAAAGGGGAAAAGCCAAGAGTCGTTTTTGACTTCTTCGATACGCTGTCTTCAGGACATATAAAACACAAGATAAATACAAAAGGTGACCTGATCCGGCGCATCCGGGTGGGTGTCCATCATAAGCCGAAAGCAAAAATACGAGTTGTTGTTGACCTTGTTCCAGGACAGCCATTTGATATAGCCAAGGAATTTATAAAGAAAAAAAATATCCTGTTGGTCACCTTCACATCACCCGGATATGACGGGGAACCAAAAGAGCAGAGCAAGCTGAAGAAAGAAGAGGAACCTATCCAGCCGGTGTCAACAGCGGTAGAGATTAAAAAGAAAAAGAAGACTACGAGCAACACTATTGAAAAGATATCAGATCTTCCGCCTCTGAAAAAAGTTGGTGAAGCCAGGAAGTCTGGAGTTGATGAGTCGAAAAAAACAGGTGGGCCGTTTCTAAGTGAGGTGAAATTCGAGGACACATCCAATAAAGGAGAAATGGTCCTGTTTAAGCTCAATGATTTCTATCCGCCAATCGTCTTTGGAATCGAAAAGGGCGATCCCCGGGTGGTTTGTGATTTTCTGGGAGCAACACTCAGTAAAGATGTGAAACGGGTCATTGATACAGGTGGGAGATTCGTCAAGCACATTCGTCTGGCCAGACATAAGAATCCTGACAAAATCCGAGTGGTTCTCGATCTGGTTCCCAATTCAAATTATGATCTTCAACAGGTCTTTTTCAAGGAAGATAACCTGTTTGTCATTATCATCAATCCGTTTGCGGCAGAAGCCCAGGAAGCAGCTAACTAACAATCTGTTTGCATTTTGGCGCTATAAACAGCTCCGTCCACCTCTCTTCTGTCATTATGAAAATCAGGGAAGATGTTGACGCAGGTAACCGCGAGGGACTTTAACCCTGAAATCATTTGGACTCTGCTCAGAGTCGGTTGAGATATTTTCCAATTGAATGATCATTTCTGAGCTGAAAGCAAATTCTAAAATACTCAGCCTGGTCGGCAGGAGACAATTACCTTCTGTCACCCAGTTGGAGTAGTGAATGGTTGCGACTATCTCATCATAGAGCACTTCTTTTTCTTCTTCGTTGCTCTCTTCACCCAGGTCTTCTGCCGGTTTAAGCCGTTCATCGACAATGATCCGTGTGAGCAGTTTTCTGTCAAGCGTATTGATGAGCAGATGATTTTTTCGTTTCCTGTTGCCGGACATGTATCTCAGAGTGACCCAGACTCCGCGGTTTTTCCGGTCATGCCTCATCTCTTCTATCTGCCAGGATTCCCGTTGCAGCCGACCGGTTAAATAGGCGCCCCAGTTGGAGAAAAACATCGAAGTCGGCACCTCGTGATACAAAAGAAAGGAGTCGAGGCTGCCGGACATGAATTTTCGCTGGACGGTGTTGATTGATTGAAAGGTTCGGCCATTAGTTACAACCACAAAGAGCGGTTGACCAAAAGGATTGGTGATGATGTATTTGATGATGAAAGGATTTTTCAGATACAGGTAACCTGCCACAGCTCTTTTTTCCAAAGGCGTATCCCAGGAAATGATGATGTCGGTTTCCAGACAGCAGGAGCACTGAGCATCCCTGTCCTGCATCTGTTTTGCTATTGTCAGTGCATCTTGCGAACTCTTGTCATCGAGCAGACCTGTCCACGGTTTGGTTCCGCAGCCAGTCAACATGAATATAACCGGCATCACAACAAACAGAATTATAATCTTAAGAAGAGTTATTTTCGGTTTTTTCATGGATTGACTCTATTTTTTGACGCATCAGTTGTTTCTTTTTTTCGTCCTGGAAAAATTTCAAAGCATTGGTGTATGACTCAATCGCTTTGTTGTTATTTCCCAACCCTCGGTGAACATCGCCAAGATGATCATGGATCAGCGGATCACCTGGGGCAAGTGAGATGGCTTTTTCCAGAATGGCCCTTGCCTTGTCCAGATTGCCAAGCCGATAGTATACCCAGCCAAGACTGTCCTGAATATAGCCGTTTTCAGGAAGCAGATGTACCGCCCGCTTGATATATTCCAAAGCCTGCTCAAGGTGAATATTGTTATCCGCCCAGGTATAACCGATGTAATTAAGGGCCTGTGGATGATTACCGTTAATCCTGAGAAGGTTCTGCATGGTGCTCATGGCCTGTTTCGATTTTCCGGTTTTCTCATATAGAAGCCCCAGCTCAAAGAGGATCAGTTCATTTTTCTTGAACTGCTTGAGGGATTCTTCCAGAATCTCAATTGCCCGGGCCATCTTCTTCTGCTCCTGAAAAAGATCTGACAGTAAAAGATAGTCCTCCGGTTGCGTCCGCTCTTTGTTGTCCATCTTCTGTACAATTTTTTCCACAGCATCATCAACTCTTCCCATACTGCGCAATATCATAACATCAAGCTGGACCGCGTTGTCATATTCAGGATCGTCAGGGTCGATCTTGCTGAGCAGCTCAAGAGCTTCTTCTCGCCGTTCCTGCTTGACACTTAACAGGGCCAGCAGATAACGGAGCTCCGAGGTTTCTTTTTGTTCAAAAGAAGAGAGTAAGAATAATCTGGCTTTCTCCAGATTATTGTTACCGAAATAATATCGTCCCAACATAAGATCATACCGATGGCTGGGGGACCCGGTCTGTTTAAGCTTGAGAAGATGAGAGATCGCCTGTTCGTCTTTCCCCTGAACGAAAAGCGTTTGAGCAAGTCCCAGGTTTGCAGCCTCGTTTGCCGGGTACTTCTGTAAGACAGTGCTGTATATCCGGGCAAGGTCGTCATATCGTTGATGATGGGAACAGAATATGGCAATCTCATCCATCAATTCGGATGAGGGGTTCAGCAGCAAAGCTTTGTTGTACCACAGAATGGCTCTGTCAACGTTATCCATTTCCCCATAGAGTTTGGCCAGATAAAGCGATGCCGGATATGACTCCGGTTTCATACGGGTCACCGATAGAAAGGTTTCTTCAGCCTTTGCATACTTTTTTTCTATGGTGTAGAGCAGGCCAAGTTGGAGCCGGGCAGTTTCGTTATTCGGTTCTCGTTTGAGAACGTACTGATAACGTTGAGCAGCCTTATCCAATTGACCGAGACGGGCAAGAAGGCGGGCAAGAAGGAGATTCTGACTGATTGTTCCCTGCTGTTCTGTAACCAGCTTCTGCAGATGAAGAGCTGCTTTGGCCTCATTTCCGATTCTTAAACTGACAACAACCAGCTTTTCAAGGATCATTGAACTGTATGGGTCACAGAGCAGGGCCTTCTCATAGGCGTCTATTGCTTCTTTGTATTTCCGGTTTGATTCGGAATGGTTTCCCCAAAGGTAATAAAAATAGGCGCATGATCTGTCCTGGCTATCCAGCGGCGGCGGAGTTATTGACTTGCTGTTGTCCGTATCTCCGGTTTTTGCGCAAGATATCGATAGCAGCAGCAGAAGAGAAAGAAGTACGGCCTGAACAGGATAACGAGATTTCATCCCTGATTTAGTTAGCATTGTGCTTTACTGATCAGGTCCATAACTTTGTCAACGACAGCTTTATGAACGGTGTTGATGGAGTCAGTAGAGTCGATTGGGTAAATATACGGTTTGTTCAGTGACTGAAACAGTTCCTGAACCTTTTGCAGCTGATCCTGACGCTCAAAGTCGTTCAAGGTATCACCCCGGCCGGTTATACGTTGGGCTGATATCTCCGGATTGGCAAGAAACAGAAGGGCAATATCAGGGTCGGGGGCAAAGTTGTTTTTTTCCAGAATTTCCTGTGGATCAAAGCCTACTGCACCCTGGTAGGCTGCTGTAGACAGAAAATATCGATCGCAGAGGATGATTTTTTGCTTGTCAAGAGCAGGTTGTATCACCTGTGCAACATGCTCTTTCCTGTCATTGATAAAAAGAGCTAATTCCTCATCTTTTGATACTGAACCCCTGTCAAGATAGAGCTGCCGGATTGCCTGTCCATGGGGACCATTGGTTGGTTCCCGGGTTGTTACTACGGGATATCCTTTGTCGACAAGATAGCTGGCCAGCAGGTCCAGCTGGGTTGATTTGCCGGTACCGTCGATTCCTTCAAATACAATCAGCAGTCCTTTTTTCATCTTCTTTGGTTGTTTGCTGGTCATGGTTGTTTTGTAACCCTGAATCCGTGGGGTGAGTGGGTATTCAAGAGTAAAATAACAGGATCAATTAATGTTGTATTATATCAAAGCATAATACGCTCAAACAACAATCTTCGTCACGATTTCAGGATAGCATATCGGGACCGGTTAGTGACAATTTCCTTAGCAAGCTGTACCGCGTTGGCCAGACTTGTCGGCTCGGCTATTCCGTGGCCGGCGATATCATAGGCTGTGCCATGATCAACGGATGTGCGTACGATGGGCAGACCCAGTGTGATGTTCACCCCGTCACTAAAGTGCAGCAGCTTAAATGGGATCAGCCCCTGATCGTGGTACATGCAGACAACCCCGTCGTATTTCCCTTCGGCAGCCTGGACGAAGATGGTATCAGGAGGAAAAGGACCGGAAACATCTATATTGTCCTTCAGCCCGTCTTCTATTGCCGGCTGGATCAGTATCTGTTCCTCGTTTCCAAAGAGCCCTGATTCTCCACTGTGGGGATTTAGACCGGCAACAGCGATTTTTGGATGGTTTATGCCGAAATCAACGGTCAGTCCTTGATGGGTTAGCTTAATCAACTCGTAAATACTTTCTCGGCTTAAACGCGTGGGAACCTCGCTCAGCGCACAGTGGATTGTTGCCAGGGTAACCCGCAGCGTTTTGCCGGCCAGCATCATACCATATTGACTGCTTGAGGTCAGGCTGGCCAGCATTTCGGTGTGACCGGGATACTGATATCCACCCCGGTTCAATGATTCTTTTGAGAGTGGACAGGTTGCTATGCCATCCAGCACTCCCTGCTGAATCAGTGTGACACCTTTTTGGACATAGTCTCCGGCAGCCTTTCCGGTTGATCCATCCGGTTGTCCCCATTGTAGAGCACTTGAGTCGAGGCTGGAAACTTCAATAACCGAAATCTGATTTGTCTTGCTGTTCTCTCCATGTTTCCAGACAACTGGATCCACATCGATCTTCAATTCATCCCGGCATCGTTTCAGAATATCGATATCGCCGATAACAACGGCTGTTGTATGATGTTTATCAGGTAAGGTGTGGAAATATTTGCAGATGATCTCCGGCCCGATACCGACCGGACAGCCCATGGTAATTCCGATTGTTGTCATATTAAATGAGGCTTTTTACCCATTCTCTGATTGTCATTTAGTGTCTATCCACAAACGGCCTTTCGGAGTCTACGCTTACCTTTTCCTAACTCTTTGTTGGAGAGCAAAATTTGTCCTCGAAGGTAAGTGAAGACTCCGCAGAAATTCTCATATTTCTGGATGGACACTATTTAAAAGGCATGTCAAAGGCATTTTTAATAATTTCGATATGAGGCTCTTGGCCTTTTAGTAAAACGATACCGATGACATCAAAACGAGCCGGTTTGTTCGTCTGTTTTTTCCGGCAAAGATAGTCCTGCGCCGTTCGGGCAATCTGCCGTTTCTTCCTGTCGGTGATCGCCTCAAAGGGTGAACCAAAACTTGTTGTTCTTCTGGTCTTCACTTCAATGAAAACGAGGGTTTCTCCATCTCTGGCAATGATATCAATCTCACCACAGGGTTGCCGGTAATTTTTTTCAATAATAGTGTAACCGTTTTGCTTAAGAAAGACAGCAGCGTGTTCTTCACCGTATTTTCCGGTTTGTTGTCGATTTTCAGACAAATTCTTTTACACCTTTAAAAGTTCTTCGATGAATTGGGCAGGGACCGTGCCGGCTGATGGCCAACCGGTGTTCTTTCGTCGGATAACCTTTATTTCTGGCAAAGTTGTATTGGGGGTAGTGTTCATGAAAATCAAGCATCATATGATCGCGAGCAACTTTGGCCACAATTGAAGCAGCAGCAATTGAAGCGCTTTTTGATTCCCCTTTAATAAGCGTCTGTTGGGGAAGAGGGCATGGGGTTTCGAATTTTCCATCGACTAACAGAAAATCGCAAGCCCTGGTTTTACTCGCCACATCATCGACGGCTTTTTTCATGGCAAGCAGCGATGCCTGGAGAATATTGATTTCTTCTATGACCCGCTCTTCAACAACTCCTATGCCGATTGCGCAGTTTTCGTCTTTGAGCTGGCTGTAAAGCTGTAACCGTTTTGAGGGTGTAAGTTGTTTTGAATCGATAAAGGAGGAGTGGCTGATGTCCGGAGGCAGAATAACACAGGCTGCCACTACCGGACCGGCCAGGGGGCCGCGACCGACTTCATCAACACCGGCGATGGAATAAAATCCTCTGCTGGTAAGAAGCCGTTCGTACTGGAAGTTGTCATTTCCAGCTGAC
>CAZLGM010000065.1:0-1925 GCA_964558875.1 uncultured Desulfocapsaceae bacterium
CATCCACAACGATTGATTCCCTTTCTTTTTCACTGTTATTCCTCAATTATTTAATAGCCTTTGCCGGCATTTGGGAGCTTCAGGTTCATTCAAGTCCCTCTGACCTATGCTTGCTCCGTTTTCTACCACTATTGTATCCTGAACACGCCAATCACATCCAAGGAAGGGGTGCCGAATCATTTCCCGCATATTCCCTGCACAAAAGCGTAATGGTCAACAGATGTAAATACTCTATTAACCGACCTGTCAGCAAGCAGTTTTTCGAAGTTTTTTCACAGCAACTCAAGAAGACAAACCCGGGTAGAAAAAAATCGGTCCATCTTTTTATTCAAACCGGATAAACGATGACAGATTCAGGGAAAATAGCCGTTTTTTTCACTACTTGATTAGGAAAAGTTTGATTAATCTTATTTTTGAGAGTAAAAATTATCAATGGTAAAGCATCATACCCTGACTGTTATCCGGGGGTTGTCTACATAATCAGGAGCGTGTAATGACTACTATCGATTTAGAAAAACCTGTCGAGATAAGCAGCGACATCTATTGGGTCGGTTCTTCCGAAGAGGCGCTGCTGCGAAGGAATATTTACCTGCGGGTATTTAAGGGAAATGACCGCCAGTATTCTCTTCTCATCGATCCCGGCCCCCCTGCTGACCTGGAGGTTGTAAAACAGAAGGTTGGGTCTATTGTCGGTCATCTGGGCAATGTGAACCTGGCATTTATCAATCACCAGGATCCGGATGTTGTTACCAACGCTGCCCATATTCAGAGACTCAACCCCAAACTTCAGACATTGATGACGGAAGACACCTGGCGTCTTGTCCAGTTTTACGGTCTTAAACAGTCTAAATTCAGGGCTGTTGAAAAATTTCCGAAAATGCGGGCCAAAATCAAAACAGGACAGACCCTGCAGTTTGTCCCGACCCCGTTCTGCCATTTCCGGGGCGCCTGCATGTATTACGATGTGGAAAGCCGCATTCTGTTTTCAGGAGACTTTTTAGGCGGCATTTCAACCTCGGATCTGTACGGTGACGAATCCCACTGGGAAGGTATCAAAGCCTTTCATCAACTCTATATGCCCAGTCGAACAGCTCTTCGATACAGTGTTCAGCAGATTCGCAACCTCGATCCAAAGCCGGTTATGATCGCTCCCCAGCATGGCACACTGCTCGAGGGAGACGTCATGGAACTGTTTCTGTCCCAAATGGCGGATCTGGAGGTTGGGATGGATCTGATACTCCAGGTTGGCTCACGCCTTGAAATGATCATCGATACCGCAAACGATATTGCCCAGACCGCTGCCGGTCAACTGGGTGATGGCTTTATCGAAGAAGTTTTCGCGCTCTTCCACCCCGACGGCTCATATCCTTCACTGTTTACGATCGGTCGAAATAATATCATCCGCGACATCAAGGGAGAGCCCATGGAGGCTCTTGAGGCACTTGTCCAGGTCATCCTGTCCATGTGCGAAGAAGACAGAATCGATGAGTTGAAACAGCTTTTCAGGAAAAGTTTGGTCGAGCGGAAATTGCCGCTTGTGACCTCTCTCGATGAAGACAAGGGGGATCTTTTCGACTATTCGGAGTAAACAACCACGCGTATAAAACGCGTGGCTTTGGTTACCGGCATAGCCGGTGAGCAAATGTGCGAAGCACGTTTGTTTTAATGCGCAGCGTTATCCACCGGAGGAGCCTGTGGTTTTACGGCTTACGGTAAAACCGTTGCGCAATAATAGATTACCAAACATTTTAACTGTTTGTGGAACAGTCGGCAGGTATGATTAGATTTTTGCAGATAAATAGTTAGCCCAGCACCGAATCAGAGGCGACCATAAGAAGATATGATACGATGCCTTGCCATTGGAATTGATCAGGCAAATCACTGGGAACTGAATAGAGCTTTTCGGGCTTTTTCAGATCAATTCC
>CAZLGM010000065.1:2025-16224 GCA_964558875.1 uncultured Desulfocapsaceae bacterium
CAGGCAAATCACTGGGAACTGAATAGAGCTTTTCGGGCTTTTTCAGATCAATTCCAGATTTTATTCGTAGAAAGCGGACTTGAAGCGATCAACAAAGTGGACTTTTCCAAGATCGCTGTCATTTTCTGCGAATTCTCCCATGGAGATACACTTAAAGCGAACCTGAAACGCTTCCTGGAGGCGAACAAGTACACAATTCCAATCCTCCTGTTACAGGGTGATGGTGATGTCAAGAACGGTGACACTGCTAAAAGCAGTCTTGCACAACAGGTGATTCCACGACCGGTGTTGCCTGGTGATCTTGCCGGCAGACTTCTTGAGGCCCTTGGTAAGACCTATTATCAGGGCAGAATGTCGGGGATCGACTTTGTATCAGTTCTCCAGCTCATTGAACTGGACGCCCTGACCTGCACTCTGGTTCTGTCGACTCCGTCGCTCACTGGCTATGGATTTGTCTTCTTTCTGGATGGAAATCCCATCGACGCTCTCTGGGGCAGGTTTGAGGCCGAGGCAGCCCTTAAACAGATTTTCTCCCATGACAATCTGATCATCACCATGTATAACAACTGTCCCCTCATCACCGATCATTTGCATACAAACTGCACAAAAATGATCGTGGACTACAAAGGTCTTCAGTTAAAAGGTAACAGCCGAAAGAAAGCCGAAGCAACTGGGCTTGCCGGGCTGTTTATGAAAGTCAAAAAACAGAACTGACTGGTATTATCTCCCGAATTAGCCAATCACAACAATCGATATCGTTATCAAAATCGATTTCAGCAGTTTTAGATATGACAGGCCCTTGTAATACTGTCGCAAGGCGGAATACAGTTTGTCATTCGCACTCTTGTTTCAAGGGCTCTCGATCCCGTTTTCGATAGCGATTTAGATATCGATTATTTCCTTGATTTCAGCAGGTCCTCCAGGACATCCAGCACCTTCTCTCCTGTCGAGTCGGATTTCTTTTTACTACTGGACCTGGTTGAGGGTGATGTTTGTTTGCGGCAGTAGCCCTTGATCCGTTCTCCCTTGTTATTGGTACGTCCTTTCACCCAGCCGCAGCTTCTTTTCTTTTCGCATTCGGCTTTTAAAAGCTCCGAGCAAACACTTGCCTTTTTCTTGTTTTTATTTTTTGCCGGTTTTGCTTTCGAGTCCTCAGACTTTTTCCGGCAGTACCCTTTGACCCGCTCACCCCGTTCATTAGTATAGCCCGTTACCCAGCCACATTTTCGCTTGTTCTCACAATCAACTTTCAGCAACTCGGAACAATTGGTGCTTCCTCTATTTCCACTGGTACCGCCTGCTGCTTTCCTGCGGCAATAGCCTTTAATCCGTTCACCTCTGTCATTGGTATAACCAGTTACCCAGCCGCATGTTCTCTTCTTCTCACATTGAACCTTATGCAACTCCAAACAGGGATTTGAAGATCCTTTTTTTCTGTCTTTCGGTGCTTGTCCGGTTTTTTTCGACTTTGCCGCCGTTTTTCGACAATAGCCCTTCACTCGCTCTCCCCTGTCATTGGTATAACCCTTTACCCAATTACAGTTCCGTTTCTTTTCACAGGCGCTTTTCAACAGATCGGTGCAGCTACTGGCAAGACCGTGTGATCCGGTAGTAAGTAATAGGAAAAAAGACAACAGAAGACAGCAGATTATTTGCGGCAGTTTTTCAGACATGGCAGATCCTCGTATTTTTTATGGAAATAAAAAGTGCATGCAATCCAAATTATATTTTTTACCAGTCACTTTCAAAGAACAGTTTCATCCTTGACTATCGGTTTTACTATCATCCTGAATCCGTGAGAAAATGCTCACGGATTCAGGATCACACTATTCTTTTCTACTCATAGAAGCACTATAAGTCATCAGTTCATCTTTTCGTGGCCGATAGAGAACTAGACCGACGGCTGATAAAAACAGAAATTCGCAGAACAACAGAAATTCTTTGGTTACCAAAAAAAGCACAAAACCATAAATACCGATCGATTCAGACAACGCCGCTGATATGATAATCGCTCCGGTGTACCTGGCTGCAGCATGCTGAATTCTGGATACGGGTTTTCCGTCTGAGCCTGAAACAACAATGGAAAAAGATCCGGGATCCAGCAATTTTTTCCGGATTAGATAGGTCAAGAAAAGTGTAACCACTGAGACCACAAGAAGTGCAATGGAGAGAGTATTGACGGAAAGACCAAGATCGGGACTGATCAGTTTTTCCCTGTCCAGAAAAATTGCAATAAACAGATACACCGGTAAGGAACAAAAAATCGCTCCCCAGATAATCCGGTTGATTCTCAATGATTTTTCAAGGATGTTTTGTTCTTCCTGCGACTCCATTTCCTTCTCCATCTTCCTGGATCCGTTACGGATCCAGGATCTTGTAACATTTCAATTAAAGGGCTAAAGTTTAAACAATAAAATACCGCTAACCCTTCTACGTCTCACATTCCACAAAGGCTATTGCTGTTTGGCGGCCGTCACCCAGAGAAACGTCTCTCCACCGATATCTCTGTAGTCAAAAGAAACGACAGCAAAACCGACCTCTTCCAACATCTTCCGCAGTTTTTCCGGTCGGGTATGACTGTAATAGAGTTGTTGCCCCATGAATTCCATATAGCCATCAAATTCCTCTTCCCCTGTATACTCCTTGGTCGCATAGGTAAACAGCAGACGGCCACCCGGTTTCAGCCAGCTCAACACATTGGCCAGTACCTGGCGATGATCGTCCTTTGGCACATGAAACAGACTATAGACTGCGGCAACGGCATCAAAACTGGCGGGATCGAATTGCACCTCCCGCATATCACCGGTCACCTGTTCCATTTCCGGGGCATAACGTCGGGCCAGTTCAAGCATTCTTTTTGAAAAATCAACTCCGGTCACCTGCCAGCCCTGATTGAGAAAAAATCTGGCAAGCGGTTCACCTGCCCCACACCCTAAATCGAGCAGACAGCCGCCGTCACTGTCAAGACCGCTATAAAAGGAGTTAAAGACCTCTGTCATATCGAAGAGCCCTCTATTTTCATCATAGGTGTCGGCAAACCCGTCATAAATATTTTGGAGTTGCTCGTTCATATTATTCTCTCACTTTCACGACAGTAACAACCACGAGTTTTACGCGTGGCTTTAATTTACGGCGTAGCAGGCGGTTTTTGCAGCTTGTGCCAAAACTGCTATATAATAGTTCAATCGGCTTTTCCAAAAAATCCAACATATCCCAAATTGGATCTATCAAATCATATCCGACCTGCTGCTGGCAAGCACTATCACCATAAACTGGTGTCGCGTTACATCCCACTCGCAAATATACTCTGAAATTATAATGGAGATTATTGTTTTCGTTGACAATAATCTGATATACTATATGTATTTCATGCCTTATCATTTAACCTTTGATCATGACATGCCCTTGTGGATATCTGCCAGTATGCCAAGTATCCGATCAAACCATCCTCCGGGATATACAGTTGTAAGTTAGCTTGACCGGTTGAAGTGCAATGTAATCAATATTTACTTCCCGGCTACTCCCAAAGAGGACTCACCGATTCTGTTATTATGAAGAGAATCACACAACAACAAAGGAGGGAACTATGGGAACAATCATTGATGTTGTCAGCCGTGAGGTAATCGATTCTCGTGGAAATCCAACGGTCGAGGTCGAAGTTTTTCTCGACTGCGGCGTTTCGGGGCGTGCCATTGTCCCTTCAGGCGCTTCAACAGGTATACGGGAGGCACTTGAACTAAGAGATACCCGGAAAAAGCGTTATCTCGGTAAAGGTGTGAGACAAGCGGTTGCCAATGTGCATGAAAAGATCGCCCCAATGCTCATCGGCCAGGAATCGACCAGGCAGCCCATGATCGATATGATGATGCTGGAAATGGATGGCACGGAAAACAAGAAAAAACTGGGAGCAAACTCCATCCTGGCCGTTTCCATGGCGGTTGCTTCCGCGTCAGCCCAGGAGCTGGACATACCTCTGTATAGCTATATCGGCGGAGTCAATGCCAAGACACTTCCCGTTCCCATGCTCAATGTACTGAACGGCGGCGCCCATGCCGATAACAATGTGGATATCCAGGAATTCATGGTTATGCCCGTCGGCGCTTCCTCATTCGTTGAAGCACTACAGATGGGTGTGGAGACATTTCATAGCCTGAAGGCGGTTCTGAAAAAGGGAGGCCATCTCACATCCGTTGGTGACGAAGGCGGTTTTGCCCCCAATCTCCGATCCAATGAAGAGGCTGTTGAATCGCTTCTTTTGGGTATTGAAAAAGCAGGATATAAACCCGGCAAGGATATCTGTATAGCCCTTGACGTGGCTGCCAGTGAACTCTACGACAAGAAGAAGAAATGTTATATTCTGGCAGCGGAAAAGAAGCCCAAGAAAAGTGCTGCTGCTCTTATTGCGTTCTACGAAGAGTGGGTAAAAAAATATCCGCTTATTTCCATCGAAGACGGTCTGGATGAGAGTGACTGGAACGGCTGGAAAAAGCTGACCAAGCGATTGGGATCAAAAATTCAGCTTGTTGGGGATGATGTCTTTGTCACAAACACCAGGATTCTGGCAAAGGGGATCGAAACCGGTGTTGCCAACTCGATCCTGATCAAGTTGAACCAGATCGGCACCATGACCGAAACCCTGGAGGCAATCGACATGGCCCATCGTGCCGGGTATACGGCCGTTATTTCCCATCGTTCCGGTGAAACGGAAGATACCACAATCGCCGATTTAAGCGTAGCCGTCAACTCCGGCCAGATTAAGACCGGTGCTCCTTCCCGCACTGACCGGGTAGCCAAGTACAATCAACTCTTACGCATCGAAGAGGACCTTGGGCCCACTGCCCGTTATGGCGGAAGAGCAGCCATTCAAAATCTTGATTGATCCAATTAACTCACGACTAATAGGAGTATCAACCGAATTGCCTGTTGATATTCCTGTTAGTTGAGTTGGCGCATCAACATAATTCGCCTCGATCTTACTTCAGCCCCTGTCTCCAATCTCCTCATTTTGTCCCGACTAATCAGCTACTGGTCTATAAACTCCCCCGATACCACCATAAACGCAGGGGTTTAAACCTCAAATCGATCCTCCACCGACCACAGTAGAGCGTTTAGTTTGACAGGATTCATACTTTAAAATAAGATAAAGAAACTACAGTTTGATTACTAGCCAGTTTACAATTTCTGAAAGTCGATCCAGGAAACAGCTGATCGTATATGATCGTCCTATGACCATAAGTCTGTTCTTATAACGGAGGTTTGCATGCAAAATAACTTGAACCGGCGTCATTTTCTCTCGGCAGTAACGGCCGGGGTTTCAATACTGCCTTTCCTTGGCCTTTCAGGTTGTCGTCAGGAGAAAGAAAAACCCTCTGAGAAAAAGCTGTTCACCAACCCAAAACTCGAATTACTGGACCTTGCACTTCAACATGAATACGGCGCCATCGTTCAATACTCCAATCATGCCGGAACGATTGCCGCACTCACGGATAAGGTTGACAAAACTATACTGGAGCAGTTTGAACAGATCATTTTTGATGAAGTCCAGCATGCCGTTACACTTTCAAAGATACTCATGAACAACAAGGTAACGCCAACAATTTCGGTCTGGCCTCCGCAAACAGCGACGAATGCCGTCGACATGCTGCAAAAAGATATCTTGTCTGAGGAGGGGGCTATTCAACTCTATGAACAGATATCCACACTCGACCTCAGCGACGATGAACGACAGATCATAGAGATGATTGGCAATGCCGAAGTTTACCATCAAGAGACCTTCTCGGAAATAAAGGATCTGCTGTCCTGATTGAATGAATATCTCTGTTAAAAATTCTCTTCGCGCCCAGCTCACCATCTGGACTTTCATGGCTGTGTTGTTACTGACAACCATCATGTTGATCATATCGAGCTATCGATCTTACAGCCTGTTTCTCGACGACTACCAGGAAACATTGAGTGAACGGATGAAATACGTTGCCAGTTCACTCACCTCAATGATTAAGGAGACTAATTACCTGGGGATGTCCCGACAGGCAAATTCGCTGCTGCTCACCTACGGTGTTGTGGGTGTGAAGGTGATCGACGCAAACGGTCAGCCGATCATTATAAAAGGCGATACAAAAGGTTTTGAGCTCCACCATCCGATTATAGACGAAAACAGGCATCTTGGTCTTGTGCAGGTCAACTTCTCGAAGATCCCGATCAGGGAAAAAGCAAGACGTCTTATTCTCGATATTCTGATAATCACTCTGTTCACCGTTCCATTAACCGCCCTGGCAATGTGGTTCCTCTGCGGCTGGAAACTTAAAGATATTGTCAACCTCAGTCGTGAGCTGCACCAGGTCGGAGATCTCAAATCGGAAGACATCAATCTCTCCGGCATCAACCGACAGGATGAAATCGGCCATCTGGCAAGATCACTGGCTGCCCGGAGCAAAGCTATCCAGGCAGGGCTTGAGCAGCAGCAGCTCCTTGCCCGTGCCATCGACCAGTCCCACGACTCCATAGTCATTACCAACAATCAGGGGACAATTGAATACGTCAATCCGGCCTTTTCCAGAATTACCGGCTATTCATACCAGGAGGCAATCGGACAGAATCCAAGGATTGTCAAAAGCGGCAAACATCCAGTCAAATTTTATGAAATAATGTGGCAGACCTTGACCAGCGGACAGACCTGGCATGGGCGAATTATCAACCGACGCAAAAACGGCACCGAGTATCAGGAGGAAGCCACCATTTCCCCTGTTTTCGATGATAAAAAACAAATCCATCATTATGTTGCGGTCAAACGTGATGTCACTGAAGAAACGATTCTCAAGGAACAGCTAAGCCAGGCCCAGAAGATGGAAGCTATCGGTGTGATGGCTGGTGGAATCGCCCACGATCTCAACAACATTCTCACCGGAACCGTTGCCTATCCGGATCTTCTCCTTCCGCAGCTGTCACCTGACAGCCCAATGAGAAAGCCACTTCAGGAGATAAAAGAATCGGGCAGAAGGGCTGCCGACATCGTTGCCGATCTGCTGACCATTGCCCGCGGTATTGCGGCAGCAAGGGAGACAACCTCAATCAACGATCTGGTAAGGGATTACCTTGGCTCTCCTGAGCATAAAAAGTTCAGTTCCAGCCATCAACATGTCAGTTTTTCAACTTCCCTGCAGCCGGATTTACACCCGATCCCATGCTCACCGGTCCATATACGAAAATGTATTATGAACCTGACGATCAACGGTGCCGAGGCTATCAAAGGAACCGGGACCGTCTATATCTCAACCAGTAACCAGCAAATCGATAATCCCATAACCCAGAATCAATATGTTGAAAAGGGATTGTACAGTGTACTTACCATACAGGATAACGGCACCGGCATCGATCCCACGGATATCGACAGGATATTTGAGCCGTTCTACACAAAAAAACATATGGGCAGAAGTGGAACAGGTCTGGGTCTGGCAGTAGTCTGGAATACTGTCCAGGACCACGCAGGATATATCACCGTTGGCAGCTCCAATCAAGGCACCCGCTTTGACCTCTACTTCCCGGCAACATCCCATCAAAACCTGCCGCAGTACAACCGGAACCAAGCCAAGCTTGCCAAGGGAAACGGCCAGCATATCCTAATTGTCGACGACGAACCGCAGATTCGGGATATAGTGTCTAAAACTCTTGAAGAGTGCCACTATTCAGTCGCATCGGTCGACAACGGCGAAGAAGCCCTTGAATACCTCTCCCATACAGCTGTTGACCTGGTTTTGCTTGATATGATCATGGGTGATGGCATGAATGGCAAACAAACCTATGAACAAATCCTGAAAAAATATCCAGGACAAAAAGCGCTGATTATCAGTGGTTTTTCTCAAGATAGTGAAGTTAAGCAGACACTTGAACTGGGCGCGGACGGTTTTATTCATAAACCGTTCGATATTGTTGAACTGGCAACGATTGTTTATAAGATATTAAACCAAACCAAGTCATAGAGGAATGTATAAAAAGCTATTCACAGTCTTTCTTCTTCATTCAAGCATGATCTAGAACCATATTCAGCTCTGAGTTCCAGCTCGAAGTGTGCTGGAATGTCGGATAATTCAGTGCACTCTTCTAGCCTGCCAATATCGGGAAGACCAGTACTTCTCTCCAAGATTTGAAATCGTGACACCTTTGGAAACCGAAGCGTGGAGAAATCTACGGTTGCCCATGTAGATCCCCACATGACGGACAAACCAGCCGGTTTTGAAAAAGACCAGATCCCCGGGCCGCAGGCTGCTTCGATTGACTGACCGGCCTGTTCGAACCTGTTGGTCCACGGTGCGTCCCACATCGATACCGAATGTTTTCCGATAGGTCAGCTGAACAAATGCGGAGCAATCAACCCCTCTTTTACTTTGGCCTCCTTCTCTGTATCGGACGCCTTTCCATTGGCGATACTGGTTGAGCAGCTTATCAACCGCCGGGGATCTGGTTGGGCGTATGCTGTGCTCAGGTTGTGGAGAATAGACAACTTTTGGTTTGTGAAACAGTGATCCGGAGCATCCGCAAAGACACAGAAGCAACCATATCGCAGAAATATATTTCAATCTAGTTTTGGGATAACTCACGTCCAACTCCCCCAAAAACGGATGTTGACCCTATCCGAAGACAGGGTAAGTGGATGCGGTTCTGCTGTCATTAGGCAGGTTGTTCAATCAGCAGGTGAGATGAAAACCCGCAGCCACATTGCTGTTTTTTTCTGTCAACCTGTTGAATGTCTTAACGGCAGACGCTGTCGGTTTGACAACAAGCTCAACGTTGCGATCCTGCAGGCAGTTTATAACCTCCTTGCCGACTTTCATGATACCGAACTTGCCGCTGCCGATTACCAGATAATCAGGTTTTGCCTCCAATATATCCCGTATGTCATCAATCTCGACACGGTGCCCGGATTGTCTCGACCAGTCCGCAACCACTCTGCCATCGATAATCTTAACATCGGAAGTGTAGCTCTTACCGGATATCATTATGGAGCCAAAACTATACTTTTCAATCATGATCTTGTATCCCTGAATTCAACCGTTGGGAAACCTGGGGACAACTTAAACCCGCCTCCTCGGACCGGTTCTCTCCCACTCAAATTCTGCAAGCCTTGATTCCAAAGCGCTGGACGCTTAGAGCAAAAGATTCATTCATACAATTATTCCAGATTCCGCTGATTCGAGCAAGGTTGGTTGGACAGGATAAAGAACTTCCCGTTAAAGGGCACCTTCGCCAAAATCGAAAAGAGTTGATTTATTGAGAATTGGCCAAAGGGTAATACCAGGACTGGTGTGAATGTTCCGTAAAATGGGTTTAGTGTGGGAAATATTCCAGCAAACCACTGAGTGGCTGATCCGTCACTCTCAGGCAAACATTTCTCTAAAAGCGTCGACCCACTCCTGTTCTTTGTTTGAGGTCCAATGATCGCCGAACATGTTTAAAATGACATCTGATTTGTTCAATTCTCCGACAAAATGAGAGAACCTGGCAAGATCATCGGGAAAGACTCCGGAGCATTTTTCATAAGTTGAATCGATAAGTGATTCAAGTAAAGGTCCATGACCCAGAATTTCAGCGAGATCAGTGACAATGATCTGCTCAACACCATTCTGAAATGAGACTGTTGGAGTGATTTCCTCTTCAGCAGGCAAAGCATCGACCTGATGTTGTTTCAGCGTCTCGGCAATTGATCGGATTTGTTCAATATATTCCACTTCATTTAACAGTGGTATTGTCTCCATCATCTTGTCCATCGCTACAAAAAAACGTACATGATCGGCTACCCCAACCTGAATTTCGATGGCATCATTGTAAATATTCTTTGAAATCTCAACGAGCTCTTCTCCGAGAATATCTACAAGATGAGGAGCCAGGAGTTTATCGAAGGCATCAATAGCCGTGATGCTGTCACGATTTTCTCCATACAGTGATTGAAAATCCCGATTAAAGGCTTTTGGCAGAGATGTCAGCTCATCCTTGTCCAGAATAAGGTTTAAAAATGGACCATCATAGCCTTCAAGTCTGGTTTCAAGCAACTGTTGATAAAGGTGAGTAAATGAACTTTCTATGGAAGCATCATCTTTCCCAGGTACACCATCAGCTGTCTCGATAAGTCGAGCCGCGATTTCATTGCCCAGCCTTTTCCGCAAGTATGAACCAACGACTTGATTGAAAGCTTCTGCTGCGATATCATGATGTTCCATAGATGCACCCATGTTTATAGTCGTACTATTTCAATCTTCAGACGATGATTTTCGTTCCAGCTATGTGTGGCACAACTTAAACAGGGGTCATATGACCTGACTGCCATTTCAATCAGCTGTCGCCCTGTCTCATCCAATGAACCATTGACCACGGCTTTTTGGGCCGCAGCAGTCACGGTCTGGTTTAAAGCCGCGTTATTGTGTGTTGTCGGAACAATCATGTTTGACTGGGTAACTTCTCCGCGTTGGCCGCAACTGTAATGGTGAATCAAGGTTCCACGTGGAGCCTCGACTATCCCGACACCTTCTCCGGCTTGTCTGGCTACCGGTATTCGTGTTTCCTGACCGGCTGCTGCCTTATCTTCCAGGAGTTCTAAGGACATTTCAAACTCATAGAGTATCTCAATACAACGGGCAAGATGATAGTAGATGATATTATGCAGCGGACGCCCTTCACCAAGCGATTGAAATTTTTTAAACCACTGGCCGGCCTTTTGAGTGTTGATATGATCTACCGTATTTAATCTTGCCAGCGGACCTACTCTATACATCCCGTCATGCCGTCCATTTTTTCTTAAAAAAGGAAATTTTGCCCAACTGTCACGCTCTACATCTTCTTCAATAAACGTTGCATAATCAGATGAAGGAAATGTTTCAAGAGGATTACCTTTCTCATCTGTAACCCTGACCTGGCCGTCATAATGGGCCAGCCCGTTTTCCGGTGAAATAAGTGCCAGATATTTTGTTGACGATACATCTTGTGGAAATTTCTCTTTTACCTTGGAATGAACAACTTTCCAGGCCAGCTCAACGCATTCCTCTGCAACAGCAACACCTTTGAGATAAATATCTTTTAATTCACTAATGTCATTTAGACTCAGTGATTTACTCATCCCACCAGGGATGGCGGTGACCGGGTATATTGCATGGCCTCCAATCATTTCAACCATTCGCACCCCGCATTTCCGCAGGAAAATTGCCTTCTTGGCAAGATCAGGATGCTTTTCAAGCAATCCGTTTACAGATCGTTTTTCCGGCGGTGTTTCCGCGTTGAAAATGAAATCGGGAAAAGCAAGATAGAGGAAGTGAAGAGCGTGATCCTGAATAGCCCCTCCACCAATGAGTAATTTGCGAAGAACAAGGGCAGTATCGGGAATCTCATCCACACCCAGGGCCGCTTCCGCTGCCTTTAATGAAGCAAGACTATGGGGCACCGGACAAATGCCGCAGATCTTACTGGTGATAAGCGGCATCTCCCAGATCATCCTGCCTTTAACAAACTCCTCAAAAGCTCTAAATTCCATCATCTGGAAGCGTGCCTGAACGACCTCGTCATCGGCACCCACAAAGACTGTTACTTTGCCTTCTCCCTCTATTCTACTGATTGGTTCTATTTCTAATTTCTTCATCAATTTTCCTTGTCATGAAAATAGGTATCATCTGCCAGGCAGAAGCGATATCCCGTGCCGACGATGTCATCATGAAACATGATGCCGCCAGCCGGGAGCAGACAGGAGATGGTGTTAACGAACTTATTCCCCTGTCCATGTACACCGGGTACTGGTCCGTAGCAGCCACGGCAGGGAATGTTGTTGCTGGTACATCTTGCGCCACATCCTTCGACGGTAACAAGCCCGGCACAGACAACTCCCTGCTCAAGGAAGCAGCGATACGGATCAATTTCTTCAAGCTCCATGACTGCCCGAACTCCTTCGGTGAGGAATTCCCTTCTTGGATTCATAATATTTTTCTTTGTTCTCGGGCACTGATTGCAAAGGTTTTTTATATACTCTGCCGGTTTTTCGTTGGACAACAGGGCAGTTAATGCTTGAAGAATATCGTCGGACGATGGTGGGCAGCCTCGGATCATAACATCCACAGGAACCAGTGCACCAAGTGGCATGACCTTGGGGAGTAATTCAGGAACATCAGAGGCGTTAGGGATTTTTCCTTTGTAAACATTGTCCAGTACTTTCTCAACCGGTTCAAGGTTACGCAGTCCCCCAATGCCGCCAAAAGTCGAACACGTTCCAAGTGCAATAATTATTTCTGATTTCTTCCGCATTTCACGGGCCAGAGTAACGTTTGCACTGGTCGCTACTGCTCCTTCAAGGATTCCTATAGAGACCTGTTCAACTTCTTTTACATCGTTAAATGGAGTTCGGCGAAGATCTATTTTTTCAAGAAGCCCCGGCAGGTCGTCCGCAATGTCAAGAAAACTTGTAAGACAGCCAAAACAGCCACTGAGTAATCCAATAGCAACTGTTGGTTTATCCGGCATTATTATTCTCCTCTTTAAGGTTCTTTAACGATTTTTTACTACGACTAGAATTCATAAACTCATTTCAACAGGCAGCCGGAAACGGACTCTCATAAACCACCAAAGCCTGTCCTGGATGACAAGTCACATCCAAACAATGACAATCGATCTCCGGTGAGCGAAGTTCAAAGCCAAATCGATTTTCAGATTAACATGCATCGGCAAGCATCCGGCTTATTGATTTAAAAAACAAATGTATCTTCCTGCAAATCCTCAAGATATTCGGCAAACTGTTCAAGACCCTTAAACGTGGTATCAAGCTGGTCTAATTTAATTGAAAAAATACGCATACGGCCGCTTTCCTGGCCTTGGGCCTTCATAATAGTCCTATATAGATTAAAGCGTCTTTCCAGATCAAGGCTACCAACCAGATCATTGCAGCGGTCTCGTGCGCAAACAAGCAGAGCGACACCGTCGAAGCCGGCCCGAAAACTATCGGGAATAATCTCGGTTCCGATTCGGGCACCACATTTTACCGGAACGAAAAAGTAGGACGGCGTCAGTTTTTTTCCCGCATTCGCAATAGCATTTAAAGCTTTATAGCCGCTGTTTTCACAAAAAAGAGCAAGTATCTTTACACCGTTGTTGTCCTTGAATGATTGAAGATGACCCACCAGGTGAGTCATATAGCTGTTTGAATAATGTGGCAGATCTCTTGCCAAAACCGGACAGGCTGTGACGCAATTTCCGCATCCGGTGCAGCGAGTCTGATCAAAGGAAATTTCCTTTTTTTCAGTATCAATGGAGTTCGCCGAAAACATACATGTTTTGACACACGTTCCGCATAAACTGCATTTGTCAAGATCAACGTTACAGGCGTCAAGGTGCATTGAGATAACTTCCTGATTAAGGAACCCGGAAACCGCATCGGGCCATTGACCATTGATCTGGTTGTTGCTCCCGTTTATCAGCCAGACTCCGGTAGTCAGCACATAACGGTCCGGTGGTAATGTGAATTCGCCATCCGGAAGCGGGATCTTCATTGCTTCAGCAAGTTGTTCCTTCTGGTCTTCATTGAGTGACTCAACATTGATAACAACCGCACCACAAATAATTGTTTCTTTTTCACCGTTATCATCGCCAAGAGTAATCCGATACTCCCCTGGTAATCCGGAAAATTTGTCAAAAACTGATGAAGAAGGTTTTCCAGCTGTAAGATCGGACCAGATCGTATCAATATGAATACCTTTCTCTTTTATTTGATTGACTTCGTTTTCATTCACATCTCCAATGATCAGACAACGGCTGACGGGTTTAACCTGTTCCATGGGCAATGGGCTGCCATGAGCTACTCTGGTATGTGCGAGATCTGCAGTGAGTGACAGCCGTTCAACAATCTGTGTCTCATCTTCTGCGCATAATGTTATCATGTTGAGATTAACGAAACCTATTGATGCCGGATTCATTCCGATATCGATCAACCGCTGTTGAAGGTTAATCCTTCGGTCATCACGGAAGCGTAAGGGCTCTTTTGCGATGAGAACCACACTGTCGGGTCTGTGTTGATTACAGGTGTCTATTATCTGTTCCAACCCATTTTTCGAATCCTCAATCCGCAGGGTAATATCAGCCTGCTGTTCGAGTTGGGTAATGTCTAACGACTTAATCGAATCATCATTTTGAGTAACCATAAAGGTTATTTTCATTATCCTCTCCAATCCTGTTTTC
>CAZLGM010000066.1:0-16115 GCA_964558875.1 uncultured Desulfocapsaceae bacterium
CCCGCTTCATTCTCTCGATATACACTTCAAGATGCAGCTCACCCATACCGGAAATGATTGTTTCACCGGTCTCATGATCGACAAATGTCTTAAATGTGGGATCTTCCTTGGTGAATCGGTTCAGCGCTTTGGACATATTCACCTGGGCCTTGTTGTCAGATGGCACAACAGCCAGAGAGATAACCGGTTCCGGAATATGCATGGAGCTCATGGAGCAGGTCAGCTTGCCATCGGTGAAGGTATCGCCTGAAGCACAGTCGATACCGAACAGCGCTACAATGTCACCGGCACCGCATGAGTCAATTTCCTCCATCTCATCCGAGTGCATACGCACCAGTCGGCCGACCTTGACTTTCTTGCCGGTCCGGCTGTTGATGATGGTATTACCCTTATTCAAACTTCCCTGATAGGTCCGTACATAGGTCAACTGACCGTAACGGCCATCTTCAAGTTTAAAGGCCAGCATAATGAGCGGATCTTCGGAGTCATTGGATACCGGGAATTCCTTTTCGTCGTCTTTGAGATCAAGTCCGAAATTCTCAACATCGGTCGGACTGGGCAGGTAATTGATCACCGCATCCAGCAAGGGCTGAACACATTTATTTTTATAGGCCGAACCGATAAATACCGGAGAGAACTCCAGATCAAGGGTCCCTTTTCGTACAGCGTCATGAATGAGTTGCGGATCAATCTCTTCTTCCTCCAGCATGGCCTCCATCAACTCTTCGGAGAACATCGAAACGGCATCAAGCAACTCCTCACGCTTTTCATCCGCTTCATCCTGCAGGTTTTCGGGGATTTCCTCTTCTCGTATAATTTCACCATTATCGCCGTCGAAATACAGCGCTTTCATGGTAACCAGATCAACAACCCCTTCAAGCTCACTCTCCAGACCGATTGGAATCTGCATCATGTGGGCGTTGAGGTTCAACTTATCTCTCAACTGATCCGTGACCTTTGCCGGGTTGGCCCCGGTCCGGTCACATTTGTTGATAAAGGAAATGCGGGGAACGTTATATCTGTCCATCTGCCGATTTACGGTAATCGACTGGGACTGAACACCACCGACCGAACAGAGAATCAGAACAGCACCGTCCAGGACTCTTAGCGCGCGCTCTACCTCTACGGTAAAGTCAACGTGACCGGGTGTGTCGATAATATTGACGTTATATCCCTTCCAGTTGCAATAGGTCGCCGCAGACTGGATGGTGATGCCGCGCTCCTTTTCCAGTTCCATGGAATCCATCTTGGCGCCGACTCCGTCTTTACCGCGCACATCATGGATGGCATGAATTCTCTGGGTGTAAAACAGCACCCTCTCCGTCAAGGTGGTTTTTCCAGAATCGATATGGGCGCTGATCCCAATATTACGTACGTTACTTAAATCACTCATGGCTTCTTTCCTTTACCATTGTCACTACCGGCCTTGATCCGGTCCGCTATCATTGAACGGGGTAAAATAAAAATAAGGAGTTACAGTAAGCTGCAACTCCTCATACATCAAGTCAAAGATTGGTGCCGAGACCAGGAATCGAACCAGGGACACACGGATTTTCAGTCCGTTGCTCTACCGACTGAGCTATCTCGGCACCGCAAGTGAACCAAGCTTATTACACAACTTTGACTTCTATGTCAATATTTTTTCATGTTCTTTCCGGCTCCAATCAATCCATTGATCACACTCGATGCTGGCGGCCAATGATCGAAACCGGTTGCTCTGGAACTGTTACCTCGATTACCAGTTACAGGGCCTTGTAACCTCTTTTGTTATTCCTTTTCTTTGGGAAGGGTCAAACCGTGGAGATCAAGTTCAAAGTCAAGGTCGGGATCAACATTCAATGGATCCTGCCTTTTTCCCTCTTTCTTACCTTCCAGCCCGACCGAGCCAACGGCAGCTGACAGATCAATCTCAGAGAGTGACACATCGCTCAACTTATCTTCTGAGATATCTTCATCTGGATACATCGAGTCAGAAACAACATCGCTCAGATCCAGGTCGAAATCCAGATCGTCCTGTTTATCTTTTTCAGTGGTAAACTCTACGACTGTTTCTTCCTCAGGACTTTCTTCTCTTGGTTTTACCTCTTCTTGAAATTCGACCGGTTCCTCTTCTTCATCCAAGACCATAAAACCGGTGTCTTCATCGCCCAGTGACACAATATCCACATCTGCGGCAGATGATTCAGGGAGGTCTTCCATAGAGCCGAAATCAACTATATCTTCAACAGATGATTCATCCTGACTCTCAAAATCGAAGCCATCGACAAGATCACTTTCATCATCGAGTGATTCGAAATCCCTGGCCATATTTTCCAGCTCTTCGCCAAAATCTTCATCGAACCCTGTGAGGTCTTCGGTTAAATCGGTTGCAGACTCAACCGTTTCATCAGCAGCAAATTCACTATCCGGCTGTTCATCAGGCTCAGCTTCCGGTTCTTTTATACTGTCCAAGTCAATATCCGCTTCGATATCGCTGGAATCATCGCCTCCATCTTCAAACTGACCGAGATCCATTGTCAGGGTGTCATCCAGATCACCAAGGTCAAAATCTTCTTCACCCCCGTCCGTTTCGACCGATTCCGACACCCCATCTTCCATACCCAGATCTTCAAGAGAGAAATCATCTCCAAGATTTTCACTGAGTAACTCTTCATTGTAGTCTTCGGAAGCGCTATCCAGTTCCGGATAATCTATTTCGCCATTTATCTCAATATCGAGATCATCACCTGCAAAAGCTGTCAGAAAAGAGGGTGATGCAGCGTTGAAAGTCGTTCCCTGCAGGTCGGTGGAGGTTTCCTTAATATCTTTTGTGCACTTGAGACAGCTGTCAATATGATCGAATGAGATAAAACCGCATTTAGGACACCGCATGATTTCTTCCTGCCATAACCAGTAGTTAACCCGACCCCTCGGCCTCACCCCTCCAACAAAGCGGTCCAAGGCCTTCCTCTGCACCGGAAAACGCTATAATGCTCGACTCATATATGAGTGCGTCAACCTGACCGTTCATAGTGTGACACAATTCCATATCAGAAATCAAGTATATTTTCCCTGCTATCCAAGGCACTTAATAGATTATTTCCAAGCATGATCAGCTCTTGATTGCTTTTACTGATCAAATTGTACCTGAATTCGTGACTAGAAATACGGCCCCTTCCTGTAACAACCTGATATTAAATGAAATATATTGGAATTTAAGCGCGACACCTCTGAGCATTCGATAGTACTGTAGCTTAGCTCAACTTCACTGTCCAATAATAGTAGAATCTATATCGGACAGTGAAGTTGAGCTAAGATGCAGTGCTAGCGGATGCTCAGGGGTTATTATAACCAGTCCATCCCTATATCGCATGACGGCGCCGAATGGGTCAAAGCGCCGATGGAGATTATATCAACCCCTGTTTTCGCTATGGCCTCAACGGTATCAAGGCTGATACCGCCGGAGGCTTCTACAAGGGCTTTACCGTTTACCAGCTCAACAGCTTTTACCATTATCTCCGGTGACATATTATCCAACATGATGATCTCCACCCCGCACCCGAGACACTCCTTCACCTGCTCAAGGGTCTCAACCTCAACCTCAACACGGATTGTGTGAGGAATTATGGTCCGTACTCTGGTAACCGCCTCGGCAATTGAGCCGCAGGCGGCTATGTGATTGTCTTTGATCAGCACACCATCCGCAAGATTATAGCGATGATTATGACCGCCGCCGGCTCGGACAGCGTACTTTTCAAGCACCCTGAGCCCTGGAGTCGTCTTGCGGGTATCGGTGATCCTGACCGGACTGCCCTGAACCCTTTTCACATACCGGGATGTCAGTGTGGCTATACCGCACATTCTCTGCAACAGATTGAGTGAAACACGTTCCGCTTTGAGCAGATCGACAACAGGACCTTTGACCACAAGCAAGACATCTCCCGGATCAGCGACCTCCCCGTCTTCCATCTTTATTTCACAGTCAATCGATGAATTCTGCACCAGGAAAACCTCGCGGGCCACGTCGATTCCGGCAATCACCATCTTCTCCCTGGCAACCAGGTTTGCACTGCCGACCTGGTCCGGTTGGAAAATCGATTCAGCGGTAATATCGCCGGCTCCGATGTCTTCTTCTAGAAAGGAAGAAATCAACGTATGGAGTCTGTTTTTATCCAAGCTTCTCATACCTCTCTTTTGCCTCCAGAATCTTGGACATTGTCTTATCAAGCTCTTCTTTTTTATTCTTCTCCTTATCGATGACGGCAGCCGGAGCATTGGCGAGAAATTTCTCATTGGCCAGCTTGGAATTGATTCTGGCCAGTTTATCTTCTACTTTTTTCTGCTCCCTGGCAAGTTTCTCAAGCTCTTTATCAATATCAATCAACCCTTTGAGTGGGACATAGATCTCGATATCACCGAAAATGTAGGTTGCCGCGTCTTCAGGCTTTTCATCTATGCAATTTACATCCAAACCGGACAGCCGGGTCATGTCACTGATAGCGGGCTCGAACATCCCTATCAGATCCGCCTGGACCGAATCCTGGCAGATAACGCAGGCTTCCACCTTTTTTGATGGATGAATATCGGCCTCAGCCCTGATATTCCTGATCCCTGTGATCACTCCCATCAGCAAAGCCATATCCGATTCGGCCTGTTCATCCAACCACGATTGCTTCTCTTCCGGAAACGATTCGGTCATCAGCAGTTGCCGGTCACCGGGCAGCGCCGACCAGATCTCTTCAGTGACAAATGGTGTAATGGGATGAATCAGCTTGAGGATGGTTTCCAGTACTGCCAGCAGAGTACCCCTGGCCTGCTCTGTTTTCTGTTCATCGTCTCCAAACAGATCAGCCTTGATCCATTCCAGGTACCAGTCGCAGAACTCATGCCAGATAAACTGATAGTTGGCCGAAGCAACATCGTTAAAGTGGTACTCATCAAGCCCCTTGCGGACATCACTTACTGTTCTAGCACAGCGGCTTAAAATCCATCGGTGGATAAGGGGGAGTTCATCCCGTTTGTCAACAACCCGGGTTATTGACGGATCACAATCATACACATGCATCAGGGAAAACCGGGCGGCATTCCACAGCTTGTTGATAAAAAACCGATATCCTTCAATGCGGTCCTCATCGAGCTTGATCTCTCTGCCCTGAGCCGCAAAGGCAACCAAGGTAAAACGGGTGGCATCGGTGCCGTACGTGGCCATTACCTCCAGCGGATCGATCACATTACCGGTGGACTTCGACATTTTTTTACCGTGCTTATCACGGACAAGCGCGTGCAGGTACACATCTTTAAAGGGTATGTCGTCCATGAAATGGATACCCATCATCATCATACGGGCCACCCAAAAGAACAGGATGTCGAAACTGGTCACCAGAATGGAAGTGGGATAAAAGGTAGTGAGCAGTTTATTATTCTCGGGCCAGCCCATAGTGGAAAAGGGCCAGAGGGCCGAGGAAAACCAGGTGTCGAGCACATCGCTCTCCTGCTCGATATTGGTGGAGTCGCATTTAGTACAGCTCTTGGGATCGACCGAGGCAACGATCATCTCACCACAATCCAGGCAATTCCATGCCGGGATGCGGTGCCCCCACCAGATCTGCCGGGAAATACACCAATCCCGGATATTATCCATCCAGGAATAAAAGGTATTATACCAGTTTTTAGGATAGATATTGATCCTGCCCTCTTTTACAGCGGCAACTGCCTTATCAGCCAGGGGACGTACCGACACAAACCACTGCAGGGATGTGGTCGGCTCGACCACCGTGCTGCACCGATAACACTGGCCTACAGCATGGTCATAGTCCTCGATCTTTTCTAAATAACCCTGTGCTTCAAGGTCTTCAACGATCTTTTTCCGACAGGCAAAACGGTCAAGACCTGCATACTTGCCTGCTTCATCGTTCATTACACCGTGATCATCCATCACTTTCAGAAGCGGTAATGAATGACGCAGACCGATCTCGTAGTCGTCCCGGTCGTGAGACGGTGTCACTTTCAAGGCACCAGTACCAAATTCTTTTTTCACAAAATGGTCAAAGACCACAGGGATTGTACGACCCGTTAACGGCAATTCGATGCCGATATCTTTCAAATGACTGTAGCGCTCATCATCGGGATGGACAGCGACCCCGGTATCGCCCAGCATGGTCTCCGGCCTGGTAGTGGCCACCACCACATACCCGGAACCGTCGGCATAGGGATATCGGATATGATAGAGCTTTCCTCTGGTGTCCTCATGTTCGACCTCATCGTCAGCCAGAGCTGTATGACAGCGGGGACACCAGTTGACAATATAATCGTCTTTATAGATCAGACCCTCATTATAGAGTCTGACGAACACCTCGCGAACGGCTTTGGACAGTCCCTCATCCATGGTGAACCGCTCCCGTTCCCAGTCACAGGAACAGCCAAGTTTCTTCAACTGGTGAATAATAGTGCCGCCCTTCTCTTCCTTCCACTCCCACACTTTTTCGATGAATTTCTCGCGGCCCAGGTCATGTCGCCCTTTTCCCTCGGCCACAAGCTGTCGTTCAACCACATTCTGAGTGGCAATTCCGGCATGATCGGTTCCAGGCACCCATAGCGTATTTTCACCCCGCATCCGGTGATAACGGGTCAGCACATCCTGCAGGGAGTTGTTGAGCGCGTGACCCACATGAAGGACCCCGGTGACGTTTGGAGGCGGAATAACGATGGAATAGGACTCTTTTCCCTCATCCGTAGTCGCAGAGAAAGCATTCTCCTCCTGCCAGCGCCCAAGCCATTTTTCTTCGACTTCCTTGAATTGATATCCCTTGCTGAGCTGATTGTCGTTCTTTGTTGTCATATTCTTAGTATTATTCTTTCTATCTCATTGAGTAAAAACAGATACTGAACCTACAGGGCAAAAATAACTGATTATGTTACCATAAAAATACAAGGTTACCTTGAAAAATTGGTGCCAGACTACTCATTCGCACAAAACCAACAAACTAATCCTATATTTTCAATAGGTTAAAGAAAAAGATTTCCTCAAGAAAGACACTAGATTATTCAAACCCGGAACTCGAGAACATTCGATAGTGCTGTAGTTTTATACCATTGGTCTGTTAGATCATAGTTGGCTCTATATCTGACAGACCAATGGTATAAAAATGCAGTGCTAGCGGATGTTCTCACCTTTAAGAAGAGATGGATCTCCACGGCTTTGGCAGAAACAGATGCTCATAAATATCAAGGGCATAACGGTCGGTCATCCCGGCGATGTAATCACACACCTTCCTGTGAGCGTTTTTCTCGCTCGACCACAGTTTATGGTCGCCGGAATGCTCCCAGCTTGTACCGGCCCTTCTCACCAGACCGTTCTCAAGAAAATAGTGATAGAGTTCCCGGATGATTTTCTGAGCTTTCTCAAATTCGTTATGCACCATATGGAAACGATACACATTCTCGTAGAGGAATGCTCGCAGGCCATTAATCGTCTGCAGCATTTTAGGACTCATATGAAGCCGTCCATCATCGGCGCCCAAGGATTCAATAATGATATCCCTGACCATAGCCCCGATCCGTTTAGAATGCCTATCACCAATAATCTCGGTTATCTTTGAGGGCAGATCGTCCGGCCTGATGATCCCCGCCCGAAAAGCATCATCCATATCATGATTGAGATAGGCAATGATATCGGCGATGCGGACAACCTGGCCTTCAAGGGTGGTAGACACCTCTGAGGTGTCCTGAGGCAGAATTGAGTTGTATTGTCCCTTGGAATGTTTGGCGATGCCATTTCTCACTTCGAAAGTGAGATTGAGCCCTCTTCCCTGATTTTCAAGGAAATCAACGACCCGAAGGCTGTGAATGTAGTGTTTGAAACCGGATGGGTGTAATTCGTTGAGAGTTACCTCTCCGGCGTGACCGAAGGGTGTGTGGCCAAGGTCATGGCCTAAAGAAATGGCCTCGATCAATGGGACATTGAGACAGAGGGCAGAGCCGATGGAACGGCCGATCTGGGAAACCTCAAGCACATGGGTCAGACGGGTCCGATAGTGGTCGCCCATGGGTGCCAAAAAGACCTGGGTTTTATGCTTGAGCCGCCTGAAGGTTTTCGAATGCGTAATCCTGTCACGATCCCGCTCAAAGGGCATCCGGATATCGCGTTCGTCGTCCTTTTCTTTGCGTCGACGGCCTCTGCTGTTCATGTTCAAAGCAGCATATGGAGAGAGCATTTCCCGCTCTCTTTTTTCCAACTGCCGTCTGATTGATGTGCCTAACTTTGGTACGTACGACATGACAAGCCTGTAATCCCATTCTCAGCGACATTAATCCTCCTTATCCTCTTTACACCTCTGAACCGGTAAGTGCAAGGAAGAAAAGAAGATTGGCTATATCCTTAACCCTAACCCAACATTCTGATCAGACACCCTCAGGAATATTCAAATGGGAATGAATGATACCTGAATCCGTGAGCATCCGATAGTACTGTAGCTTTACATGATTTAGCTGATCGATAATAGTGAACTATATCAGTCAGTTAAATTGTATAAAGATGCAGAGCTGACAGATGCCCCGTAGGAGGAATTATTCTTTCAGGTTAAAATAACAGGGTTAAGTAATATCATATCAATACATTATCAACTCAGAGAACGATTTTCGTTACGGATTCAGGTTAGAGTAAATCAGTAATACCTGTTCTGGATTCATGTTGATTTCAACATCAGCACATGGTACACGAAAATCTGACCACTTGTTTCAACCACCCGGTTCCATGAAAACAATAATTGTCCGCTTTTTCAAATCTCTTCTCCTGCTTTTCTTACTCACAGGAGCCTGCCTCATCTGCCTTGAATGGCTGGTGAGAGTATTTTTACCAACATATCATCCTGCCGGCAGAATCCATTTCATTCGTGATCATGAAAATGATGTCGTTATTGCCTCACGAGATTTCCAGGGAAGACAGTGGAAAAATACCGGTGATTTTGATGTGGCTATCAGCATAAACCGACACGGCTTCCGGGATAAAAAGAGCTTTGACAAACAAACATCCCAAGGAATTTTTGTTGTTGGCGACTCGTTCAGCTTCGGCTGGGGAGTGGAAGAAACTGAACGTTTTTCAAATCAACTGGAAACGACCCTGAGAACTCCTGTCTACAATATTGCAACTCCAACCAATATTGAAGGGTATTCGCGTTTAGTTCATTATGCTCAGCAGAACGGTGCTCAGGTCAACCAACTGATAATTGGTATTTGCATGGAAAATGATCTTCTCGATTATCAATTTCTGATGACACAATCTTCCCAAGCACCCGACAAATTACAATATGCTTATCGTTTTACTTCCCGGAAGGCTATCAAATCATTGTTAAGCCGCCACTCAGCCCTTTATGGAGCTGTAACGAGTGCTGTCCATAAAAATCCAGCTTTGAAATCGATAATGGTTCAAGCCGGTTGGATTATTGATAACTTTGACGGAATGAATCGCAACCAATACAATGAAAAAATAATCCAAAGCTCGACGGATCGACTCCTGAAGCTGATTAATCAAAACCAGATAGAGCAACACCTGATCGTTCTTATACCATCAAGAGCCCTGTGGATTGGAGGAAATGAAAAGACAGAACGGCTGGTTCATCGTCAATTTGTCAGTTCATTAATGAAACATCGACTCAATGTGATCGATTTAAAACCATTATTCGAACGAATAAAAAACCCATTATCTTACCATTTTGCAAATGATGGCCACTGGAACAAACTCGGTCACAGCTTTGCTGCACAATCAATTGCTGAACACATAGAAACGCATCAACTTTTTATCCAAAGCCGGAAACAGAACAACATTCCGTTCAGCCGGTTCAGAAAATAGACATCAAAAGATAAAAACAGTATTATCTATTTGATTCTTCCTAATAACCTGATTGCAAAATCGGACACTCTTGACATGCTTTTCAGACAGAAAGTGAAACGGGATCAAAAAACGGTATCTCTCAAGCCATTCCACTTCTTATCCCCCATTACCTTCTCAGCCAAACCCAAAATCACCCTCTTCTCTTTATTCGCCACACTCCTGCTGTTTTTCCTTATAGCCGGCAACGCTGCGGCAGACCAGAAGGAGGTCATCCTCAGCTTTTCCTCCGAGATTCTTGTTCATGCCGACAGCCGCCTGACAGTATCGGAAACCATTACCGTTATTGCCCTTGGCAACAAGATAAAACGTGGTATCTACAGGGACTTGTACACCAAGTCCAAAGATCATTCCGGGAACACAATCAATACCGATTTCACAATAAAGGAAGTTCTGAAGAACGGTAGCCTCGAACCGTATCATACAAAAAAAACTTCAAACGGTATTCGCGTCTACATCGGCGATAAAAACGTCTACCTCAGGCAGGGAGTTTACACATACAAAATTGTTTATGAGTCAAGCTCGCAACTTGGTTTTCTGGAGCAGTTTGACGAATTGTACTGGAATGTCACCGGCAATAACTGGGCCTTTCCCATCGAAACAGCCAGCGTAGATGTGATGCTACCCACTGGAGCCTCTATTCTGCAGAGTGAGGGCTACACAGGCCCTATCGGCAGTAAGGGAAAACACTTTCGAATAATCCCGGAGTCTACTGTCGATATCTCCTTTGTCACCACCAGACGGCTTCTGCCGGGTGAAGGGTTCACGATTGCGGTTGCCTGGCCAAAAGGATTTGTCAGCAGTCCAACCTTTTCACAGAAAATCAGAAGACTGTATTCTTCTAGTCATGAGACATTTGTTTGCCTGGCAATTATTGGTGCAATCCTGATCTATTTCACCACTGCCTGGTTCAGGGTGGGCAAAGATCCAGATTCAAAAGCGATAATTCCCCAGACCTCTCCTCCCGGCAATCATTCGCCGGCAGCGGCCCGATTTTTAAAACAGATGGAGATGTCCACCGACTACACAACACTGACTGCGACAATTCTTAATATGGCCGTCAAAGGATATCTTGTCATCCAAGAATCAGAAGAAAACCGCTTTAACCTGGTTCTACAAAACAATTTGAACACATCACTGACCAGGGAAGAGCAGGCTGTTGGTGACATACTGTTTGGGGACGGAAAGAAAACACTGTCGTTGTATGATAAAAACAGAGGCACCATAAAGGAAATTGAATTGGCCCAAAAAGCTCTTTTAAAAGCGCTCAATGAGAAATATGGAAAAGGAAAAGGGTATTTCTCCATAAACAACCATTACGGCTTACCCGGTTGCCTGGGCAGCCTTGTTATCATTATTGGACTCTTATGGTATGCGGCAAACAATACTGATATTACCAGTGTTGACCCAACCGTTTTCGCAGCAGATCACAGAATTGGCATTGTTGCTCTGCTCATCTTCTGGACAGTTGGCATATATGCAGGCACATCCCTGACAATTAAATCCTGGCTCAGCGGCAGAGGGTGGAAAAGCTTCCTTTTACTGTTAATCAGCCTCCCTTTCGGCCTGATGCTCTATGCGATCATGTTTTTCAACAATATAGCTGTCTCACCGGTAATTCTGGTAACACTCATCATTATTCCGGCAATGAATATGCTATTTTATGAACTGCTCAAAGCACCGAGTGAAAAAGGACAGAATCTTCTCGATCAATTTGCCGGATTTGCGCTCTACCTCTCTGTTGCAGAAAAGGATCGGCTCAACCTGCTCAATCCACCCAAAGAAACTCCTGAATTGTTTTCAAAATTTTTACCCTGGGCTCTGGCCCTTGATGTTGAACAGCAGTGGAGTGAACGATTCAGTTCTATGCTGCAAAAAAGCGGTTATCAACCGACCTGGTATCACGGAACACATTCCACTACCACAATAAGCCCGTCGTTTGCTTCCGGTTTTCACAGCGCCATGTCAAGCGCCGGCTCCAGCTCAAGTTCATCCGGCAGCAGTGGTGGTGGATCATCCGGAGGTGGAGGTGGTGGCGGCGGTGGCGGCGGCTGGTAAATTTGCAAAGAATATGGCTCATCAAATAGACATATTCACAAAAAAACACTATAGTTCGATGGGCAGAAAAAAATAAATCCACACATCCCTATTCTTCAGCAGGAGGTTTTATGAAACGGGCTATCCAGACAACTGTTATTCTTTTGGCAGCAGTCCTGTTAGGCAGTTGTGGCTATAACACATTACAGGTTAAGGAAGAAGCCGTTTTTCAAGCTTGGGCTGATATCGAGTCAACCATGCAACGACGGGCCGACCTGATCCCGAATCTGGTCGAAACGGTCAAGGGATATGCCAAACATGAACGGGAAACACTGGAAGCCGTGGTCAATGCCCGGGCAAAAGCAACTTCCGTCAAGCTATCCAAAGAGGACCTTTCAAATCCCGAGGCCATGCAGCAACTGCAGGCCGCCCAAGCGGGTCTGACCTCGGCGCTATCCAAACTCCTGCTTGTTGTTGAACGATACCCGGATCTGAAAGCCAATCAGAATTTTCTCAATCTGCAGAACCAGCTCGAAGGGACGGAAAACCGAATCAATGTGGCCCGGCAGCGCTACAACAGAGCGGTCTCCGACTTTAACGGTTCCATCCGCAAATTCCCTGCCAATCTAACCAACAAGTACCTGCTCAACCTGGAAAAAAAGGAGTATTTCAAGGCTGAAGAACGGTCCAAAGAGGTTCCGAAAGTTAATTTTTAACGATTTAAGGCAAACAACATTTTCCGTCACGGATTCAGGTAATTGGCCATGATCCCCAGACCATCCAAACGGCTGCTGACACTAATGTTTCTGCTGACCGGGTTGTTCAGTCTTTTGCTGCCGGCTGTTTCAAGTGGTCTGGAAGTCCCTCAACTTCAGGGCAGGGTAAATGATTATGGCTCTATGCTGTCAAGCGGTACAAAACAACAGCTTGAACAACTGTTGCAGGTTCTGGAACAGCAGGAATCGACCCAGATCGTTGTATTGACCATTAACTCTCTTGAAGGTGACAACCTGGAGAATTTTTCCATACGCGTCGTGGAGAAATGGAAAATAGGTCAAAAAGGGCTGGACAACGGTGTTCTTCTGCTGATCGCCAAAGAGGACCGAAAACTCCGAATTGAGGTGGGATACGGGTTGGAGGGAAAACTGACCGATCTGGTTGCCGGTCGGATCATCAGAGACGTGATTACCCCAAAGTTTAAGATGGGAAATTTCGACCAGGGTGTCATTGATGGCATTAACTCCTTAGCAAGCGTTGTCAGGGGCGAATTTGACAACCAGATGAGAAATATTGATTCTCGCGAAAAAGAGAGAAATCACCGGGACGGACTGATCGGCTTTACTGTCTTTATTTTTTTCTTTATCAGTAAAATTTTCAGGGAAAAGCCGCTCATTGCTGCAGCCATTGGTGCTGTCGCCGCACCGCTGATCGGCCATTTCGTTTTTAACACCAGCCTCCCTGTCACCCTCTTTCTTATCTTTTTGGGTGGCAATGCCGGCTTTATTTTCAGCTCAATTGGAACAGGCGGCTCCGGACGGAGTTCTTCCGGGTGGTCTACCGGCTCAAGTGGAGGCTATGGCGGGAGCTTCAGCAGTGGAGGCGGCTTTAGTGGTGGTGGCGGAAGTTTCGGTGGTGGCGGAGCATCCGGTAGCTGGTAATTGATATGAATACGCTTGCACAACAGTTTTTAACAGAGAAAGAACGGGACAAAATAACCCAAACCGTCCATCGGGCCGAGCAGGTCACTTCCGGTGAAATTGTCCCCATGGTGGTTTCCCACAGCTCAGAGTATCGAGCTGCGGCAATTATCGGCGGCTTCCTGCTCAGTTTTCTTTTCTCACTGCTGGGCACCCCCTTTATCGGCAAAGCCCTCTGGCTGGGTTCCAATAATATGCTACTCTTTGTCGGCTGTTTTTTGGTGTTGTTTTATCCTTTTTATGTCCTCGTCGGCCGACTACCACGTCTTAAACGACTCTTTCTCATTAAAAAAGAAATCAGCCAGGAAGTGGAAGAGCATGCCGTAATCAGCTTCTTTGAGGAGCAACTTTATGAGACCAGAGAGAAAAACGGCATCCTTATCTTCATCTCCGTTTTTGAGCACCATGTCGTCATTCTGGGCGATAGCGGAATCAATGAAAAAATCGACCTTGGAAGCTGGAAGAAGATGGTCGATCATATAATCGACGGCATCAAAAACAACCATCAATGTGATGCAATCTGTGAAGTCATTGAAGACATTGGTTCAATCCTGCAATCTCACTTTCCCATTCGGGATGACGATGAAAATGAGCTGCATGATCTAATAATCAGATAAGCTGGGGCAATACTGAATCAGAACAGATTCAGGTCTATTCCTACCAGTCAAACTAGCTATGGACAATTAATTCGGGATTGGACGAAGGGAAGAAAGGGTATAAACAAGGCGGAATTTCACTTCACCCCTTATCGATTTTGGGCAAATCATTGATGTTACGCTGGCAGTCTTCTTCCGTGCAACCGTGTTTGCAATAGTAACCAAATCCGGAATCCCAAGTGATTCCCCCTTTCGGGCACTTGTCAACATACTCGGAATATTTGACCAATCGCTCAACAATGGCTTTGGGGACAGAGTGCTCCATTTTGCAGGCAGCCTTGTCAGCCTCTTTCTCATCAACGCCCAACACATTCACAAGGAATTTTTGAAGAGAAGTGTGACGATGGACGACTTCTTTAGCCGCAGTCTCTCCTTCAGGCGTCAGGGTAATCAGATCATAGGGAGCATAGTTGATCAGCCCAAGCTTCCCAAGAGTCCGCAGCGCGCCTGTGACTGAAGAAGCCCGTACCTGAAGATATTCGGAAATATCTTTAGCCCGGGCAACCATCTTTTCAGCAGATATATGATATATTGCTTCGAGATAATCTTCCTGGCTTGCTGTTAGTTTTCCACTCGATGCCATAGTTTAGTTACTCTCAAAAATGATCAATAGAAATTAGCTGAAAATTATGCCAATCCAAAGAAAAAGTCAACTATCACAAAAGGATTGACTTTGAAGATTCAAATCAATACATGCCAATTAAGGTCTGGATCAATGCTCAAAACGCCAAAAAAGAGATCGGGTTGACAAATAGGGAGGAAATCTATCAAATAGCGGGTATGGATTGTTGAGGCTGGGCGCTGAAAACTATTGCACTAAATAATAACTGAAAGAAGCAGTAATGAGTTATTCAACGAGAAAAAGAGATTATAACCTTATTTCCTTGCTCACTGCTCTTTTCCTCATAGCATTCGTTACCTTTTATTTCTCCTCCCCATTACCGCAAGACCCCGCTTATCACGATTTTGCCGATCAACGAACTCTTCTCTTTGTGCCACATTTTTTCAATGTTATCTCTAACCTACCTTTTGTCCTCATCGGCATTATCGGTCTTTTTTTCTGTAAAAAGAGTAATACCTATTTTCTCCATTCCGAAAACAGACTTGGATTTATTGTCCTTTTCCTTGGTGTTTTACTGACAGGGATTGGGTCCGCCTATTATCATACCAACCCGAACAACTGGGGGCTCTTCTGGGACCGGCTGGCAATGGCCATCTCCTTTATGGGCTTTTTCTCCATCCTGCTTGGTGAATTCGTTGGCAACAGGCTGAGCCGAAAGCTGCTCCTGCCTCTGCTTCTTTACGGGGTCGGCAGCGTTATTTATTGGATAGTCACCGAACAGTCAGGCAACGGTGACTTACGACCGTATATCCTCACCCAGTTTTTACCCCTTATCTGCATACCGATTTCTCTTTTTATTCGCAGGAAAACCGGCACATTCACAACCTTTGACCTTTCTCTGATCGCAACGGGATATGTCCTGGCCAAATGTTTCGAGATTGGCGATTATCCGCTTTTCACATCACTGGCAATCAGTGGGCATACGCTCAAACATCTGGCGGCCGCCTTCAGCGCCGGCTGGATGATTGTGATCATTACCAGAAAGCCTTGTACAACCGGATAGACAACGACTGTTATTCAGGATACAGCCCCGGATTATTCGTGAGTTGTCCCGGCCAGAATCAGGTGAACATCCAGAACATTTGTGCCGGTGGGTCCGGTTATAATCAGGTCATCCAACTGCTGAAAAAACGTGTGGGAATCGTGGGAAGTAAGAAACTGCTGAGCGTCAAGACCAATTTTTTTTGCCCGCTCAACGGTTGAGCCGTCGGCGACTGCCCCTGCGGCATCACTCATGC